>JAILFH010000113.1 GCA_024697645.1 Prevotella sp.
GTCTTCAGAATCGTAGTCGTAGTAGAGAGTCGGAACGGGTCCGTTTACACCACCCTGTGCCTGCTGCGTGTACTGGTCCTTAGCATTGTGCTTTACACCCCATGTATAGAGCACGCGGCCACGACCTGCAGAGAAGGGGATTTCCCAAAGGCTCTCTCCACCAGCAGTTACGTTGTCCTGACAGAGTTTCAGGAAGTTGTCCTTGAAGCCTTCGAGTTTAGATGTACCATGGGCAATGACTTCCTCACACTCCTTGCGGGCAATCTCAAACATCTTTGAGGGAGCCAGATCGGCGTCCTTCGACAGACGATAGCCGTCGCCACGAAGTCCATAGCCACCAGCATAGAGAGCAATACGAGCACGCAGACCCTTCACGAAATCCTTGCTGACACGCTCGGTAGTCTTTGTAATCTTGTTCTCGTTAGCCCAATAGCAGTAGTTTGAAGCCTCTTCGAGGTCAGCAAGCAGTTGCTTGTAGATGACGTCGCGGTTTGTACGCGGCAGATAGAGGTTGTCGGAGTTGTTGGGCTCGAAACGAGCAGGAACGTCGCCCCAAGCCTTTACGAGGTCGTTGTAGATAACGGCACGCAGGGTGAGAGCCTCACCGAGCAGTTGAGCCATATCCGGATTGTTCTCAATGTTACCATAGGCGCGGAGACCCTTGATAGCAAGGTTGGCGCGCTCAATGCCCTCATAGAACTTAGCATAGGCATTGTTGGTGGTGTTCATCTGGCCATTAGCCTCGAGCGTGTTGTAGTTCCACAGGCTCTGCTTGTCGGTCAGTCGGTCGTTGTAGGATGGCGAGTTACCCCATTCAACGTCGGTGTTGATGCCGTAGTAAGGCAGGAAACGTCCGCGGTAGGAGTTGGTTTCGCCGAACGACACGTGAATCGACATGACTTCGGCCTCAGCCAGCGAGTAGGTGGCGAACACCGAAGATTCGTCGAGTGAAGAGATGCTGGGTGCGTCCATGTCGCACGAAGCCAGTCCCATCACGGAAAGCGATAATATAGACAGTTTAATATAATTCTTCATAATGTTTGTCCTCCTCATTTTTTAGAAATTCAAGTTCAGACCAACAACGAACGAGCGGCTGCGCGGATAGCACGAGTAGTCGCAGTTAGGCGTGAGGGCCGTCTTGCGAATACCGTCGGCCTCAGGATCGAAACCTGTGTAGTCGGTGATGGTGATAAGGTTATAGCCAGTTACGTAGAAGCGGAGGCTGCCAATGCCAATCTTGCTGGTGAGCGTGGTGGGCAGGGTGTAGCCCAGGCTCAGCGTGTTGAGGCGCAGGAAGGAAGCATCCTCGAGGGCCCAGTCGGTGAGCACGAACTTCGACATGTAGGGACTCCACATGGTGGTGTTCTGGTTGAGCTCGGCCAGGCGGGCAGGATCGTTGGAGAGCAGTCCTGTGGCGGGATCGAGGTTGGTCCAGCGCTTGCCTGCCTCCATGATGCTGGAGAGGCTGCGATACTGATACTTCGAAGTAGAGGTGTACTCAATCTTGTTGGCGTTGTAGACCTGATTGCCGATGCTATAGTTGAAGTTGGCTGCGAGGTCGAAGCCATAAGCGCGAACGTTGATGTTGAAACCACCGAAGAGGTCGGGATTGACGGTACCGATCTTCGTGATATCATCAGCCGTGATCTGTCCGTCAGGACCACCATCCTCTGCGCCGGCGATATCCATCAGCTTCAATGAGCCAGGACGCACTTCGCCGATAATAGATTGAATGGGTTTGCCGTCAGGTCCGAGCCAGCCTTCCTTCTCGTCGTAGCCGGAGAAGTCGCTCACTTCGTAGCGGCCAGAGCCGGCGAGCTTGTAGCCCATGAGCGTACCGAGCTGTTCGCCCACAGCAATCATGTAGTCGTTGCCGATTTCAGTAGAAGCCCAGTTGGTGTTCCAACCGTAGTCTTCCATGATACCGAGGCTCTTGATCTTATTGCGGTTGAAGGCGATGTTGCCACCGAGGTCAATGCCCCAGTCCTTCTTGTTCACTGCGTGCCAGGTGAGGCTAAGTTCAACACCCTTGTTCTCGGTCTTACCCATGTTACGATACTGAGTGTCGTAGCCTGTTCCACCAACGGGGAATTCAATGAGCAGATCCTTCGTGGTGTTGATGTAGCCTTCGATGCTACCATTCAGAGCGCCTCCGAAGAGTGTGAAGTCAAGACCGACGTTACGAGTAATAGTTGTTTCCCACTTCAGGTCGGGGTTAGCCATTGTCTTAGAGGGAGCCCAGTAAGATGTGATGCCGTTTACCCAAGAGGTAGTCTTTGGTACGTACATCTGAACAAGTTGTCCAACGGGGATATTGTTGTTACCAGCAGTACCATAACTCAGACGGAGTTTCAAGTCGTCGAGCCACTTGGTTGTTCCAGCCATGAACGGCTCAGAAGAAATACGCCAAGCGATGGCTGCTGAGGGGAAGTAACCCCAACGGTTTTCCTTAGAGAACTTCGAACTACCATCGGCACGGAACGTTGCGCTAACGAGATAGCGGTCGAGGATGTTGTAGTTAACACGTCCGAAGAAGGAGAGAAGTTTGTCGTCAGCACTGTATACATCGTCAATGCTGTAGGGTGCCTGAGCCTGTGCGCTGAGGCGCCATGCTGTAGGAGCATCGAAGTCAACGGGATATCCGTGGGCCTCGTCAGCGTCAACATGCTTCTTAGTGATGATGTACTCATGACCGACAAGAACATTGAGCGTGTGGAAATCGCTATTGAGAATCTTCTTGAAGTCGTAGTTGGCAGTGTTGGTGTTGCGGAAACGATGACGCGAAGTATCCGTGATGCGGATAGCCGGCATGTTCTGAACGTCAACAGCGGGTACATTCTTAATATAATAGGTTGAGAGCCCCCAGTAACGCTTATCGTTCTCTGTGTAGTCGTCGTAACCGAACTCAGTCTTCAGGCGAAGGTTCTCATAGACCTCCCAACCGAAACTACCTGCGATATTCAGGTTCTTACGGTTCTTCTTGCGGTCGTTGTCCTTCTGAACCTGCAGCGGGTTGTAGAGGTTACCCAGTTCATCGTCGTCACTACCTGCAGAAGCATCGAAGTTCTTCAGAGGGAACGGAGAGAAGAGGATAGCGTAGCGTAGACGATGGTCTGAATCGTAACTACCAGTAGCATCGTTGGCGCCACCACCACGAATATCGGTGTCGGCGTAGCGAGCCTGGAAGTCGAGCGTTGTGCGCTTGGTCGGCTTGGTGTTCAGTTTCAGCGAGAAGTTGTCGCGCTTGAAGTTTGAACCAACCTGGATGGCCTTATCGTTCATGTGGGCATAACTGAAGGCATACTTGATGTTCTCCGAACCACCATTGATATTGATATTGTGGTTGAAGGTGTTGCCTGTGCGGCCGTAGACGAGGTCTTGCCAGTCGTTGGTCTCAACATTGTCGTACATATCAATGTCCTGGTAGTTTCCGAAATAGTCGGTGTAGGACGAAATCTTCGAAGGATCGTTGTTGTTCTTCAGCAGAGCCAACTCATATTGCCATGTAGCATAGTCGCGAGCACCGATGACGTCGAGTTTCTTGGCAATCTTCTTCCAACTGTAGTAAGCGTTGTAACTAACATTGGTCTTGCCGCTCTTACCACTCTTTGTAGTAACGAGGATTACACCATTAGCACCACGAGAACCGTAGATAGCGGTTGAAGAAGCATCCTTCAGCACGGTGATGTCTTCGATATCGTTGGCGGGGATGTCGCTGATACCATCAACGGGGAAGCCGTCGACGATGTAAAGCGGGTCGTTCGACTGTGTGATCGAACCACCACCACGCACGCGAATCTTCACTTCTGCGTCAGGTGAACCTTCAGTTGTCGTGATCTGCACACCAGGCATCTTACCGGTAAGAGCCTCAGAAGCGTTGGCAACAGGCACAGCCTGCAGTACGTCGCTATTGACAGTGGCTACAGAACCAGTCAAGTCCTTTTTCTTTACAGTGCCGTAACCGATGACAACCACGTCGTTCAGACTTGTTGCTTCGTCTTCCAGCATAATGTTTACATTGCTTTGTCCAGTCACGTCAACCACTTGCGACTTCATACCCACGTATGAAACCTGCAGTTTCTTTGACGAGCCCTTAAGCGCTAACGAGAAGTTGCCATCAATATCGGTAACGGTTCCATTGCCGGTTACGCCCTGTTCCATCACAGTGGCTCCGATAATGGGTTCGCCCGTATTGTCCGCAACATTTCCTTTGATGGTCTGCGCTGATAGCGTACCTGCTATCAACAGCAGGAGCGACACGAGTGTCGTTCTCATGTAATTGAAATTACCAGACATACATTTTAATTAGATTAGTTAATAATTATTGTAGTAATATATTGTTCTTGGCTACTATTTCAGCGCACAAAGTTAATAAAATTAAACTTAAAAACCAAACTAATTAACAAAAAAACCATATATATTGGTAAAAAAGAAAAAAAAGAGTGGCAACAGCCCTAAACGAAGGGTGTTGCCACTAGTTGTAAATTCTCTTATAGAGAATAGAGTAGGGAGGCTTACTTTACCATGAATTTCTTACCATTCATGATAACGATGCCCTTGTAGTTGTCATTGACACGCTGACCGGCAACGTTGTACTTCTTGCCGTTTGTCAGGGTCTCGACATTCTGCAGTTCAACGCTGGTGTTACCAGTGAACTCATAAGCAGTTACGTTCTTCACGCCAGGAACGTTGAAGTACTTCAGGACATAGCCCAAAACCTTCACTTCCTTACCGTAGTTGTCTGGATTCTCCTGCAGGTTCAGTGCGTTACGAACGTCGCCAGAAGGCAGCTGAACAGGAACACACTTGGTAACATCGGTCTCAGCAGGATCGGTAATCGGCCACCTCGGCCATGATGCAAGCAACAGATTGGTCTTCACTTCACAGCCTTCAACGCCGAAGACAGCACCTGTATCATAAGCCTGACCATTGACATAGCCTACGATGTAGCCCTTCACCCATACTTTCTGCTGGCCATCGGCAGCAGTTGTACTTTCAGGAGCAGCTGCAATCACGTCCTCAACAGTGATGGTCTCAGCTTCTGTGCCAACCTTTGTGAACGTCTTCTCAGCAAAGAGTTCAGTGTCCTCTTCCCATGCACGAACGGTGCAGGTCTCAGTGATGACAAATGGTTCGGTGTAGCGTGTTGCTGTTGTATAGTCAGAAGGATCGCTTCCGTCGAGGGTATAGTAGACATCGTGGTCAACGTCAGATGGGGTAATGGTCACAGTTGTGGACTCAACAAACTCTGCTTCGCCACTGATGACAAGCTCTGCAGGAGCAGCCTCGTCGACACTTACAAAGTAGGCGTTCATCACCTCAATCTTGTCCTTGTAAGAACCACGGTTACCGATGATGGTAATCTTACAGCCGTTCTTGATGCCTTTCTCGGCAGCAAGAGCCTGGAACTGCTTCTTTTCGCCACCCTTCTCTGAGAGCAGACCATAGACATAGACAGAACCAGATGCATCGGTCAGGTCGAAGTTACCATACTGGTCGCCATCCTTCAAATTGCTAACCTCACCAGAGAGTTTGTACCAAACGTCTGTGCTCTCGGCAGCAGCATTGAACTCAGCGATTGTAGCAGTGATAATCTCGTCTTCGCCTGGATCAGGAGTCGTTCCATCAGTGTAATCCTTAACAGGGCAGATTTCTATCACATCGCCGTACATAATCAAGATACCCTCAATATCATAACTTGTAGTTTCGTCAGGAGTGCCGCTGACCACCTTGAACTTGTCGTAAACCTGTACGTCAGCAACATAGAACTTTCCATCCATATTGGTCAGTTTTACACCCGAGAACTTAACAAGGTCGCAGATGTAGTTGGCTGCTTCAGTAGCATCAATACTCTTGGCTGTTACTGTTCCGCTTGTGGCAGTAATCTTGGAGTCGTTGGTGTTGTCGCTCTTAACGAGTTCCGGAGTGTTCTTGAAAACATCGTATTTGCCAATGACAGAGCCATTTAGTTTCTGACCTGCTGTGAAGGTTAAGTCTGTCCTATAGAAGTCGATTGCACCAGTAGCATCGCGTACATACATGTCATTAGTTCCATTTACATAGAGAACTTCTGCATCTGTAAGTGTGAGTTCTGCCTCAGTGCCAGTAGCAAGAGCCTTGAAGGCAGCAATGTTTGCAACAGTCTGTACTTCATCATCGGGATCGTCTGGATCTGGTGTTGTGCCTGTTGTGTAATCCTTGATGGGGCAAATCTCAACTACATCACCATACATGATAATAATACCTTCAATGTCGTAACTTGTAGAAGTGCTGGGGGTGCCGCTCACCACTTTGAACTTGTCGTAGATCTGGACGTCTCCAACATAGTATTTGCCATCGGCTTCAGTCAAAGTAACACCCGTGAACTTAACGAGGTCGCAAAGGTAGTTGGCAGCATCAGCAGCATTAATGCTCTTAGCGGTAACAGTACCACTGGTAGCAGTAATCTTAGAGTCGTTGGTGTTGTCGCTCTTAACGAGTTCAGGAGTGTTGTTGTAAAGGTCATAAACACCTATAACAGAACCATTTAACTTCTGACCAGCAGTGTAGGTCAGACCACTTCTAAAGAAATCTATAGCACCAGTTGCATCACGTACATAGATATCGTTTGTACCATTCACATAGAGAACCTCTGCATTAGTCAGAGTCAACTCAGCCTCAGTTTTAGCAGCCAAAGCCTTGAAGGCTGCAATGTTAGCAACGGTCTGTACTTCGGGATCGGGAGTAACGGGGTCATCTCCACCGCCATCATCACTTCCTTCACCGACAGTAACAACAATTGATGTAGCACGAACCTGAGCAGAAGAAGCAGTCAGAGAGAACGATGCTGCATTACCCGTCCATGTTCCGACTTTTCCTTCATAGGTATAACTTCCTGTTGTAGCATCAGTGAAATTACCAGGTCCATACTGAGCATCATCACTTGCTGTACAAGTGAAAACAACTTTAGTAATGTTTCCAACAGATGAGGTAATTGTCATGGTTTCACCTTTTGCTGTACGATATTGTGCTGCAGCAAGAGCGCCTTTAGTAACAGAAATTGTGATTCCATCCTTGGACATTTCATCGGCACCTGCTCCTGCATTGGTTTGGGTGCCAACATCTGTGCCTGCAGTGAATGTAACCGTTACATCGTCTGCAAACATCGTTCCACACAGCATCATCAGCATGCTGAGTAGCGAAAAGCGTAGAGTTTTATTCATACAATATTGGTTTAAGTTATTAATAAATTTGAGTTCCTAATTATGACTGCAAAGTTAACAAATATTTGTGATATTAACAACTAAACATGTTGTTTTTTATGTTAAATCTTTCATAAAATAAAATGAAGGTAATAAAAATCGACGCATCGATTCTTTGTATAACCAATGCGTCGAGAAATATAGGGGTTAAAAAGATGTCTAATATCTTTAAATCAATAGACTCCTAAAGTTGCTGATTACTCGAAGACAAGTTCCTCTTTTTCAGCATGCTTATCAATCTTAATCAGCGTGCCAGCAGGTAGTTCACCATCAATGATTCTCTGGCAGACACCATCCTCGATATAGTTCTGAATGGCGCGTTTCAGAGGTCGGGCACCGAACTGAACATCGTAACCCTTCGTGGCGACAAACTCCTTGGCCTGATCGCTGATTTCCAGTTGATAGCCCATCTGCTCAATACGTTTATAGAGGCTTTTCAGTTCAATGTCAACAATTTTCTTGATGGCCTCCAAATCGAGTTGGTCGAAAGTGATGATTTCGTCGAGACGATTCAGGAACTCAGGTGCAAACTGCTTTGAGAGTGCTTTCTGAATGATGGAGCGAGCATACTCCTTATCGCGGTCATCGATACTCAGACCCATCTGTCCACCAGCCGTGAAGCCTACACCACGACCAAACTCCTTCAACTGACGTGTTCCCGCATTCGAAGTCATGATGATGACTGTGTTGCGGAAGTCAATCAAACGGCCATTTCCGTCGGTCAGACGACCCTCGTCGAGCACTTGCAGCAGCATATTATAGACGTTGGGGTGAGCCTTCTCAATCTCGTCGAGCAAAACGATAGAGTAGGGCTTGCGGCGCACACGCTCCGTGAGTTGACCACCTTCCTCATAACCTACATATCCCGGAGGTGCACCAATCAGGCGAGAGGTGTTGAAGGCCTCTGTATATTCACTCATGTCGATGCGAATCAGTGCATCAGCCGAACCAAACATAAACTCTGCCAGTTTCTTGGCAAGATAGGTCTTACCGACACCCGTCGGACCGAGGAACATAAACACGCCAATGGGATGATTGGGTTCGCGGAGTCCAACACGATTGCGCTGAATGGCCTTCACCATCTTGTCGATGGCGTTGTCCTGGGCAATCACCGAACTCTTCAGTTCGTCGGCCATTCCTTTCAGCCTGATTCCCTCGGCTTCAGCCATACGCTGAACGGGGACTCCAGTCATCATCGAAACAACATCGGCCACATCCTTGTCAGTTACCTGCTCACGGGTCGAAGCATCGCCCTGAGTCCACTGTTTCTGGAGTTCAGCCAGTTCATTTTCCAATTGTTTCTGGCGATCACGATAACCAGCAGCCAATTCAAAGTTCTGATTGCGTACCGCCACTTGTTTCTTCTCCTTGATGAATCCGATTTCCTTTTCCTTCTCAATGATTGAAGGCGGCACCTCTGCGTGTTGAAGATGAACGCGCGAGCCAGTTTCGTCCATTGCGTCAATGGCCTTGTCGGGGAAGAATCGGTCGTTGACATATCGGTCTGTCAGTTTGACACATGCCTGCAGCGCTTCGTCAGTGTATGTCACGTGGTGATGTTCCTCGTAGCGGTCCTTGATATTCTGCAGAATCTGCAGCGTCTCTTCAGCCGTTGTCGGTTCCACAATAACCTTCTGGAAGCGTCTTTCCAGCGCGCCATCCTTTTCAATCGAGTTACGATATTCATCGAGTGTCGTTGCACCAATGCACTGGATTGTGCCACGGGCAAGAGCTGGTTTCATGATGTTGGCAGCATCCATACTTCCAGGGGCAGAACCTGCTCCAATCATCGTGTGTATCTCGTCGATAAATACAATAATATCAGGGTTTTGCTCCAATTCTTTGATAAGTGCCTTTATGCGTTCCTCGAACTGTCCACGATACTTCGTACCTGCCACAATCGAGGTCATATCGAGGTTCACCAGTCGCTTTCCGAAGAGCACAGGTGAAGTGCGTCGGCGAGCAATCAGTTGGGCCAGTCCTTCGACAATGGCACTCTTACCCACGCCCGGTTCTCCGATCAGGATGGGATTGTTCTTCTTTCTGCGGCAGAGAATCTCCACCACACGCTGTATTTCGCGCTCACGTCCCACAACGGGGTCCATTTTTCCCTCTCGTGCTGCTTCTGTCAGGTCGGTCGAGAAATTGTCGAGCACGGGCGTCTTCGAGTCAGTCTTTTTCGTCTGAGTCGTAGTATGACTGCCAGTCGGGTTCGATGAGTTGTTGCCAGTGGGCATCGTGTCGTCATCATCCTCTTCTTCAGGCAGGTCGAGTCCGTTCTGAGTGGGCGTTGTCTGAGCCTTCAGATAGTTAATGGTATCTTCGTATGTCATATTGTTTGTCTCCAGAATTTTCTTCGCTCCGTTGTCTACCGAATCGTGTAATATAGCCAGCAGCAGATGCTCCACGTCCACCACCTGCGTGTGCTGAATGCGGGCTTCCAGAACTGCCAACTTCAGAATGTTGCTCGCACGCTCGTTCAGTAGTAAGTCGCGTGTGTGCATAGGTTGTCCTGTCTCTTCTTCCCTGACGCTTGTCTCCAGTTCTGCCTTCAGGCATTGCAAGTCGACGCCAAGTTCTTGAAACAG
Organism: Prevotella sp.; assembly: GCA_024697645.1. Lineage (GTDB taxonomy): Bacteria > Bacteroidota > Bacteroidia > Bacteroidales > Bacteroidaceae > Prevotella. The sequence continues at coordinate 9,830 of JAILFH010000113.1, forward strand.
GTTGGTAAGGGTATTATTCTGCTCGCGCAATATGCCAAGAAGGATATGCTCTGGTCCAACGGAGCGGCTGGACAGACGCGTTGCCTCCTCGCGGCTAAAGGCAAGTACGTGTGCTACATTTGTTGAAAACTGATTTGTCATTCTTACGTGATATAGTTCTTGTTACCCTAAAGATTGCAAAGAGTGTGCCAAACTTTTTTATTTGGCTTGTCTTCTGAACTCAGCACAGGTAATGGCAGTGGCAATCGCCACGTTCAGACTGTCTGCCGTAGCCCTGTTCTGAGGATAGTTGGGAATGAGTAGACGGCGATTCACACGCGATGCGATTTCGGGTGAAATGCCCTTTCCCTCGTTTCCCATGATGATGAGTCCCTGCTGTGGCAGTGGTTGTTCGTAGATGTTCTCACCGTCGAGCAGAGTTCCGCATATGGGTGTTCCTGCAGGTAGTGAGTCAATCAGCGCAGCGAGTGATGTATATATAATGTTCACGCGAGCAATGCTTCCCATCGTGGCCTGAACTACTTTGGGATTATACACGTCGGCTGTGTCCACACTGCAGTAGATGGTCTCAATGCCAAACCAGTCGGCAATGCGGATGATGGTTCCGAGATTACCAGGATCCTGAACACCATCGAGCGCAAGCGAAAGTTCTCCCGTCCATTCAGTTGGCGCAGCAGTCTTCCTGATGGGGAAGATGCCGACAATCTGCTGTGGATGCTGCAGGAAACTCAGTTTATGAAGTTCCTCCTCGTTGATCTCCGTTATCGACAGAGTTGGGTAGACTGATGCATGTTGCTCCAACCATTCCCGCGTGGCGAAAACCTCCTGTGCAGGCATCACTTGCAGCAGATCGCCCACAACCTTCGGACCTTCTGCCACAAACAATCCCTCCTGCTTTCTGTATTTCTTTTGTTCCAGCGAGCGGACGAGTTTCAGTTTCGCTTTGCTAATCATGTCGGCAAAGGTACGAAAAATTGTTCATAGTTCATAGTCCATAGTTCATAAATTTTTCGTAAATTTGCGGCGTGAAACCCAAATTTGGACTTCCCATTCTGCTTTTCGGGGTCGTTCTGACGATTCTGACAGGTTGTTCTGCCACGAAATTCGTGCCAGAAGGGGAGACTATGCTCAACTCTGTAGAACTCAGGTCCGACCCAAAGGGATTCAATACTGCCCGCCTCGAACCTTATGTCCGCCAGAAGCCGAACAGCAAGTGGTTTTCGCTCTTCAAGATTCCTCTTGGAGTCTATTCGATGTCCGGTCGCGACTCTACGAAGTGGATTAATCGCACACTGCGAAATATCGGTGAGGAACCTGTCATTTTCGATACTCTTCAGGCCAGTCTGACCTGCAATGATCTTCAGACTGCTATGCGCAATATGGGCTATCTGCATGCAGATGTCGACCTGACAACTAGTCAGAAGGGCAAGAAACTCGACGCTATCTATACGCTGAAGCCAGGTCCGCCTTATGACATTCGACACGTTACTTACGATATTGCCGACTCGCGCATTGATTCGCTGATGAGGCAGGAAGATTCCCGCGCGCTGCAGATTCAGTCGGGTGAGGCATTTACTGTTGAACGTCTTGATGCGGAGCGCAAACGTCTGACAACATTCTTGATGGACCGCGGTTATTACCGTTTCAACAAAGACTATATCCGATTTACGGTCGATTCGGCACAGAATAGCAATGAAGTCGATGTAACGCTTCATCTGGTTCCATATACGCCCCCCAATTCCACCTTGCCGATTCTTCATCCGCAATACACCGTGCGTAGTGTTTCGTTCTCAGGTGAGGACCGAGGACTTTCTGCAGGATCGTCAAAACTGGGCTTACGTCGGAAGGTGCTTGAGAATAATACTGCCATTCAGCTGGGACTGCCCTTTAGTAGTGCCGACCTTCAGCGCACCTATAATAATTTCTCTCGTCTGCAGGCAGTTAAATACACCAATATCAAGTATCGAGAGGTTCCTGATTCTCAGTTACTCGATTGCGACATTATGCTCAGTATGAACAAGCCGTCGTCGATTTCCTTCCAGCCAGAAGGAACCAATACAGCCGGTGACTTGGGTGCTGCAGCATCGCTCACCTTCGAGAACCGAAACCTCTTCCGAGGTTCTGAGGTGCTGAGTGTACAACTTCGTGCGGCATTTGAGGCTATTACAGGACTTGAAGGCTATCAGAATCAGGACTATGAGGAGTATAGTCTGGAAACTAAGTTGGCATTTCCGCGAATGGTTGCTCCGTTCCTTTCGCGTGATTTCAAGCGTCGCAGTACAGCCACTTCTGAGTTGACGCTGGCCTACGACCTTCAGAACCGCCCTGAGTTCCATCGCCGAGTATTTACTGCCGCTTGGCGCTACCGTTGGAGCAATCCAAAACGACACGTCAACTATCGTTTCGACTTGCTCGACCTTAACTACGTTTATATGCCTTGGATTAGTTCTACGTTCAAGCACGACTATCTCGACAGCGTGAGCAATCGAAATGCCATTCTTCGATATAACTATGAGGATTTGTTCATCATGAAGATTGGATTCGGTATCACCTATAGTTACGGCAATCATGCGCTGCGTGCGAATATTGAGACTTCAGGCAATCTGCTGTCGGCTGTTTCGGGATTGGCCCATTTCCGCAAGAATGACAACGACCAGTACACCTTATTTAATATAGCCTATGCGCAATACGCCAAATTCGACTTTGACTACACTCGTCTCTGGCCTTTCGACCAACATAACCAGTTAGTTTTTCATGCTGACTTTGGTATTGCCTATCCCTACGGGAATAGCACGATTCTTCCCTTCGAAAAACGCTATTTCTCGGGTGGAGCCAACTCCGTCAGAGGTTGGAGCGTGAGAGAACTCGGACCAGGTAAGTTCAGGGGAACTGATGGACGTATCGACTTCATCAACCAGACGGGTGATATGAAAATCGACTTGAATCTCGAATATCGTACACTTTTATTCTGGAAGATTAATGGTGCAGCCTTTATCGATGCTGGTAACATCTGGACGTTGCGCAACTATGCTGAGCAGCCGGGTGGACAGTTTAAGTTCCATCGTTTCCTCAGTGAAATGGCAGTTGCTTACGGTTTTGGTTTGCGACTCAATTTCGACTACTTCATTCTTCGCTTAGATTTAGGTATGAAGGCTATTAATCCCGCTTATGAAACTAACCGCGAGCATTACCCAATTCTTCATCCTAAACTTAGCCGCGACCTTTCGTTCCATTTTGCAGTGGGATTGCCCTTCTGATGATTCCTGCTTTTGTTTCTTGAATGATTTTTCGGTAATATGGAGCATTGCTTATGGCTTAAATGAGCATTGCTTTTGGCTATAGAAAGCAATCTTCCTGACCCTGTAAAGCAATCCTTTGGACATTGCAAAGCAATCCTTTGGACTCTCTAAGGCATTGCTTTATATAGGTATAAAGGTCGTGTCTCTATAGTCGAAAGATATGCTCTATACCATCTAAACATATTCTCTTTCATACATTTTCGTTTAACACCTACCCACCTACCATAACCCCTCGCAAACGCCCTCTACCAAAGGGCTGAGGCAATGGTAGGTCTTTCTTGCAGACCTACTATACACCTACCATAGACCTACCATCAACTTTCTGCCAGAATCGTCGCTTTGTTTGTAGTTTTTTTCCTCAATGGCGAGCAACTAAAATCACCTTTTTGTCTATAGTTGAAAGGGTTTTAATTATAAAATAACCTGTGATAAAGGAACAGGAGAATTTAGTGGATAATGGTAGGTCTATGGTAGGTCTATGGTAGGTGTTGGCCAAACACCTACCATGCTTCAAACCCTTTGGTAGAGGGCGTTTGCGAGGGGTTATGGTAGGTGGGTAGGTCTTTTTGAATTTCTTTAATTTTTCTCTCAGAATCTATGCCACAAAAATCCCCCAAAAGTCAGATGTGACTTTTGGGGGACAAGTATTATTGAAGCGTTAGTTATTAGATTCTAACTTGTGAATGTTTATTCCTTATTTGTGGAGGTGTTGCACGTATTTCACAGGCTCGACATCAGTCTTCAGGAGGGCAGCGATGTCTTGCGGTTTGATGGTGACAGGACCGCGCATGAACTCAGGAATGTTGTAACTCTTCATCAACTGGCGATGATAGTCGGGATCAGCACAAGGCAGTTCGAAAGGCTTCGTACCCTTGCCGTTTGCATCGATGTGAGCAATGAACGGACGAGTGTAGACGCCATCGGTGCGACGTGAGGAGAATACTAACCAACGGCCTGTAGAAGACCAAGTGTGATAACTTTCCACATTATCGGAATTGATTTCCTTGAGCGGACGAATCAGCATTGTTCCTTCGTCTAATTGTTCCTTATTGTGAGCCTTATTGAGCGCCTGAAGGTCAATCATCCAGAGGTCAGCATCGCGATGCCAGATGTGGAAGCAACCCCACTCGCCAAGGGTAAACATCAGGAAACGACCATCGGGAGAAATACGGGGTAGTGTGGCGCTCTTGCCAAGAGAGGCTGCGTCGAACACCATCTCGCGAGGACCAAACTCACGGGTCTCAGGGTCGAAGGTCTTGCGATAGATGCTGTATTTAATCTCCATTCCGCGCTGAATGGCTTCGGCAGAGTTGACGGTGTCAGCACTGTATTCGAAGTGGGCGCTGCAGTAGTAGAGCATCTTGCCATCAGGTGCCCAGAACGGGAAGATTTCAAATTCGTGGGGATCGTTCTCAATGTTCATCACTTCCTCGCGATCAACATCGTAGACCATCAGGTCGCTTTCTGAGTCGAGTACCTCGATTTTATTAATGTCGCGCGTGTGGAAACTCTGCATCGTCTTGTTCGTAGAGTAGGCAATCAGTTTCAGCCAGGGGTGCCACGAAGGATAGACACCTGCAGAAAGCAGCGAGTCGTTTGCCATATTCACCTTCTTCATTTCACCATCGTAGGCAATGAAGGTTCCACCATGTTGCTGGCGGGCGTGGAACTGGAATCGGTTAGGATTCTGCATCTGATAGTTGTGGCAGTTGATGCATTGTCCGTTCACCTCATCGCCACAAAGCATGTTGTCGTAGATGACGCTCTCGTCGTAAGTCTCGAGCGATCGCTGGCTGATAGTGAGTTCCTCGTAAGTGACATACGAAGGAGATATGAGTCGATAACTGATATATGGATCAATGCTATCGGGCGAGACAGTGATAGTGAATGGTTTGAAGCGAGTCCACTGTCCGTCTTTCTCAGCATAGACTTCCACTTGAATGTCCTTGCCCGATGCTTTCTGGGTGAGTTGTTTCCAGTCGTCGATGTCAGGACAAGCCTTCAGGTCCTCACCGCCACAGACAATCTCGTCGTTCTCGAAACTATAGCGTGCAACCATCTGAGACGCAGGCTGCTGAAGTTCGAACGAGAGCGGTGCGATATTGATGGGCACGGTCACGTTAGTATATTCAGGATAGATCTTTGGCAACTGATCGCTCTTGGTGTAGTTGGCAGGAACCTTTGCCTGCTGACACGATGCGAGCAAGAGGACGAAAAGGCCAAGTGCTATTGTCAATCCAGTCCGAAACAGACGGGTTGGGAGCGGGAGACTATTCTTGTTGTTCATTTTTGTCTTTGTCATATTGAATCTAGTTGTTGGCTTAGTAACTACGCTGGTCGCGTGTGAAGAAATACTCGAAATAGAAGGTGCTGCCGAAACGATTGTACATGAGCGGCTTCATCTCAGCCTCAGACATGCCCCGATATTGCTGGGCAGCAGCCATGAATTCGTTGTAGGTATCGACAATCTCCTTGTCGAACGGCATCTTGCTGATGTCAATCTTGTTCTCGAGATTGCCATAGAGGAAAGCAGCCTCCTGGATGTGCTTGGGCATGTGTTTGCCTTCCTGTTCCATATTCTTTGCATAGCGGAAGAAGCGATTCCAGAAAGTAGGAATGTCCTTGGTCTGCAAGGCGAAGATCATTGACTGTTCCTCAAACTTCGGATCGTCGCTGTCGCGATTGGCAAAGTAGTCAATGAGGAATATCTCGATGAGCGACTGGTCGGATGTAAGTTCATTGTAAGGCGGCATGAGGTGCTTGATGGTCGAGAACTCCTCGTTCTTTGCCACAAGCGACGGGTTTTTCACATACTGCTCGAACTGTTGGGCATAGTCGCGGTAGTATTTAGTCTGGCTGAGAATGTCGATGTACTTTTGGGCTACGGTCATCTCGCCATTCAGAATGGAGCATTTTAGCATGAACTTATAATACTCGATGCACCATCCGTATTCGACGCCATCTTCCAGACACCAACGGTAGCAATAGTTGATGAGGCCGTAGTTGTAGTAGATTTGCTTACCACCAAATTGAGCCATACGGGCTGTGAAAGGCGCATCGCTTGGGCGGTCGCCATTCTTATAGCAGTACATCTCATCGGCTTGTCGGCCAAGTCGTGCAAGTGCGAGATTCTTCATCATCCACATCATTCGGCTTGGATCGCTGTCGTGGTCGCGATAGGTGGTGAGAACCTCTTCCCAACGGTGATTCTCTACATCGTTATAGAGAGCCAACTCGGTGTGGAAGTTCTCATCCTTGTACCAGAAGTGATAGACGCCTGCAACCAATGCGGCAAGGAGCAGAACCTGTGCGGCCAACCAGGGGAAACGACGCTTGACATCGGGTTGACGCTCGCGACGGTAGCATGCTGCAAAGGCCACGAGTACTGTTACGAGCAGATAGAAGGGAATATAGTAGGCCATGTGGTCTTCGCTGATGCGATAGAGGGGCAGGGCCGTATAGTAGATGTTAATGATATTTGTCTGATAGTAGCAGCCGTAGTAATAGGCTAATGGAACAAGGCCTATGGCTGCAAGTGCAACAACCGTATCAATGCTGCGACGTGCGACGTTGTAATCATCAAGACGCCAGGCCAGAACGGCCATGAGTAGAGCAGCGAGCAAGCCATAGAAACCGAACAGTGGATAACTAATGACGGTGGCTATAACAATAAAGATGGTACGCAGGAAAAATTTGCGAGGCAGCGCTCTATAAGCCCAGGCAAGGGCAACGGCTACAGCGGTTCCAATGGTGGCAACAAAGAAATTACCGCGAAGTTTCAGGTAGTAAATCCAGTAGCCGAGGTCGACATTGATGATAATTAACAGGGCAATGGGAACAAGCAGCAAGAGCGTCCACTTCACAGGAATGTTGAATGTCTGCTTCAGCAGCCACATAAGCAGCAACCACCATAGACAGAGCATCGCAACACCAATCCACGGGTGGTAGAAATACTGCGTGAAATAGGTTCCGAGATAGGTGAGAAATCCTCCCGATACCACCAACTGCTGCTTGAAGAACAGAGGCGTGTAGAGGAACAAGTCCATTTCCTGAACGCGGAAAAGGAAGTCGCTCTCATAGCAGACGAGTGCTGCTCCAACGACAATGAGCGCAATGAGCGGAATGAGCATCATTGGCCATTTCAATTGACGGGCAGTAAGCACTTTCGGCTCTTTCCCCTTCTTGGTCTGCTGTTTGTGGCTGGCCTTCTGAGGAGTGTTGGCAAAGGGAGCCGGCTTAGTCTTTTTGTTTTGTTTGTTTGGTTTCATTATGATTTATGTTTATTCTTCTATTTCCCATTCGTATGTGTCGTAGCAAACTGCACGACCGCCAAAGCCTTCTTTCTGGAAGATGAGGTTTTGGTTGAGGCAGGTGCCTCCATCAGTGGTCGACTTGCCGAAGTCAATGCAGTGAGCATGAGCATATTTGTCGTTGATGATGTAGTCGAACAGCATGTCGAGCACGCCGAGGTTCTTACCCTCAGGCGATGCTGAAATGTATTGGGTATGAACGACCTGGCCTGTATCGTAAATGAGTGTTCCTCCAAGCATCTGACCTTCTTGTTGGGCGGCAAAGAGATGAATGTGGTCGGGGAAACGGTTGCAGAGCAGGGTGAGTTCTTCGAGTGAATGAACTGGATGAACACCGTGGGTGCGATAAAGATTCTCGTTGAGAATATTCCAGAACTGCTTGATATCAGCAGATTCCTCAATGGTAATGCCGGCTGCCTGAGCCTTGCGAATACCTGAACGGCGCGATTCCGTAAAAGGAAGTCGCTGTTCGCGCAGAATCGCAGAAGACACTTCTCGGGCAGTAAGTCGTGCTTTGCAAACAGTGAAGAGTGCATAGAGATCTTCTTCAGCAAGCAACTGATGATAAATCCACGGGGTGGGTTTATAGACAACGCGCTCAATGCCTTCCTCACGAAGATGATGATTGAGTATCTGGAAAATCTCCAGCACGTGAGTTACTGTGGCACTTTTGTCAGTGATGAGTCCACCATAGGTTAATCCCTGATGTGAGTAGAGAGTGTTGCCCTCGACGTTTGCAGGCAGCAAAGCATGAAGTTTTCCGTTTCGGTACACCATCAACGAATAGTCGCTGAACCTATCAGAATGATAGTCCATATAGTCTCGGTCGAAGAGGAATGTTCCGTTCTTCGACTGAGCAATGAACCGATTCCATTCTTCGGTTTGCAAGTGGGTGTATCGTCGGATTTCAATCATTTGTCGTTCTGTTGATTGTCCTTCTCTGCTATGTAGTTAAGGAATTCGTCGTAATCGTAGATGTAGTCGTCTTCCTCAAAGGGTTCAGAAGCAAGCACAAGGCAGACTGCACCTGAAGAAAAATCGTCAAGTGTGCGCCAAGTGCCAGTTTCAATGATAAGTCCTTGCCAAGGGTGGTTGAGCAGGATGGTTTCGCGCTGATGACCGTTGTCGAGTGTCACATGAAATGAACCACTCAGCGCAATGACGAGTTGGCGCAGGCGCTTGTGGGCATGACCGCCACGACTCTCACCACCAGGCACGTCGTAAACCCAGTAGGCACGCTTGATTTCGAACGGCACATGCGTAAGTTGTTCCGCTACAGTTAGATTTCCGCGTGGGTCGGCGATTTTTGGAAGTTCAATGATTTTTCCTATCATATTTGCTTACTTCAATGAAGGTTCCCGACTCATGTGTCGGGAAACCAACCTTTCTATTTCTTCATGTATGGTTCTGTACCGAGAACGGTTGTTGCGAGGCGCTTGGCCTTCGAACGCAGTTCATTAACATCAGTGCCGAGTTCATCGTAACAGAGCACAACACCCATTCGGCGTCCGACATGGGCTTCTGGCTTGCCAAAGATTCGAACGCGTGTATTCTCTTCCCGCAATGCATCGAGGAGGTTATAATCGAGTGGCTTGGTGCTCTCAACAGGCGAGAGGACAACAGCACTTGCTCCTGCGTGCTCGAGTTTAATGGCGGCAATGGGCAATCCGAGAACGGCGCGCAGATGAAGTTCAAACTCCGAAAGATTGGTGGTGTGGCCGAGTGTAACCATACCTGTGTCGTGTGGACGTGGCGATAGTTCACTGAAGATAACCTCTCCCTGACGTGTCAGGAAGAACTCAACGCCCCAGATGCCATAGCCCGTGAGCGCACGAGTTACCTCGTCGGCCATGTGTTGTGCTTGTTTGAGCGCCTCGTCGCTAATCTGATAGGGTTGCCACGATTCACGATAGTCGCCACCTTTCTGAACATGTCCAATAGGAGGACAGAACAGGGTGGGGGCATTCTTCTGAGTGACAGTGAGCAGGGTAAATTCCGACTCGAAATCTATGAATTCCTCAATAATTACCTCCTTCACGTCGCCGCGACTGCCTTCCATTGCTTCACGGAAGGCCTGTTCAAGTTCGTCGTCATTGTGGACGTAACTCTGGCCGTGACCAGATGACGACATCAACGGTTTTACCACACAGGGGAAACCAATCTCGTCGGCTGCCAGCTTGAACTCCTCAAACGTCTTGGCATAGAAATATTTGGCAGTGCGAAGTCCAAGTTCACGGGCGGCTAAATCACGAATAGCACGACGGTTCATCGTATAGTTGACAGCACGGGCCGAAGGAACCACCTGAATGCCTTCCTTCTCGAATTGGAAAAGACGCTCGGTGCGAATGGCCTCAATCTCCGGAACAATGATGTCGGGTTGATGCTTACGTACGACAGCCTCCAATGCATCGCCATCAAGCATCGAGAACACCTCGAACTCGTCGGCTACTTGCATAGCAGGTGCGCCAGCATAACGGTCACAAGCCACCACATAAACGCCTTTGCGCTTGGCAGCAATCACAAACTCTTTGCCCAGTTCGCCTGAGCCTAACAATAGTATTTTTTTCATCTCCAATTAAATTTTTTACCCAAATGATATTTCATTGACTGGAACCCAATGAACTCCAAACCTCCCAGACAATTGACCTTCTGAAACACGGTTCTCAATTCCTCATAATTCCTATACATCGGCTCATCTACACTTATCACCAGTCTGTCGTCCTTTACCAACCAGATGGAATTCTCATCTCGTGACCCCAACTGGCCATTGGATTTCTCCAGCACATAATAAAACCCATCAAATTCGGACACGGCATAGTATCGAACCTTAGACGGCCATAACAACCGTTTCACCTCTACTTGTCCACGCCATACCGTAATTTTCTTATAGGAAAAAAGATAGATGAAAAGCAAACTTCCAAAAAGCAGTATTACACTCGCACCTATTAGGACGGTGACCAGCCGTACAGGTTTTCCATCAATTACATCAGCCAGAGAAGTTAGTACGCCTAACAGCACAAAGAGCAACATAAAGAATGTAGTTCCGAACAATCGCGACTTCTTATATTCAGACACGACTTCGGCATTGTCTCTGACAGAGAAGTCTGACTTATCCTTAACCGCTATGGCACCCTTTATCTCTTCAAAGTTCAAGTATAGATATGAAGCAATGCTAACCTGCCGTTCTCCGTTCATTATCAACCTGTACACTTCTCCGTCTTTTTCATACTCACTCAGAGCATAGTCAAACTCAGCGAATCTATAGAACCGTTTCCAGAATGGCAACAGCAAGTTTTGTGTCTCCAACCCATCAGGAAAAATAGTGATACACTTAATGGAAGCCAGATAGAAAACGGAAAATAGTAGGGTAAATCCCATCCAAACAAGCAACATAGGCAGGAATGTTCCTTTATTGAATAAAGAAACGCCACATAAGGTCAAGACACTCACTGCTACGAGACCAAGCGTCTGCCATATGTACCTCTTATTTAGTCTGGAGGTTACCATTCCTATCTGTTCTTATACATGTTGTCGTAATACTTCTGGTAGTCGCCTGAGGTAACGTTGTCGAGCCAGTCCTGATGGCTGAGATACCAGCGTACAGTCTTTTCTATGCCTTCTTCAAACTGTAGTGAAGGTTCCCATCCAAGTTCTTTTTGCAATTTTGTGGAATCAATTGCATAGCGCATATCGTGACCAGCGCGGTCGGTAACGAAGGTGATGAGATTCATATCCTCACCCTCTTTGCGTTCCAGCAGACGGTCGACGGTATTGATCAGAACCTTGATGATGTCGATGTTCTTCCACTCGTTGAAACCACCAATGTTATAAGTCTCAGCAATTTTTCCCTGATGGAAAATCAGGTCGATGGCGCGAGCGTGGTCTTCCACATAGAGCCAGTCGCGCACGTTCTCGCCCTTACCATAGACAGGAAGAGGCTTGCGATGACGAATGTTATTGATGAACAACGGGATGAGTTTTTCGGGGAACTGATAAGGGCCATAGTTGTTGGAGCAATTGGTCACGACGACAGGCATTCCGTAAGTGTCGTGATAGGCACGGACAAAATGGTCGCTTGACGCTTTGGCTGCCGAGTAAGGTGAATGGGGATTATACTTCGTGGTCTCGAGGAAGAACTTGTCACCATAGGCCAGATGATGCTCTGCACTTGAGGCCGTAGTTGTAAAGGGTGGTTCTATTCCCTCGGGGTGAGTCATCTCCAATGCGCCATAGACTTCGTCGGTCGAGATATGATAGAAGCGCTTGCCTTCATATTTCTCGGGCAACGATTCCCAATATAATTTTGCGGCCTGAAGCAATGACAGCGTGCCCATCACATTGGTCTTGGCAAATGTGAAAGGATCCTTGATACTGCGGTCAACATGGCTTTCGGCAGCAAGGTGGATGATGCCATCAACATGCTTTTCCTGCATCAACTTATAGAATGCGTCGAAGTCGCAGATATCCATCTTCACAAACTCGTAGTTGGGTTTGTCCTCAATGTCCTTCAGATTGGCGAGATTGCCAGCGTAGGTCAACTTGTCGAGGTTGATGATATGATACTCGGGATATTTGTTTACAAATAGGCGGACCACATGGCTTCCAATGAAACCGGCGCCTCCGGTAATGACGATTGTCTTCATAACGAATTGGGTATTATTATTTATCAGGGTCAGTTCTCTTAATGATGTATATCAGCAGTAATGACGACAACATGGCAATGATAATCATAAAGGCGAGAAACACCTTCTGCTGAATGCCTAACGTGACAAAACACACAATGAGTGCCACCAATAAGATGGCCTCTAATATGGAATAGTACAGTATTGCTTTCTTTCTTGACATAATATGAATTGTTTTTATTTCCTATTTTTATCTAGTTCCTAATGTAATAACTTCACAATCAGACATTTTATTGCCTTCGATAGTCAATCTTACTAAAGTTCTGTCCCGATGCCAACCCTGAAGTCCTGCTGCACCCGGATTGATGTGCAGCAGATTGAGCGTTTTGTCGAACTGCACTTTCAGGATGTGTGAATGGCCGTCAATGAAGAGTTGGGGCGGCGATGCATAGAGTGTAGAGCGGATACGTGCATCGTAGTTGCCTGGGTAGCCTCCGATATGGGTCATCAAGACGTCAACATCCTCACAACGCCAACGCAGACGCTCGGGATACATCCGTCGAAGGTCACCCCCGTCGCAATTGCCGCAAACAGCGCGCAAAGGACGAAATGCAGCCAGTTTCTCTGCTACTTCCAACGAACCTATGTCGCCCGCGTGCCATATTTCGTCGCAAGGCTCGAAGTAGGTCAGATATTTCTCGTCCCAATAGGCGTGAGTATCGCTGAGTATGCCGATTCGCTTCATGTCTTATATATTTTCTCAAGGATTCAGAAATCCTTCATTCTTTCTTTGATGAAATCTGCAACGAACTGCGCTGTCTTCTCAATGCCCAGTCGGGATGTGTTTACACAGAGGTCGTAGCCGTCGGCATGTCCCCATCGCTTGCCGGTATAGTAATTATAATAGGTAGCACGCTGACTTTCACCATTTTCAATGATTTTGCGGGCAGCCGTTTCGTCACATTGATGTCTTTCCATTGCACGGGCAACACGCTCACTTAAGTCGGCAGTGATGAAAATACTGATCATATTGGGCTCGTCGCGAAGCACATAATCAGCACATCGTCCTACAAACACGCAGGAATAGTCTTTTGCTGCTTTGCTAATAGCGTCGGCCTGGAACTGGAACAGACTTTCCTCCGAGAACTGACTCTTGTAGAAACTGCCCATCGCCATACTGCGACCATGACTATTGAGCAACGTGTGGAAGAACCCCTTGTGTTCATCGTTTTGTTCGAAGAACTTCTCTGAGAATCCACTCTCCTTAGCAGCAAGATTCAGGATTTCACTATCCATAAACTTGCAGCCGAATTCCTCAGCCAGTTTCTTGGCAATGACACGTCCGCCGGAGCCTATCTGTCGGCCCACGCAGATAAGTAATCTTTGGTTAGAGTTCTGCATGTTGTTGTCGTTTTATTTTAGGCATATAGTAGAACATAATTGCCGCAGTCACCACGGCTGCAGTCGTATCGCTGGCAGGCAATGCTGCCCAAACGCCTTCGAGTCCCCAGATACGGGGCAGTATCAGAATGAATGGCAGCAGGAAAAGCAACTGGCGCGAAAGCGAGAGGAAAATGCTGATCTTTACTCTGCCAATGCACTGGAAGAAGTTTGTCGTCACAGCCTGGAATCCAATGATGGGGAACACCAGCATGTTTAGTCTGATACCCATGATGGATTTGTCAATCAGTTCTTTATCTGTTGTGAAAATAGCAGCCATATAATGTGGAAAGAACATGGCCAATGCCCAGCCAACCAGCAGAATCAGCGTGGCTGCGATAATGGCAAGTGTGAGTACTCGCATCAGTCGGTCGAACTTCTGTGCACCATAGTTGTAGCCTGCAATGGGTTGCATTCCCTGGTTAATTCCGATGACGAACATAAAGAACACCATACCAATCGAGTTGGCAATGGAGTAGGCCGCTACAGCCATATCGCCACCATATCTTACAAACTGGTTGTTCATGAAAATCACGATGATGCATGAACAAAGGTTCATCAGGAAGGGCGAAATGCCGATTGAAATGATATTGTTGACCAAATCTTTCTTCAGTCGGTAGATGCCTCGCTTCAGGTGCAGTAGTTGCGACTTGTCGCTGAAAAGCCACATCTGCCAGCAAAGGGCCATTGTCTGCGATAGAACTGTTGCCAAGGCTGCACCTCTGATGCCCCAACGGAACCACCACACAAAAGTGATGGCGAGTATAGTGTTCATGGCCACAGTAAAGAGCACCGCATACATTGCGTGTTTGGGCTTTCCGCTTGCGCGCAGAACTGCGTTCATGCCGAAGTACATGTGGGTGATCATATTGCCAAGCAGAATGATCTCCATGAATTCACGAGCGTAGGGAAGAGTGACGTCGCTGGCTCCGAAGAACCGCAAGATAGGATCAAGGAACAATAGGCAGATAGTCATGAACAGCAAACCAACAATAAGGTTTAGCGTCACCGTATTACCCAAAAGATGTTCTGCAGTCTTATAGTCTTTCTGTCCGAGTTTCACAGAGATGCACGTAGAAGCACCAACGCCTACTGCCGCACCAAACGCACCGCTCAGATTCATGAACGGAAACGTGATGCCTAAACCGGCAATAGCATCAGCGCCAACCACTTGTCCGATGATGGCTCTGTCGATGATATTATACAACGACGAAGCCACCATAGCCACAATGGCAGGTGTTGCATATTGTACAAGCAATTTACCCACAGGCTCAGTACCAAGAGCCAGTGTTGCTTTCTTATTATCCATTCGAATGGTTTTTATTCTGCAAAGATACGGCAAACTGAGCAAAATACAAAATTATTTGCTTTCTTTTTTGACAAAGTCCTTACTTATTCGCTGCATTAACTTCGAAGTTACTTTCGCTCGACAATGAAAATAAAATTTCAATTTCTTTTGCATTGTGCTCACTTATTCGTAACTTTGCAGCAGAAAACTGATGAATTAGATGAAACTATTGTACAGAACACTTGCAGTTGTAGTTTTTGCAATGCTGGCTACATCTACTTGGGCCGTTGAAGAGCACAAGGCTTATCCAGGTGGCCCCTGCCACCTCTATCGTCTTCAGTTGAAGGACAAGAAAGGGTCACCGTATTCACTATCAAAACCTGAGGAGTTCTTGTCGATGAAATCGCTTGAGCGTCGCAGACGACAGGGATTGTCAATCGACTCAACCGACCTTCCCATTTCTGAACGTTATCTCTCTAAGTTGCGTCAGTTAGGGTTGAAAGTGGTCAGTAAAAGTAAGTGGAACAATACGGTTGTGGTTGCATTGCCACAACCCGATGATCTTCGCACACTTGCTGATATTCCTTTTGTCACTGACGTGACCCATCTATTCTCTGCACCCGATTCTGTTGATATTTCCAGTCGTGATGAACTGATACCTCAGAATCTGGAAAATCTTCCAGTTGATAGTCGTGTTCAGATGAGCATGCTTCATGTGGATCAGTTGCATGAGGTCGGCTATCGTGGAAAAGGCATGACCATTGCAATTATCGATGGTGGTTTCATGAATGTCGACCGTATTCCTTTGCTTAGCAACGTGAGTGTTGTGGCTCAACGCGACTGTGTCTATCCCCCTTCACCTGATTTCTATGGTGAGTTGGATCATGGGACGATGGTCCTTTCTACAATAGCCATGAATCGCCCTGATACAATGGTGGGAATGGCACCTGAGGCTCATTTCGTACTGATTCGAACGGAGGACGGGCGCTCTGAAAGTCTTGCAGAGGAAGATTTCTGGGCGGCTGCAGCGGAATATGCCGATTCCATTGGAGTCGACCTTATTAATTCTTCTCTGGGCTATCATCATTTCGACCGTTCGCTTGGCGATCATCCCTATCGTGAACTGGACGGACAGACATCTATCTGTTCACGTTCGGCTGCATTGTTGGCAAGTAAGGGTATTGTTCTCGTTGCATCGGCTGGTAATGAGGGTTTGGGCACTTGGAAGAAAATCAATGTTCCTGGCGATGCTGACAACATTCTGACCGTAGGAGCCGTGAACCAACAACTCATGAATACAGGCTTTTCTTCGGTTGGCCCCTCTGCCGATGGACGTGTGAAACCTGACGTAATGGCGATGGGTTATCATTCAGCAGTGGTTAGTGGAAAAGGAACGCTTACTACTGCCAATGGCACTTCTTTCTCAGCACCTATTACTTGTGGAGCTGTTGCCTGTCTTTGGCAAGCATTACCTAATCTGACTGCCCTTCAGATGATTGATCTTGTACGTAGTTCAGGAGACCGCTTCGAATATCCCGACAATGTGTTTGGTTATGGAATTCCTGACTATTGGAAGGCTTTTGAAAAGGCTCGCACTTCTATCGATTATTATATGAGATGGGAGGACCTCGATGATTGAATTTCCTGCTGTGTTGGATTCATATATATCAAGAATGGGAATGTTTGATTTGTTCTCAGATAATGACTTTCAGGTAGACGCCAACTCTTCTTCGGAAGGAGCGGAGAATGCGTTGACGCTTTACGAACTGAACTCACTTGTACGTGAGGTGCTCGAAACTACACTCAGTAAAGATTATTGGGTAGAGGCAGAGTTGTCGGAGGTTCGTGAAAGCAAAGGTCATTGCTACATGGAATTAGTTCAGTTCAGCAGTGCCGATGAGCGGAAAAGAGGAGCACGAACACCTATAGCCCGAGCCTCGGCTAAATGTTGGCAGCGCACTTGGATGCAACTTCGTCCGCGTTTTGAGCGTGTGACGGGTCAGCCGCTTCATGCAGGAATGAAGGTCTTGTTGCGCGTACATGTGAACTTTCATGAGGCTTTTGGATTCGCATGGATAGTGAACGACATCGATCCTACTTATACGATGGGGGATATGGCCCGACGTCGTCAGGAAATCATTCGCCAGTTGAAGGAAGAAGGTGTTTTCGATATGCAGCGTGAACTGCAATTGCCAATGTTCTGTCAGCGCATTGCAGTGATTTCAAGTGCTACTGCTGCGGGATATGGAGACTTCTGTAATCAACTGTCCGACAATGAGTTCGGGCTGAAGTTTCAAGTAGAACTTTTTCCCGCAATCATGCAAGGAGAACAAGTGGAGGAGAGTATTATCGACGCACTGAACAGAATCTATCAAGTGGGCGAAGAGACGTCTCCGTTCGATTGCGTTGTCATCATCCGAGGTGGTGGTGCAACGGCTGATTTGAGTGGTTTCGACACACTTGCATTGGCAGAGAATGTTGCCCAGTTCCCGTTGTCTGTCATCACCGGTATTGGCCATGAACGCGATGAAAGTGTACTCGATATGGTTGCTCATACTCGTGTGAAAACACCAACGGCTGCTGCAGCCTTCTTGATTGATCATTTGGCTGAAGTGCTCACCCTCATTAATGACTGTCAGGACGCAATCACTACTTATGTTTCTCGTCGTATGCAGATGGAGCAGATGCGCCTGCAGCAACTGGCAGAGAAGATTCCTGTTTTGTTCTCTTTGGTGAAGACCCGTCAGACAGCCCGTCTTGACCGAATTTTTGCCGCAATGGCTTCGCTTGCAAGTCAGAAACTGGCAACTGTAAAGACTCATCTCGTAGAACTTAATGCTCAATTGCCTTCTTTGGTGGAACGTAGACTTTTGCGAGAACAGCATCGGCTCGATATGCTTGGTCAGCGGCTCAAAAACCTTGATCCAGAATTGCTTCTGCGACGTGGCTATAGCATTACGCTCAAGAACGGACGAGCCCTTCGGAATACCGATGATTTGCAACAAGGGGACATGATAGAGACTCGATTGGCTAATGGCTCTGTGATTTCGGAAGTGAAGAAAACAAAGAAATAATAACGCAATTCAATAATTGCAAAACAATTTAATAGAAATGGAAGAAAATACGATTCGCTATGAGGAAGCCGTCAAGAGGCTTCAAGAAATTGTAGACAAGATGGAAAACGACGAACTCGATGTCGACCAGATGGCTGAACAACTCAAGGAGGCTCAGCAATTGATCAAGTTGTGCAAAGACAGATTGACAAAGGTTGATGCAGACATCAAAGCCGTCATGAATGATGAATAGTTGTCAGTAGTGTTTCTTTTTGCTCAATTTCTTGAAGATTTCCTTTGAGTATTGAAAAAAAATACGTACATTTGCAAAATTATTCACATAAGTGGTTTTAAAAAATTCATAAATATACAAAATTATTATGGTGAAAAACATCGATTGGAGTGGTTTGTCATTTGGCTATATGTCTACAAACTACAACGTGCGTTGCTATTATCACAATGGTAAATGGGGTGAAGTTGAAATTTGCTCCGATGAATATCTCAATATGCACATGGCAGCAACCTGTCTGCATTATGGTCAGGAGGCTTTCGAAGGACTGAAGGCTTATCGTTGTCCTGATGGTCATGTGCGCCTGTTCCGTCCTGATGAGAATGCTGCTCGTCTGCAGTCGACTTGTCGTGGTATTGAAATGCCTGAGGTACCGACGGAAATGTTTATTGACATGGTGAAGAAGGCTGTTCTGCTCAATCAGGATTTCATTCCTCCTTATGAGAGTGGAGCCACACTTTACATCCGTCCGTTGCTCATTGGTATCACTGCCCAGGTGGGTGTGCATGCGGCTTCTGACTATCTGTTCATGATTTTCACGACGCCCGTAGGTCCTTACTTCAAGGGTGGATTCCAGTCGAATCCTTATGTTATTACGCGCGATCACGACCGTTCGGCTCCTCTTGGAACAGGTTGCTATAAGGTTGGTGGAAACTATGCAGCCAGCCTGCATGCTCACACGAAGGCTGCCAAGAAGGGTTACGCCAGCGAGTTCTATCTCGACGCAAAGGAGAAGAAGTATATGGATGAATGTGGTGCAGCCAATTTCTTCGGCATCAAGGACAATACTTACATCACACCGAAGTCTACATCGATTCTGCCGAGCATCACCAACAAGAGTCTGATGCAGATTGCTGAGGACCTTGGTATGAAGGTCGAGCGTCGCGCAATTCCCATTGAGGAACTTGATACATTTGAGGAGGCTGGTGCTTGCGGAACTGCAGCCGTCATCTCGCCAATTTCTTATATCGACGATCCTGACACTGGTCACCGTTATGACTTTGGTGCTGATCCCGGTCCGCTTTCTAAGAAACTCTACGAAACACTGCGTGGAATCCAGTACGGAACCGTTGAGGACCGTCACGGCTGGACTCAGATTGTGATTTAAGTTTTAAATAGACATTTTTATATAGTAGTTAGGGCAGGCGATTTGCTTGCCCTAATTTTTGTATTGTGGTTTTCACTTTTGGCAGAAAACATTAAAGGGGCTTTTATTGAACTGAGAGTTACAGATTATTTTCGGTGCTTTTTCAGGTAAAAGTTTCGTCTTTACTTTTTTTTTCGTAATTTTGCAGCAAATTACAGCAGTATGGGAAAAGGAAAATTGCAGAAGTTTGCGGAGATGGAGACGTTTGAGAACGTTTTCCAGTATCCGTTTAGTGTGATTGAGCAGCAACCGTTTGAGATGACTGGTCGCTGGCATGAGGACTTTTTCAAAAACCAGAATCCAATTGTGCTTGAACTAGGATGCGGAAAGGGCGAATATACAGTCGAACTTGCTCGCCTTTATCCCGACAGAAATTTCATTGGCGTCGATATCAAGGGCGCTCGCATGTGGACTGGGGCAAAGATGGCACTGGAGGAAGGCCTGAAGAACGTAGCATTTCTTCGTACAAACATTGAGATTATAGACCGCTTCTTTGGCAAAAATGAAGTGAGCGAGATCTGGCTTACGTTCAGTGATCCGCAGATGAAGAATCCTCGTAAACGGCTATCAAGCACATTCTTCCTGGAGCGTTATCGTCGTTTCCTCACTGATGGTGGAACCATTCACTTAAAGACCGACTCGAATTTCCTTTACACCTATACGAACTTCATGGTCCAAGCAAATCGACTGCCAGTTCAACTTGCTACAGCCGATCTTTACCACGATGAAAGTCTTGATGATGCAACCCGTCAAATTCTTTCGATTCGCACCTATTATGAGCAGATGTGGATAGATCGCGGTCTGAACATTAAGTATCTCAAGTTCCTTTTGCCACGTGAGGGTGAACTGCAGGAACCCGATGTCGAAATAGAACTCGACGACTATCGCAGTTATCACCGTCCGAAGCGTAGCAGCAAGGACAAGGCAAAGTAACTGAAAAGTATTATGACAGACTGTTTTTAAAGGGATACATTTTCTACAATGTATTCCTTTTATTGTGATTATGTATTTTTAACTAAAAATAATCGCAGAAAAAGTGCGTATTTAAAAAAAATACATTAATTTTGCACCGAACCAAATATAAAATAGGTAGTCATGTGCCAAAAAAATTGGCAATGTGGCAAATAATCGTTGTGAGTATTACTTACTGATCATCATTACTTACTGATAATTATTATCTAAACTGGATTAAATTATGATGAAAATGACAAAAATACTTTTGAATCTGTGTGGAAGATAATCCGCACAGCACCCACTTTGTGTTTCTTTTGAAACACAATCTAGCGTTGTGAATTTATTAAACTAAAAACTAAAAATAGAAACGAAAAATGAAAATGAAAAATTTTACTAAAAAAATCTTTTTAATGTCGATAGCTATAATGCTGTCGGCAAGTGTTACTGCACAAGATGAGATAACTCATCGCTATCCTGCTATTCCTTACGAGTATGATGGTCATACCTATGAAATGCCTGCATGGGATATTTATTTTTCCCAAGATGGCAAAACACGCGTGCAAACAATAGCACCACTACCAACTACTAATGATGGTCATTTCAAAGGAAAAATCGTAGCACGTCGTGTGTTCAATAATGATGATCCTTATAAGAATGGAGACTATATGTTTTCATCTAATCCCACTGAAGCGAATGTAACTATTGGAGGAGAATCATTACCTACGGGAAATAAGAAATGGACCTATGGACTAGCATGTGATATTCTGGGTATAGAGATTGCAGATGAGGCAAGAGAAATGCCAGTTTTTGATTCCACCGAGAAGAAAGGAACTGACTATACTATTCCTAGCACTTATACCGTAAGTAATACAAGTGGTAGTGATTTATATAGGAACCGTACCTTTGACATAGTTGAAATTGGGGTTGGTGCTTTTAGAAATTATACTCCTGATCCTACTAAAGCTATATTTTTAAATATTACACGTACTTTGACTATTCCCAATACTATAACTAAAATTGAACATAATGCTTTTCGTCATGGTGTCTTTAAGAAAGTAGTTTTTGAAGAAGGTTCAACAATTGAAACTATTGAAAAGGCAACATTCGAAGGTTGTAAATATCTGGAGGAAATTAACATTCCAGCAAGTGTTACAAAGATTAATGGAACAGCCTTTGGTAGTTGCGGGATGCTTAATAAGGTGGTATTTGAAGGTAGTCTGCCTACGCTGACATTGGTAGACGAAGAACCTTTGTATTCTGGGTACACAGGACCATATAATATTTTTGAAGGGTGCCAGAGATTGCAAAGTGGTACATCAGGCCCAAATGTTGATCCAGTAGCATGTATCATCGAAGTTCCCCTTGGCTCAGCTAAGAGTTATGTTGATTCTAACGATGGCCTTTTCAAACAATTCCCAATGTCGTCTAAGTTCCCCATCACGACATCATCAGGCTTGATGACTTATTGCAGCGACTTGGATTTTACTTTCAAGCAGTACAACACATCAGATAAGACATGGAGTGCTGGTGGAATAACTGCATATTATGTAGAAGATAATGCTGACGCTATTAATTATGAAACTGAAAAAATTACATTGACAGAAATCACGGATGATGTCATGGTGCCAGGATGGTCAGAAACGGAAGATTTCGGAGTTGTTCTCCGCAAAGTGTCAGACGACTCATATATCTTCTATCCTAATAATTGTATGACAGAAAAACTCAGTATGGCAACAACGGGTAACTGTCTGAAAGGCGTAATCGTGGAAACTCCTATTAATGTTGAGGCTGAGGAGAATGAAAATAATTCATACTTTATTCTCTCTGGAGGAAAGTTCCATCGAGTAACAACTAATGGTAATTGCAAAGCGAACAGAGCTTATATCTGTATTGGAGATGGTGGTTATGATCAAAATGTGCAGATTGGAAATCAGTCCTTCGCCCTTTCTTTCCCTGGTGAAGAAACTGGAATAGAAAACCATGTATCTCAGATAGTGGAGGATGACGCTTTTTACACATTGCAAGGAATTAAGGTGAAGCAGCCCCAAAGAGGTCTGGTTATCAAAAATGGTAAAAAATACATTATTAAATAATAAGACAATATAAGCATATGAAAAAGATCTATAATACACCTAAAGTGATAATCCGCCGGGTTTCTATGGGGCGCATTATGCAGCAAATAAGTTTTGTTAATACACCAGATTCTGATTATGGCTGGGATCAACAGGAAGCAAAAGATGGTGACAACCTTTGGAACGTTAGTGGGGGGAATGTTTGGGAAGATTGATTCTTTTCAAAATCTAATTCATTGTCAAACTATCTAATTCTTAAATGTTTAAATAATTGAAAAGACTAATATGAAAAAAGTTATAGTGACAACGGTGATGCTACTGGCTACTGTTGTAGTTATGGCAAATCCTATCGAGCGTACCGCAGCCCTGCAAAAAGCTCAGGAATTGATGAAAAACATTAATCCGCAAGCTCAACTGCAAATGGGTACAGCCCCTCGCAAAATGATGAGCTATAATGGCTCAGGCAGCTCACCTGCATATTATATTTTCAATGCTGAAAATAATCAGGGTTTTGTGATTGTTTCGGGCGATGATCGTTCGGAGGAAATTCTCGGATATTCTGATAAAGGTTATCTCGATGTTGACAATCTGCCAGATGCTCTGCAGTTTATGCTTGACACTTTCGAGAGCGATTTGAAAACTCTTGACGAACAAGGATACACGGAGAAACCTGTTGATGAACAAGTAGCTGGAAATTCTCGTCGCAAGGCGATGTCTATTGCCCGAGAGCCTATTGCCCCACTGATTAAGACCTTTTGGACACAGAGTTCACCTTTTGTTGACCAAATGACTGAGGATGTTGTTGGTTGTCAGCGAATTGCAGCTGGCCAGCTGCTCTACTATTGGGGGTGCGACAAGACATTGGCAACTATTACAGGTGTTCCAACATCAATCTCATCTACAGGCAAATACGAGCCCCAGACCTTCGATATGACGAAGATTCTTTCCCACTATAGAAATGATGGCGGCACTGAAGAAGAGAGAGCAGAAGTTGCACGTTATATTTCGTGTGTGCGCTATTCTCTTGGAACTGGTGTTCATACAGACTTAGTGAGCAAAGGACCGAAATACTGGGGCGTTACTCCAGGTGCTGTTTTGTATCGAAGAAACTGTTTCCCCAATGATTTCGAGCGTATTGTTTATCAAGAACTTAGTCAGGGAGCTCCCGTGTATGTAGGTGGTCACTGTCAGACCACAACACCTAACCATTTCTTTATTATCGATGGTTACAGTTACGATGACTTCTTCCACATCAACTGGGGTTGGGAAGGTGTTTGTGATGGCTATTTCCGCCTGGCTCCGCTGAACGCTTACAACTGGTCGACTGCTGCCAACTGGTCGCAGACCTTCGAGGCACTTATTGGTTTCAGAGGTCCTGGACTTACCGCTGAAAGCACTGCACAACCAAGCGATGTGGCTTCACTGGGACTTGTTACTTTCTCTTTTGCTAATAGTAGTAATACGATAGTCTATGATGATCAGACCATCAATCGTGATGGTTCATTGAAGATTCGTACTTATCTGGAGAATTGGTCGAACAACTTCAACTCCTCTGAGCAGCGCACATTCGATCTTGAGTTGGTTGCTTACGATATGAATAATAATAAGGTGAAGACGATTGCCACCAAGCAAGCTACGTTCACCCAGGCCACTCCAAAAGCTGTCGTTTGGAATCTTTCTAACATCGATCTTCCTGTTGGTGAATATCAGCTTGTATCGAAGAGTAAGGATGCTACTTACAAAGGTGAGAGCCATTTTGACTACGTAAAGGGTGTCTATAGCCATGCGAAGCTTGTTGTTGAAGACAATCAAATTACCGCATCTCTCGTTAAGGCAATGACTATCGATAGTTATGAGTTTATTGGTAAGAAAAAGCCTGGTTACAGAACTGCCATCAAGTTCTCTGCGACTAATAACTCATTTAATAAGCTTACGTGGAATTTCTCGCTCTATCTAGGTTCTGTGAGTGCTGACACACAGCATGACTCAGATGAATTCCGCTTGCAGGCAAAGAGCTCTGGTGAGTTTGTTTTAGAGTTTGAGGCTGGCGAAGAAGCAAGTACGTTGTATCTTTACAACAAGGATCGTGGAGACAGAGGACTTGCAAGTCCTATCTACGCAGAGATTCCTTTTGATCCTTCGAGTTTTACGGCTTCAACGGCTACCAATTCTAATTTGTCGTTTACATGGAATCTTAGCAATTCAAGCGGCAGCTCAAAAGGTGGATACATATATGGATCTGAATTGGATGGAACGGTGAAGATTACTAATAGTAGTTACTCAGCAACGTATGAGGATCTCGTCACGATTCAGATTTACTATGGTCGTGCAAGCTATAATAATCGTTACAAGAGTGCTAACATTACAGTTCCTTTGAAATTAGCTCCCCGAGCCTCAACAACAATTGATTTGTCTGGATTTAACTATTCTGACGGAGCTTTTGATGGTGAGAAACAGTTAGCATTCTTTGTTTATGATGGCTCTTACCGAGTTGACGAAGATAATAGTTACTATACATACGCTTATTGGTATGTCAGATCAAGCGTAAACTATTGGGACAAAAATGGTAAGTTGTCGTATACTACAAGTGTAAGCAGTTCTGCACCTTCAGCTGCTGCAGTTAGCTATAGGGGCATGAGCGTTTCACGTACTATTTATCCTAATAGTAATCCTAACTGTATCTATTATTTTGATACAGAAACACAAGCAAAGAGGTTAAGTAACTATCAGAATTATAATGTAGTAGTTGGTGATCAAGCTTATACTGATATCAAATTCACTGACGATAGCAGTAATGGTATCTATGTTCCCTTTACTTTTAAGGCAGCTAATGTCACTTATGAGCGTACGTTGACTAACGCCTATACAGAAGATTCGGAGAACGCGATGTGGTCGACCATCTGTCTGCCTTATGATGTGCAGAATGTGACTGTTGGAAATGAGTCTGTTGAGATTGGAGAAGGTGTTGAGTTGCGAAAGTTCTATGGCGAAGAGTTTTCCACAGTCTATTTTGATGCTTCCTATCAGATGAAGGCTAACCAGCCTTACTTGATTCGTGTTGCAGAGGAAAATGTGAACAAGCAGATGACGTTTGCTTCTACCAATGTTGACATTATTGCTGGTGTAGCCATGTCGGATGCAAATAACTACAACTTTGTGAATAACTACACTGCTGCCAAAACAGAAAAGAATAAGTTTAAGTATGTTCTCGATAGTAATGGCAATAGCTTCAACAACGCAACTAATCCTACATATACGCCATTTAGGGGTTATATGACTTCTGAGGTTAAGAACGGGGACAACGTCGCAATAGTTGATCGTAGTGTTAAACTTGTTAAGGGCGATCATCGCTATCCTGCTATCGAATTTACATACAATGGTGTGAACTATGTGGTTCCTGCTTGGGATGAGTTAGTTGCCGGAGATGTAACCAACACCCGTCTGCAGGCCATTGAGAAGATTCAGGAGGATCAGACAAATGTTGCTGCAAGAACGGTGACGAGCCGAGCCTGGAGCGTTGATGGTACTACATTTGAGCCGTTCCTTGCAGAGATGGGTAACATCACTATTGATGGAACTGTCGTATCTGTAAGCACACTTACTTATGGTGACGCATGCGACTTGCTTAACCTTTATATATCGAGCAACGATCGTGATGTAAAAGTGTTTGACTTCCATACGCCTTCTACAGCAACAGAGTTCACTGTTCCTACTCAATTGATAGTTACTGAAGGTACAAATGCTGGACATACATTCAATATTCAAGAAATTGGTGCAGGTACGTACTACAACTACAACTATTCTGATGTGAAAACTATCAATATTCCAGCAGGTATAGAAATTAAGAATATGGCTTTTGGCGGATTCTCCAGCTTGAACAAGATTGTGTTCGAGAGTGGCGAGCCTCCTGTGCTGTCTGGTGATCCATTTACAAATGTGACAAAGAACATGTGCGCCGTCTATGTGCCTGCGCAGTCGGTAAAGACCTATCGCGAGAGCAATGAACTTTGGAATGAGTTTATTTTCGCCACACCGGTTTCTACTACGAAGAAGTTTGTTTCCTTCTCTAGCAACGTGCCATTTACTACACGACAGTTTAATGGAATAAGGTGGACATCACCGAG
Organism: Prevotella sp.; assembly: GCA_024697645.1. Classification (GTDB taxonomy): domain Bacteria; phylum Bacteroidota; class Bacteroidia; order Bacteroidales; family Bacteroidaceae; genus Prevotella. Next base: position 36,428 of record JAILFH010000113.1, read on the forward strand.
TACTATCTGGATGTATTGGGCTGATAAGAGTAAAAATAATAGTTCAACGTCTCTGACCATATCACCTACTAGAGATCTTGAAACCAAATTAATTCCAGCAGGATTTGGTTTGATTATCAAGACCACTAGCTCTGGTGGTAGTGGCTATACCTTCATGCCTCCTGTAGGTGCTAGTGAGAAGACTGATCTCATTGCTGACAATAATCTCTTGAAGGGTGTCACCGTGAAGACTCAAATGGCTGATATTGTTGCTGCTAATCCTGACAACAACTATTACATTTTGACAGATAACATGTTCAAGAGAGTCTATAGCGGAAATCTCGCTGCAGGGCTTGCCTATCTTGAGATGCCATCGTCTATTATGAATAGTGGAGATAGTAGTGCAAAGATTGTCATCTCTCTGGAAGATGATGCTACTGACGGTATTATCCTGATTAATGGTGATGAACAGAACGGTGGTAGTGTCTACGACATTCAGGGCCGCAAGGTTGAAAACATGTCGAAGGGTATATACATCGTGAACGGAAAGAAGGTAGTGATTAAGTAAAGCCTACCCTCACCCCCTCCCTAAAGGGAAGGGAGACGGAGGTGAAAGGGAGTCTATAAAGGAGTTCCATCTATAAAGGGTGGAACTCCTTTTTTTTGTGTTTCGAGAAGAAAGCGTTGGAAAAAAGAGAAAACAACCATAGTGTTTATCTTTGCGAAAAATACGTTGCGAACATTTTCGTATATGAAGTATTCCTTTAATAAAGGGTGTTCGATGGCAGGATACCATTTTGTGTGATGGTATTGGAGCATAAACAATTAACCCGAATCGAACTTAGCCGATTCGGGTTAGACTTTCATTGATGTTAGGACTATTCATCCCAAATGTCGGAAGGATTATACTCTCATCAATCGACAGGAAGGTCGTCGTCTCCGATATCAATTGGTGGGTCATCACTGATGCCGGGGGTATCCGGGTCGTCATTATTGGATTTTCCAAGGATGATGTTCACAAGAGCAGTCACGTCGGCAATTGTAATAGATTCGTCACCATTCACGTCAGCAGCTGTCTCGTTATAGTCACTACTTATATTTCCAAGGATGATATTCACAAGAGCAGTCACGTCGGCAATGGTGGTATTTCCGTCGTTGTTGATATCGGCAGATTCTGCACTTCTCCTCATGGGAATAGCCGTTTTTCCCTGACTGACGGTTGTATCATTCACCTCGCCAGCATTAGCTCCAATGCCGCCAAAAAGTAAGACAACAAATCCTATTAATAGTTTTCTCATTTTGATTGTATTTTCTTGATTATCAATCAGTAAACAATACTTTGCAAAGGTAAACAATTACGTTGAAATAAACAAATTATTTGGACAAAATCTTTGTTGTTTTTATGGACTTTGTTAGTACAAGTATGAAATAGACGATACTTTTGCTGACGGGGAGATTTCCTTCGTTATAAAAGGAGAAGATATTTCTGTTTTATGAAGCATGTGTTTGCACTAAACGGAGCATACCTTTTGACTATACAGAGTATACCTTTCGACTATACAGAGCATACCTTTAGACTATACAAAGGACACCTTTCTACCATAGAGAGCATACCTTTATATAGGTATAAAGATGTGCTTTCTAGGGTCAAAAGCATAGCTTTACATAGTCAAAAGGATTACTTTACATGAAACGGGAGAAATGGGTTTCTGAATAACGCAGAATCTTGTAATTCTCCTAGAATAGAAACAGTAATATTCCTTGTATAGAATTCGGAAACTTTTTCTTCAATGGAATAAAACGTTTCTTTAATAGAAAAATGAGAAGGGGATTGTGGATTGCCGGATTTTCTCCTACAGTGGGAAGCGATAGAAGCGGCGCTTCAGATTGAAGTCAACCATCCATTGGTCAACGATGATGTGGTCGTCAAGGGCTTCAATAGTCAGCGTGTGAGTTCCCCAACCCAGTTTCGTCGTAAGGGTTCGAACGGCTTGTCCGCGCAGAACGTGCTGCTTCCATTGTTCCGACCGATAGGGCTCTTTCAGCGAATAAATGGTCTTTTCACCACCATCAACGCTCACAGCAAAACGAATGTCGCCCTTGCCAACTGATTGTGTAGGAATCACGGCTACATAGATTTTCGCTTCACCATGTTTACGAGTATTGAATTTGTAGTTAAGCTTGCCTCCCGCAGGTAAAGTAACCGCCTGCATAGAGTGGCCGAGCATGGGAATCACCTCGCAGCCTTCACTGGCTGCAGTGAATTCTGAGGCGTTGTGAACAATCACATTCGCATCGGGTTGAGGAATTATTTCGAACTCTCCAGTTTGTCCATATTCGCGGATTTCGTCTTCACTGAGGCGGTCGGGTAGAGTAGGTTCACCAAACACGGGCAATCTGCGCGGCGCCATATCCATCAGTCCGTTCCATTTTCCGTCGGCCATCTGCTCGTTGTAGAACTTTGTGAGTTGTTGCAGTTCGCGCCAGGCTTTGATACTTCGTGCAGCCGAAGTGAGAGCCTCGTCGTCATGATGGAATGATTCCTTACGGGCGATTTGACGTGCTTCCTGTGCTTCCAGATGTTTCGTAGCCATAGCAGCAGCAGCGAAGATGGGATATTTTACGGCTGCAAAATAGGCATCACTCAATTCAGGTCGAATTTGTTTCTCTATAGCCTCTACTCGTTGGCGCAATTCCTGGAATTCACCAAGATATCGCTCCAGTTCGTTTCCGAAAGCCAGGGGATTGAATTCCGTATCACCAGCAGGCGATAAACCACGTGGATATTTCTGATGATTAAGTTCCACTTGGCTCCATCCCATAAACTCAGGACGGCGAACAGCAGTGAGTTCGTAGAACTTCTTCATCACAGGTGCAAGTTTATGGCCACATTCGTTGCCAAACTGCTGTTTGAGCCAGTTCTCAAGATGTTGGTTGAGCGTTGAGGCTGTGACACTTTGCTTGTTCCACGCCATATCGAGGAATAACGACAACTGATAGGCAGCAACCTTCGGGTCATGTACGTTGGCAATCCACAATCGGCGAACACCTTTCTCATAAGCAGCCGTCATCTCCTCATAAATCAGTCCTGGCTGGGTTGTTGACAACCAGAGATAATCATGCGGACGTCCCCAGTAAGAAAGATGATAATAGACTCCGTGACCACCCTTTCGCTGCTGTTCAAGCGAGTCGGGCATGCGGGTCAGATAACCATAGTTGTCATCGCACCACATAAGCATCACGTCATCAGGGACGCGAACGCCATTCTCGTAGATGTCGAGCACCTCTTTGTAGGGAATGAACACCTGAGGTACATTGCCCAGCATTTTCCGCTGTTCAGCAATCACATCGTTAAGCCCTTTTACTTTCTCTTCCATCGTGCGCGCACCTTCCATTGCTCCGTCGTGAATGCCGCGCATACCAATGGTGTAGATAGCATCCATCGACTTTGTCTCATCAACTCGCTCTTGCCAATAGTTGAGAACACGTTGGCGATTGGTGAAGAAGTTGTAGTCGCCCATTCGTTCCTGATTCCATTCTCCTACATTGTTGCGGAGCATGGGTTCGCAGTGGCTCGAACCGACGAAGATGTCAAATGAATCGGCTACCTCTCGGTTTCCTTTCTTAATGAAAAATGGAGTAGTTCCTTCATGCATGGCAGGCCAGATGGTGTTTGCCTTCAGGCGCAGTAGAAGTTCGAAAATCTTATGATAGGTACGAGGGCCTATATCGTCGTAGTTCTTCTTCGACTTATGGCCGCCATGCTCAAACTTTCCACCCCAGACGCGAAGGCTCCAGTCCTCGTCGTTGAGGAAGATGCCGCGAAACTCAACAGATGGTTGTTGAAACATTGTGAAGTTGTCAGGTGTTTCTAAACGTTTCTTGGATTCTGGCACAACATCGCCCCACCAAGTCCAAGGTGAAACCCCTGCCATACGAGATAGTTCCAGAATGCCATAGGCCGTACCACGACCGTTATCACCCATCACAACGAGGCGCCCATTGTGTACACCGATGTAGAAAGCATCCTGCTTTGCAATCACTTTCTGGTAGGGTATATGGCGCTTCTGAAGTTTTTTGAACTCCTTGTTGGTCAGTGTGTTAAGTTCGATGATTTCGAGTTTTCCTTTAGATCCGGATTCGGCTCTGCGACCAGTGACAGCCTTCATGTCTTCTGCAAACATGTTAAGTGCAATCTTCACCACAGGTGAATAGTTCTGCTGAGCCACATAAGTAACATGGGAGTGGCCATCGAACCACACCACATTCGCTGCTCGTGACATTATCGCAATACAACAAAGTAACAGAACTATACCGAATCGTTTCATTATCAATTAAGAATTTACGATTATCAATTCAGAATAATCAATGACTAATCAATCTTTATCAACTCATAGTCGCGCGAACCCAAACCGATCTTTTCTGCATACTCAACAATGTAAGTGCCGTGTTGACGGTTAATGCGTTCAATGAGTGGTTTCTCATCGTCGCCTTCAGTAGCCTTGTGGTTGAACACTAAGTCAAGGCAGGCTTTATCAAGTGCTACAGGGTCAGTTGAAGCCAAAATGCCCATATCTTTAAGGCGTGGGGCAGCGGGATGACCATCGCAGTCGCAGTCGACCGACATATTGTTCATGACGTTGATGTAGAGAATGTTCTCACCGAAATAGTTATGAACACCCTGTGCTGCTGCTGCCATCGACTCCAGGAAATCGTCCTGTGTGGGACCTGCAGCAAGATATTCAGGCGTCCATGTTAATTTTGGGTCGGTTGTTTTTCCTGCCGAGTGGATATAGGCCTTGCCGTGAGTTGAGGCTACACCGATGGAAGCGTTTTTCAGCACACCACCGAAACCACCCATCGTATGTCCTTTGAAATGAGCAAGGTTGATCATGAATGTGTAGTTGGCGAGATGTTCACCAACAATGTCGTATTTCAGATGTTTTTGGTCCTTCACGGGGATACGAATCTCGCCGAATTCATCCATCAGGTCTACAGCAAATATCGAGTCAAAGCCATGCTCATGAATCGTCTTCCAATGGTCTTTGGGATCTTGGCGAGTGCCTCCATAAGCAGTGCAGCATTCTACGATAGTGCCATTCACTTCCTCCACGAGCCCACGAATCAGGTCGGGTTTCAGGTAATGATTGTTGCCGCCTTCACCCGTTGAAATCTTCACTGCCACACGACCCTTAGCCTCGTGCCCCAATGCCTTATAAATCTTTACCAGTGCTTCAGGCGAAATCTCAGTTGTCATGTAGACTTTTGTCTTGCCATTAGTTTCATTCGCTTGGTTGGTCTGTGCTTTCTGGGCACATCCCGTACTGACGAACAATGCCATCAGCAATACTGTTAATATGCTCTTTTTCATCTTATTCCTTGAATTAAATAAAAGTTTCAACACCAATCTGCAAAGATACAAAATTTTAGGCGATTTTCCAAATATCCCGGTTGATTATCTTTTACTTTTTTGAGAACTGTCTAAAGGAATTATCGGCTAAATCATAAAAGTTGAAGAGATGGCTCTCTTGTTCTTATGAATTCCCGTTTGATTTGCAAATAGTTCTCTTTTGTTTAAGAATGTGTTCCAACAATCTTTGTCTTTGGCAATGTTGCATTACGACGGCGAACCACCGTAACAACACTTTGTGCCAAAGCGATGAAGGCCTGACCAGAAGCAGTCTCTTCATTGAGTGCCGTGGGAATTCCCTCGTCACCGCTATCGCAGATGCTTTGGACAATGGGAATCTGTGCCAACAGAGGCACCTGCATCTCTTCGGCCAGTTGTTTGCAACCTTCTTTACCGAAAATATAATAGCGATTCTCTGGCAACTCGGCAGGTGTAAACCAAGCCATGTTCTCGACCAAACCGAGAATAGGAACCTGTACTTTGTCATTCCTGTACATGTCAATTCCCTTTCGAGCATCAGCCAATGCCACCTGCTGGGGTGTAGAAACGATGATGGCTCCTGTGATAGCAAGTGTCTGCAGCAGGGTCAGATGAATGTCTGACGTACCAGGAGGCGTGTCGAGAATCAGATAGTCGAGTGCTCCCCAATCAGCATCACCGATGAGTTGTTTGAGAGCGCCTGTAGCCATTCCTCCTCGCCAGAGCGTAGCAGTCTCGGGAGCAACGAAAAAGCCTATTGACAGTAGTTTCACACCATATTTCTCTACTGGAACAATCAGGTCGCGTCCATCTTTGTTAATTGCATAAGGTCTAGCGTCCTCTACACCGAACATCTTGGTCATTGAAGGGCCGAAGATGTCGCAATCGAGCAAACCGACACGATAGCCCAGACGAGCAAGTGCAATCGCGAGGTTGGCAGAGATTGTCGATTTTCCCACACCTCCTTTGCCAGAACTAACGGCAATGATATTCTCAACCTCGGGTAAAAGTTTGTCAACAGAAGGGCGTGCAGCCTTACGGAATTCTGTCTCGATTTCCACTTCAACATCTGCTCCGCAATGATATTTGATAGCGGCTTCCGCAGCCTTTACGGTTGAACGGAGGAAAGGATCTGTGTCGCGGTCGAAAGTGAGGACCACCTTTGTGCTCCATACTCCACGTTCGCGGTCGAAACCTACGGAAGGGGTGTCGGCAAGCATATCACTCTCTATGAGATTCTTTTTCGTGCCGGCATAAGTCACTGTTGCCAGCGCCTCAATGATTTTCTTTGGATATAATGTTTCCATATTTACTGTTTTGTTCTGTTTTCGCTAAGATGGTGCAAAGTTACTAAAAATCGGGTGCAGAACAAAGCGAAATCATTCTTTTTTATTATCGAGATGTTGTATCTTTACAGGTTTTATGTGCAAATTTGCTATAATTCAGGCACTTGGTAAATAGATTATTGGAAATTGAATTTTTGAAATTATTCTGTATTTTGTTTGTTAATTGACGCTGAATAGTCATTGAGGGTTCGGAGATATTTTCCATATCATAATATAAAAATATCGGCCGACAACTAATTGTTGCCGGTCGATATGGTTTTGAATGTTGAGTTGAACTAGTCAGAGTTTTCTGATGTTAATCTAGCAACTCAGTCATTGAATGCTAAAGCTTAAAGTCCGAGCTTTTTCTTTGCAGCGGCAGCAGCATCGTCAACTGCGGCACCAGCCTTTTCCTTGGCGTTGTCTACAGCTTCATTTGCCTTGTCGGTAACAGCCTGCTTTGCATCTTCAACAGCCTCCTTTGCTCCGTCTACAGCATCAGCTGCAGCATCAACAGCAGCATCCTTGGCATCAGTCAGGTTAGAAACCAGACCGTCAACGATACTTTCGGCAGAAGTATCGGTCAGAGCAGCAACAGCAGCGCCTACAGCAGCATTGTCACCTACGAGAGCCTTCACCTTATCAGCATTCTCTTTCAGGAAGTTCTGAACCTTAGCAAGATACTCCTTAGCAACAACGGGGTTCTTTGCAATAAATTCAGCAACCTTGGCCTTTACGGCCTCAAGAGCTGTCTGCAGGGCGCCTGCATCTTTACCATCGAGCAATGTTGAGAGCTCAGCAACGGTAGCGTCAGCGGCTTCATTGGCTTCTTCGAGAGCAACTTCAGTTGAATCTACTACTGCCTCGGCAGGGGCATTGGTCTTGTTACCGCAGCTTGCAAATGTGAATGCAAGGGCTGCAACAGCGAAAAGAACTTTCTTCATAACTTTCTCTTTTGTTTTTTAGGTTTTAGAATAAAATGTTTATAAAAACATTGCAAATATAATTTTTTTTCTCGTTAATTGTCATTTTTTTTGCAAGATTTAACTAATTTCTTCATCCTGCGTTTTGCCTCAGGCAGGTCGGGAGCCAGGGCGAGAGCCTTCTCATAGTTGCGAATGGCGGCCTCGGGCATTCCTTCGTTTTCACACTCCTTTCCCATGACGAGATATTCTATAGCGAGTGTTTTCAGATAGTCTTCACGTTGCGAGATTTGTTGGCGGAGTTGTTCAATTTCTTCTCTTTGAGTATTGATGATGTTAAGTTTGCGACGGAGCAGACGCTTGGCAGCAGGTTTTTCGATGTCGTAACGCGAATGAATGGCGAGGAACAGGTTTGCGAGCGCTTTGTCGATATCGCCCTCGTCGAATGCTTTAGCCGCATCAAAGTATTCCTTATCAGCCTTGCTTTGCTTCAATGCGGCTGACATGATGTCGGGATTGTTATATTGTCGGGCAAAGTTCAGCACTTCGCTACGCACAAAGATGTTTTCACGGCGAATGGGTTCCTTGAGGCTGATACCTTGAAGGGATGTACAGCGTGACAAAGCCACATAAGTCTGCCCACCGGCAAACACTCCTCCTGTGAGATCGATGTTCACTTGTCGGAACGTAAGTCCCTGACTTTTATGAACAGTAATAGCCCATGCCAGTCGTAATGGGAATTGTTCGTAGTTTCCAATTTCCTCTTCTTCGATTTTCTGTTCGGTCTCATTGAACTTATAGCACATGTTGCTCCAGATTTCCCTTTCAACGTCGACATCTTCACCTGACTCTGTTCTGACATAGATGATACCGTCTTCCTCGTCGCCAAACCCGATGATGGTTCCCAGTGTTCCGTTCACCCAACGTTTCTCTTTATCATTCTTAATGAAGAGTACCTGAGCGCCAGCCTTGAGTTCAAGTTCGATGGGAGTGGGTAGACTACTCTCGGGAAATTCTCCTCGGATGATACCATTGAATATAGTCGGATCGCCTGGAAGTAGTCGCAACTGCTGCTCATTGATGAAATCGACAGTGTCGCGACGTGTCGAAAGAGTGATGGAGAGTTGACTGTCATCATCGCCAAGTTCTGCGCCAACTCGTCGGTTCAGCATGTTGATATCAGCAGCAGCCACCTGAGAGGTGCGAATATGGTCGAGAATCGTAATAAAGAGTGGGTCGCTCTGTCGATAGACTTTTCTCAACTCGATGCTGACAAGTTGAAACGAGCGGAAGATATGGGCATCGAAAAAGTAATTGGAAGGATAGAATGGCGCAAGCAACTGGCGTTCGTCCTCTTTAACGACAGGTTCAAGTTGATAGATGTCGCCAACTAACAGCAGTTGCTTACCGCCAAATGGCTCGCGCATATTTCGGCAATAGATGCGAAGTACTTTGTCGATGAAGTCAATGATGTCCGCACGAACCATTGAAATCTCATCGATAATAATGAGTTCTAGTTCCTGCAATAGTTTTCGTTTTTCACTATTGTATTTCAGCGTCTCCCGAATATGGCGGGGTGTGTACTGTACGTCGTTAGGCAGAAGTGGATGGAAAGGAAGTTTGAAGAAACTATGAAGCGTTGATCCCCCAACATTGATGGCGGCAATGCCCGTAGGTGCAAGCACAACGTGTTTCTTCTTCGTGGTAGCAGCAATGTGGCGCAGGAATGTTGATTTTCCTGTGCCCGCTTTGCCCGTTAGAAAAAGAGAACGCCTTGTGAACTGAATGATTTGCAGGGCATTTTGCAGTTCCTGGTTGTCGAGATCAATGTGTTGGATGGTTCGCTCCATTTCTACATGATGGGTTCTTCTTGTTCGTCGACGGTAGCATTTATTTCTTCTTCCTCAAATTCGTTTTGGGGAATGGGATTGCCGTTATCGTCGAGAATGAGTTCTTCCTCATAGGTGAGACTGTCGGAGAAGGTTGTGTCGACAGGAGCGTGATAATAATAATTCTCACAGTTATACATGTCGGGCGTGATGTCTTCATCCTTCGGTTTCTCAAATCGGGCGTGATACTTCTTGAAAGCGGGATCAGAGAGTACTGATTCGTAGAAATAGCCGCAGATGGGCAGTGCAGTTCGGCTACCTTGGCCCAGAGCACCTGTGCGGAAGTGAATGCAACGATATTCTCCACCAACCCATGCTCCAACTACCAATTTTGGACTTACGCCCATGAACCAGGCATCAGAGTGATTGTTCGATGTTCCGGTCTTACCACCAAACTCAGTGTCGTGGAATTGGCCAACGTAGCCCCAAAGACTCATCGACGTAGCCCCACGTTCTGTAAGTCCACTTCGTAGCAGATCCTGCATCAAGTAGGCACTTTTGTAAGGAATGGCTTGTTCCAGTGTGAGTGGGGCACGATAGACTTCCTTACCATCCTTGTCAACGATACGGGTGACAAGGCAGGGTTTGTGGCAGCGGCCATTGTCGATGATAGTGCAATAGGCTGCCGTAAGTTCCAGCAGGTTCACGTCGCTGGCACCGAGGGCGAGGGAAGGAGTTTCCTCAAGGGGACTCTCTATACCCATGCGCTTGGCTGTTTCGGCAATTCGTTTGATACCCATCTCCTGACCAAGTCTGACAGCAACAGAGTTGATGCTTTGTGCGAAGGCTGTACGCAGTGGCAGTGAGTCGCCAGTGAAGTAGCCATTGGCATTTGTCGGAGACCAGGTCACTTCTTTCTTTTCCTTCTCATCCCACACCTGCATGGTGATGCGTTCATCACGTCGCTTGTCGCATGGGGTAAGTCCTTGGTTCATGGCTTCGGTATAGACGAAAAGTTTGAATGTCGAACCAGGTTGGCGCATCGCCGTCACTTTATCGTATTTCCATGTATCGAAATCAATGTCGCCAACCCAGGCGCGAACGGCTCCATTCTCCGGCTCCATAGCAACAAACGAGCAATGCATGAAACTCACCATGTAGCGGATGCTATCCATCGTAGACATCTTTTGCTCAATGGGACCTTCATAGTCGAACAACTTTACGGTGTGCGGCAAGTTGAGATAGTAGTCCACTGAGTCGGGACTGTTGGGGAAACGGTTTGTCAGATATTTATAGACTGGTTGTCGTTTAGCAATACCTTCGATGAAGTCGGGAATCACTTGTCCATGTTCATCTACCCATGGTTCACGCCCTGCCCAGTGCTGCTTGAAGTTGCGCTGAACCTGCTGCATCTGTTTGCGGGCGGCCTCCTCAGCATATTTCTGCATACGTGTGTCAATGGTTGTGTAGATCTTCAGACCGCTATTGTAAAGGTCGTAGCCATTGTCTTCACACCAATTTTCCAGATGCTTGGCCACAGCCTCGCGAAAATATTGGGCTTGTCCGTCATAGTTTTTTTCAACCTCATAATCAAGTTTGATGGGCAACTTCGAAAGTTCTTCATATTCCTGTTTTGTAAGATCACCTTTTTCAACCATATTGGCCATCACGATGTTGCGGCGCTTCTTACTGTTTTCCGGATGACTGATGGGATTGTATGTTGTTGTTGCTTTCAGCATTCCCACGAGTACAGCAGCCTGTTCAGTGGTGAGTTTGGCAGGAGTCGTGTTAAAATAGGTCTTGGCAGCAGTCTTAATTCCGAAGGCATTTGAGCCAAAGTCCACTGTGTTGGCATACATTGTCAGGATTTCGTCCTTCTCGTAGAGATATTCCAACTTCAGAGCTACAATCCACTCCTTCGTCTTCGTAATGAGCATCTTCAAACCAGGAACCTTAGCCAATAGACCGCTGGCATACTTCGTACGCATCTTAAACATATTCTTAGCCAATTGCTGGGTGATGGTCGAAGCACCACGAGCGTCCTGGTGGAGTAGGGCGTCTTTGGCAGCCGCAGTCATTCCAAGTGGATCAATGCCCCAGTGCTTGTAGAAACGTTCATCCTCAGTGTCGATGAGCGCTTTCCAGAAGACAGGATTTACTTCCTCAAACTTCACGGGTGTACGATTTTCGTTGAAGAACTTTCCAATCATCACGCTGTCAGCGCTATAGATTTCAGAGGCTTGGCTCACTTGCGGTTCAAGACCTGACATAAAGCCAGGCGAACGCCCGAAAAGATAGAACAGATTTATGTCGACTGCTCCCATCCATAGGAGTAGGGCTACAATACAAGAGACGATTACTGTAAGGCATTTGGTCCACCAGTGTGTACCACGATAAAAGCCTGCATACCATGACCAGGCTGCCTTCAGTTTATTCCAACACCATGTAAGGGGATTTGTTTTCTTCATTCTTTTATAAATAAGGTGTTATTTTTTTTCGAGGTACAAAGTTACGATAAAAAAATGAACCTGCGAGATTATCGATGTTAAAGGTGGTTAAAGTTGTGAAGGGTTTACTTTTTTTGTAGTACCTTTGCAGTGCGTTTAGTGAGAGAGGCCTTTTCTAGGTTACTCTTTCACATATTCTTTTTAGATTATTAGCACAATGGGATTTATAAAGAAAAGAAGGTGGCATTGTCAGCCAGGTCAGCAACCTACTGAATTTGATCGTAAGATAATGTACTGGGAGAACCGCGGTGCATTGGTGCCGACTCGCGAACTGATAAAGACACCTGAACAAATAGAAGGCATTCGTAGGGCAGGCGTTGTCAACACTGGTGTACTCGACGAAGTAGCCAAACATATTCATGTTGGAATGTCGACCCTTGAGATTGACGATATCTGTATGAAATATTGTAAGGATCACAATGCGATCCCAGCTTGCCTTAACTATGAGGGATTTCCGAAGAGTGTTTGTACGAGCATCAACGAAGTGGTGTGTCATGGTATTCCAAAAGCAACAGACATTCTGCAGGAAGGTGATATCGTCAACGTAGACTTCACTACGATTCTCGATGGTTACTATGCCGATGCATCCCGTATGTTCATTATTGGCGAGACCACTCCCGAGAAGGAGCAACTTGTACGTGTGGCAAAGGAGTGTTTGGAGATTGGCATGGAGGCAGCAAAACCATGGAGTTTTGTTGGCGATATTGGCAACGCAATAGAAAAACACTGTAAGCGCTATAATTATGGTGTGGTGCGTGATCTCTGTGGCCATGGCGTCGGCTTAAAGTTCCACGAAGAACCAGATGTCGTTCATTATGGTAAGAAGAGAACGGGCATGTTACTCGTACCGGGCATGGTGTTTACCATTGAGCCAATGATTAACATGGGAACGTGGCGCGTGTTCATTGATAGCGATGACCCGTTTGGTTGGGAGGTTATTTCCGAGGATGAACTGCCCTCTGCCCAGTGGGAACATACGCTATTGATGACTGATCACGGTGTTGAGATTCTGACCTATTGATGTTCATCTCTTATTGTTATTTCGAAATATTTTGGATCAACATATATATATATTAGGTATAGAAAGTTCGTGTGACGACACTTCGGCTGCAGTATTGTGCAATGACGTGTTGTTGTCGAATGTTACTGCCTCTCAGGCTGTTCATGAGGCTTACGGCGGTGTAGTTCCAGAACTTGCTTCTCGGGCGCATCAGCAGAATGTTGTACCAGTTGTCGACCAAGCTTTGAAGCGTGCAGGCATCACCAAGGAACAATTATCTGCAGTTGCTTTTACACGCGGACCAGGACTTATGGGTTCGTTGCTGGTGGGTGTAAGTTTTGCTAAAGGTTTTGCCCGTTCGTTGGGTATTCCGCTTATCGACGTTAATCATCTGCAAGGTCACGTAATGGCCCATTTCATCAAAGAACCCGACAATGCTAATCCTATTCCGCCTCTGCCATTCATCTGCTTGCTGGTTAGTGGTGGCAACTCGCAAATAGTGCGTGTTGATGCCTATAACAAAATGCAGGTTCTTGGACAGACTATCGACGATGCTGCTGGTGAGGCCATCGACAAATGTTCGAAGGTGATGGGACTTGGTTATCCTGGTGGACCTATCATCGACAGACTCGCGCGCCAGGGAAATCCAAAGGCGTTTACATTCTCTGAGCCACATATTCCTGGCTATGATTATAGTTTTTCAGGTCTGAAAACTTCGTTCCTTTATAGTTTGCGAAAGTGGATACAAGAAGATCCTAATTTCATTGAACACCATAAAGAAGACCTTGCGGCAAGTCTTGAGTTTACGGTCGTGGATATATTGATGAAGAAACTTAAAGCGGCTGTTAAAGAAACTGGAATTAAACACGTTGCTGTGGCTGGTGGCGTTTCTGCCAATACGGGCCTTCGCAATGCTTTCCATGACTATGCCCGACGTTTCGGTTGGACTGTATATATTCCTAAGTTCAGTTATACGACAGACAATGCGGCTATGATAGGTGTTACAGGTTATTACAAGTTCCTCGACGGAGAGTTCTGCCCGATAGATGCTCCAGCCTTTTCTAAGGTCACTTTTGAATGATTTCTCTCGTTCGTGAGTATTTAAATTATCAATGACATCTTACTCGCTTTTGAGTAAATTCAATAGAATAAAGAATAAAATCAAAAACATAACGACATGAGTTTAGAGAACAAAATCATTAGTAAGGAGATTCAGCAATATCTCTACGATCAAGGCAAAACTCTTGCAACAGCCGAAAGTTGTACTGGTGGCCGAATCGCTGAAGCCATTATTTCCGTTCCTGGTGCTTCAAACTATTTCAAAGGTGGCATTATCAGTTATACCAATGAGGTGAAGGAAAACTTGTTGGGTGTTGACCCTCAGTTGATAGAAGAGAAGACGGCTGTTTGCGAAGAAGTTGCTATCGCAATGGTTAAAGGTGTCTGCAAGGCACTTGATGTTGACTTTGCTATCTCGGCTACTGGCATTGCTGGTCCTGGTGGTGGCACTCCTGAAATTCCCGTTGGTACTATTTGGTTGGGGTATGGAAGCAGAGATGATGTACGCACCATTAAACTATCGGGTGACGAAGGTCGCGATATCAATCTTGCTATTGCAACTCGAACAGCCCTGAAACTCTTCCTTGAATACATAAAAGAGAGTGATTTAGAGCAAATTGAGGACTAAAAAAGAAAAAAATCCTTAATTCTGAAGATTCTTTTAAGAAATATTTTGTTTATTCGAGAAATAATTGTAATTTTGCACCCTGTTTGGAATAAGTATCAAAAAACGTAACAAAAAATTATTAGATAGCAATGTCGAAAGTTTGTCAGATTACAGGAAAGAAGGCACAGATTGGAAATAATGTGTCTCACTCAAAGCACCGCACAAAGAGAAGCTTTGACGTAAATCTGTTCAGCAAGAAGTTCTACTATGTAGAAGAGCAGTGCTGGATTAGCCTTAAGATCAGTGCTGCTGGTCTTCGTCTCATTAATAAGGTTGGACTCGACGCCGCCCTCAAGCAGGCTGTGGCCAAGGGTTATGTCGATTGGAAGGACATTAAAGTAATAGGAGAGTAAATAAGATGGCTAAGAAAGTTAAAGGCAACAGAGTGCAGGTTATTCTCGAATGCACAGAGATGAAGGCGAGCGGTCTGCCCGGCACAAGCCGTTATATCACCACGAAGAACCGTAAGAATACTCCTGAGCGCATGGAACTCAAGAAGTATAACCCTATTCTGAAGAAGATGACGGTTCACAAGGAGATTAAGTAATCTCAATTGTAAATCATTAAATAAAGAATAACTCACTATGGCAAAGAAAACCGTTGCTACCCTCCACGAAGGTTCGAAGGATGGTCGCGCTTACACAAAGGTAATCAAGATGGTGAAGAGTCCTAAGACCGGTGCTTATATTTTTGATGAGCAGATGGTTCCCAATGAAGCCGTAAAGGATTTCTTCAAGAAGTAAAAAGCATTTTATACTACATTACATAAGAAGGCTGTACACATTGTGTTGTACAGCCTTTTTTGTGTTATCATCTTCATGGCCGTTATTCTCAAATCTTTTAAAACCTAAAAAATGCTTAATCTATTTTGCCGTTTACCAAGAAATGCGTAACTTTGGAGGTTGAATTTGAAAAATGTGACAATAATGAATACAAGGACAATTATATTCTCAATACTTACAATACTGCCCACCACACTCCTGGCACAGAAAATCTCACTTGGCTCATGCATGGTTAAGGAGGGACAACTGTTAGGCGAATACAAGGGCGAGATGCTCAATGGCAAACCCCACGGAAAGGGTAACATAATCTTCCAGAATGGTAATATATACGAAGGCGACTTCGTAAAGGGAAAACGCCAGGGAAATGGTGTTTATACTTTTGCCGATGGAGAGAAATACGAAGGTCAGTGGGTACAGAATCAGCAACATGGACGTGGAACATATTATTTCCTCAATAACAACAAATATGTAGGTCTTTGGTATCGTGATTATCAGCAAGATCATGGCATCATGTATTATTTCAATGGTGATATCTATGATGGAAATTGGTATCGCGACAAGCGTCAGGGTAAGGGAAAGTACACTTTTTCAGACGGTTCCTACTATGATGGTGAATGGAGGGAAGACAAAAAGTGGGGACGTGGTCTCTTCGTATGGAGTGATGGCAGTTCCTATAATGGTATGTGGAATAACAACATGCGCTCGGGCAAGGGAAAGTATACTTATGCTCATGGCGATGTCTATAATGGCGACTGGAAGGATGATGCACAGCATGGAAAAGGTATCTATCGTTTCCAGAATGGTGATGTTTATGAAGGTGAATACGTAGAAGGTAACCGAACTGGTGAGGGTGTGTTCACATATGCCAACGGTGATAAATATATCGGCCGTTTCCTTGAAGGAGACAAGAGTGGTCAGGGAACGCTCGTTTGGAGTAATGGCGATACCTACGTTGGACAGTGGAAGGCTGACAAGCAACATGGAAAGGGTGTGCTGAAGAAAAAGAATGGCGACACCTTTGATGGTATGTTTGCCAATGGTCAACTCGATGGTGAGGTTATTATTCGTTTTGCTGACGGCAGTAAGTTCCGTGGAACTTATCGTAATGGTCAGCGTAACGGCAAGGCTATTGAGGAAAGCCGCGATCGCAAGCGCTTTGAAGGTAGTTACGTTGATGACAAACGCGATGGTGATTTCGTTGAGAGAGATGCTAATGGAAAAGTCACAGCCAAAGGCAGATACATTAGTGGTCGAAGAGTTGAGGAATAGATTAATGATATTGCCTGCTGCATTAGACGAGACATAGAGGAATTGCTGGTACATAGAACTATGTAGGGGTTTAAAATTAAGGACTCATTTTTCCCTCTGTTTGCTTTTTCGCCAATTTGCTTTCTTTGCCCGCAGAATGAAATTTTATAAGTATTTAGGACTAAAACAATAATATTATGATTGTCGACAGAATTGAAAATCTGGAAAAGTATTTTTCCTTGAACCCCCTTTTCAAGGAGGTTGCAGAGTTCCTCAAAGCAAATGATATGAATGCTTTAGAAACAGGTATCCACAAGATTAAAGGCGACGATGTCTTTGTTAACATTCAGGAAGCCAAAGGCAAGACTGCAGAGCAGGCCGTTGTGGAGTATCATCGCCAGATGGTTGATATTCAGATTCCTTTCAGTGGCATTGAGACCTATGGTTATATCCCTGTTGCTGACCTTCCCGAAGTTGAGTTCAATGAGGCTAAGGACGTTGCACTTCTGCCGGGAGTTGCTTCGCAGAGTTATGTTACCTGCCGTCCGGGTATGTTTGTCATCTTCTTCCCTCAGGACGGGCACGCACCGTTCATCAGCGATGAACCACTTCTTCGCAAGGCTATTTTCAAAATCAAGGATAATAAGTAATCTTTTTTCCAACCACCATTAGTTCACATTATGGCAACAAAGAAAACTAATGCAGCCGCTTCAAAGAAGACTGCTGCTCCCAAGCATATCAACTTAGTGAAGAATGACCCCTATCTGGAGCCTTTCGAAGCCGCCATTTGTGGTCGCCATGATCACGCACTTTGGAAGATTAATCAACTCACACGCAACGGTAAGACAAAACTTTCCGACTTTGCTACGGGATATCTTTATTTTGGACTTCATAAGAATGCACGCGGTTGGGTGTTCCGCGAGTGGGCACCAAATGCCACAGACCTTTATCTTATCGGCGATTTTAATGATTGGCAGGAAACCGATACTTATCGGGCTAAACGTATTGAAGGCACTGGCACTTGGGAGTTGAAACTTCCCAATAAGGCTTTGAAACATGGTCAACTTTATAAGATGAGTGTTCATTGGGATGGTGGACAGGGTGAGCGTATTCCCGCTTGGGTACGCCGCGTTGTTCAGGATGACGTCACAAAAATCTTCTCTGCACAGGTGTGGAATCCGGAGAAACCATACCAGTGGAAGAGGCGCTCTTTCAGACCAACAAAGTCACCTCTGTTTATTTATGAGTGCCATATCGGAATGGCACAGGATGCGGAGAAAGTAGGTACATACACCGAGTTCCGTGATAACGTGTTGCCCCGTATCATTAAGGACGGATACAATTGTATTCAGATTATGGCTATTCAAGAGCATCCTTATTATGGTTCATTTGGCTATCATGTGTCGTCGTTCTTTGCAGCCTCAAGTCGCTTTGGAACACCCGAGGAACTGAAGTCACTTATAGACACTGCTCATCAGAACGGCGTTGCTGTTATTATGGATATCGTTCACTCTCACGCCGTGAAGAATGAAGTTGAGGGATTGGGCAATCTTGCTGGTGATCCTAACCAGTATTTCTATCCTGGTGATCGTCACGAGCATCCGGCTTGGGACTCACTCTGCTTTGACTATGGAAAAGATGAGGTTATCCATTTCCTGCTCTCTAACTGTAAGTATTGGCTTGATGAGTTCCACTTCGATGGATTCCGTTTTGACGGCGTGACTTCAATGCTCTATTATAGTCACGGTCTCGGTGAGGCTTTCTGTGATTATGGCGATTATTTTAATGGTCATGAGGATGATAATGCAATTTGTTATCTAACCCTTGCTAACTGCCTTATCCACGAGGTCAATCCCAATGCTATTACGATTGCAGAGGAGGTTTCGGGAATGCCTGGCCTCGCTGCTAAGTTTGAGGATGGTGGTTTTGGTTTCGACTATCGTATGGCAATGAATGTGCCTGACTATTGGATTAAGACTATTAAGGAACTCAAGGATGAAGACTGGAAGCCTAGTTCTATTTTCTGGGAGGTGAAGAATCGCCGTGCAGACGAAAAGACTATTTCTTACTGCGAGTCTCACGACCAGGCACTGGTGGGTGATAAGACAATTATCTTCCGACTTATCGATGCTGACATGTATTGGCACTTCAAGAAGGGCGATGAGAACGATGTAGCCAACCGCGGTATTGCTCTCCATAAGATGATTCGTCTCGTAACTGCCTCTACCATTAATGGTGGTTATCTCAACTTCATGGGTAATGAGTTTGGACATCCTGAGTGGATTGACTTCCCACGTGAAGGAAATGGATGGAGTCATAAGTATGCCCGTCGTCAGTGGGATTTGGTTGACAATCATGATCTCTGTTACCACTGGCTTGGTGACTTTGATCGCGAGATGCTTAGTGTTTTGAAGTCGGAGAGAAATTTCATCCGTACTAAGATTCAGGAAATCTGGCATAATGACGGTGATCAGATTCTTGCCTATATGCGTGGTGATCTCGTGTTTGTCTTCAACTTCTCACCGACGCGTTCTTTTGCCGATTATGGATTCCTTGTTCCCACAGGCAGTTACGATGTGGTGCTAAATACAGATTCAACAGCATTTGGTGGCAACGGACTTGCTGATGATAGTATTACTCATTTCACTAATTATGATCCTCTCTATGTAAAGGATCATAAGGAATGGTTGAAACTATACATACCCGCTCGTTCCGCAGTAGTGCTGAAGAAAAACTAGTAGTAGTTTCCTATCCATGATGGAATACGCTAAAAATTCCCACCGAAAGAGTGCGACGAACACAGCACCAGTCATGCGTGTTCTTTGTGCATTGTTCTTCGTGGTTTTCACGTTCTTCTACCTCTATTTCTATCAGGCAGACGTGCTTAGTGCCACACAGCACCTTCTTTCAGGTGGACAGACCCATTATGATCGCACAATAGGCGCAGTGCTTATCACCACTGCGCTCTTTGTGCTTCAGTTGGGTGTGTTGGCAATTACAAAACTCACGAATCGTGCTCATTCCATCACTTATTTTCCATCGTTGTTGGCTCTTACTGTGCTTACTGATATTCAGGTGTTCAACGATGGTTCCTATTCTTTCGGTCATTGGCCTTGGTTGTCAGTTGTATTGTTGGTACTTTTTGGTGCTCTAGTCTATTATATTCGAGGCTATTTTGCCTATGAGACTAAGAACAAACCGCGTTATAATCCTTTGCGTTTGCTTTGGACAAATCTGCTGACCATGTGCGTAATGTTCCTCTTTGTAGGTTTCTTTAGCAATCATGACGATGTATTCCATTATCGAATGAAAATGGAGTCCTGCATGTTGCGTCGTGATTATAATGCTGCGTTAGAGATTGGCGAGAAATCAGAAGTGCGCGACTCCAATCTGACCATGCTCCGCATTCAGGCTCTCGCCCGCAGTCGACAACTTGGCGAACGTCTTTTCGAATATCCAGTATGTGGAGGCTCTTCCGTTATGATGCCTGATGGCAAAAGCCTGCGGTCGGTGTTTTATCCATTGCATCGTTTTATCCGTTATCCCGAACTTGATTATAAACTCTGTGGATATTTGCTTGACAAGAATCTTGACGCCTTTGCACGCACGATTAAGGCCAATGCTTCCCTTTTTGGGTTGGAAGAGTTTCTGCCCACTGATTTAAAGGCGAAGTCTGTAAAAACAAATAAATCGAAAAAATCAGCGAAAGAGGAAACTTCAGAATCTACTGATACTGTGCGGAAGGCAGAATCCCTTCCTAAGCATTATCGTGAAGCCCTTGTCATGTACTCTAGAATGCGGGCTGTTCCCGTCCTAAACTATCATGATGACGTAGCAGATGCCGATTATGAGGATTTCCTTCAGATTCGTCGTGGTGAGAAAGATGCCCGTCGCCGTAGTACAATTCTCCGAGATGTCTATGGTAACACTTATTGGTACTACTTTTTCACCCGTTAAAACTAAGTTTTAGTCACAGATTACTGTTGTTTTTTAATCAACAATATTAAAGAATATCTAATACAGATAATCTCATTCTAAATGATTCCGTTTGATAGAGATTGTTCTTTTTGTTTGTATTATTATCAAAAAGAATTTCTAGCGGATATGTCACAATCTAAAGTCCTTTTTATAATCCGAGGGCTATAGTTTTTCTACCTTCAGGTTGCTAACCTCACTACGAAGTGAGGCGTCAGTTGTGGCAAGGGGGAAGACTAAGGTGCGCACGATGTTATAGGGTTTCCCGTTATTGTTGAGACGATGGTCGTAATCTAATGTTTGAATGAGGCGACCATCGACATAGAGACGTGTTTCGCGATTGGTGCCTTCAATGGCGATGTGTTCTTTCATACCAGGACGAACACACCAGTTGAACGTGAAGAGATAACCGTCGCGCACAAAGCCTAATTTGCCGCTGACAGGATCTGAAAGATAGAACTCGGCGTTGGGTGAACGGAAAAGGGCAGTACCTCGTTCCTCAGGTTGATATTCGATATCAAAACTTACTCTATAGTCGTAACTTACCTGCTGAATGCCATTTGCTCGCTCAGAGTTCGGAAGCACCTGATCCTCTGTGTATACAATGCCCTTGCGATGTGGCCAGGGGTCAAGAATCTCAGCGCCGACGGGCTCTGTTGGGAATGAGTTTAACGCATCTGCCCACTCATCGTAAGAAAGACTTGGATGGCTGTTCCAGCATTTTGTGGAAATGGCTTGCATGGCAGGAAGCAGACGATGGTGGATATCCATAACACTAATGCCATTGCCACAGACATCATTCCAGACTGCAAACATTCCTCCGCTGAACTGAGGGTCGTCCTCAGCAAAAGTCAAACCTTGCAAGCGAACGGGTGAAAACTCTTTGTAAAGGTATGGGATGTTGAGATAGTCGTAGTAATAGCCTGCTGCAGGCACGATGTAGACTTGTCCATCGGGAATACTAACTAGTTGATAGCCCAATGCTTTCATGGAATCGGCACGTGAATAGTCTTTGCTCCACAATTGCATCAGCACATTGTCGACTTTAACGGGAGTGGTTCCACGGGAGTGGGTGAGTGATCCCCAAATCATCGCCTGTTTGCCATAACTCTCCACTTTTTCAATGAAATGATTTGTAAAGGCACGAAACAATTCCGTTACTTCTTGACGCTTATTGGAATATTCATCGGTACCTATGTGAACACGTGGACCAGCAAAAACAGGATCAGGCCCCCCCAAATATTCGTCGTAGAGACTATCGAGGAAGAGGGTGACGGCAGGATTAGTTAAATCAAGATGGTCGACGCCAAACTCTTTGTTGCCGAAAGCAGGACGATAGTGGGTAAAAGCGAGACAATGAGCAGGTGCATCGATTTCTGGAATAACCTCAATACCCATGTCGGCAGCGTCTTTTACAAATTGTCTGAATTCGTTTTTGGTGTAATGACCATCGCGAGCCGTGAGTCCAGGGAAAAGGTCACTCTCCATGCGGAAGGCTGAATAGGTTTTGTCCCAATCACCTTGAAAATATACAGGAAAACCATTGTCGTTAAGATGAATCTGGAGTGTGTTCATCTTGTAATAGGACATTATCGGTAAGAGTTGGCGCAGATAACTCATAGGAATGTATTTCCGTCCGCAGTCAAGCATCAATCCTCGCAATGGGTAGTCAGGTTTGTCATTAATTACGCCCTTTGGCCATGAGGCATATCCTTTTTGCTGTTTTACCATCTGGGTAAGCGTAGAGGCTGCATGAATGGCGCCTCGTTCTTCAGCCTCAATGACAATACGATCGGTGATGTGAATGGTGTAGGCTTCGGGACCAAGTTTCTTTGATTGTTTCTTATACTTGAAGAAAATGGAACCTGCATATCCTTTTTTTGCTTGCTGAATGCTGAGCTCTTTAAACTGATCTAAACCAACCTCCTTACAGTGGGCAATGCCGTCATTGAGCATTTGTGCCGCATGCAATAGCCTGGAGTCACTGATTAGAATCTGGTTCTTTTTTGTTAGAACAAAGGTGCCTTCACCCGCATGCCAAGAATGTATTTCGGGTACAGTGAATGGCTTCTGTTGTGCCAATGAACTGATGACAACGATTAATAATAAGGAAAGGAAAGAAAAACGTTTCATGAGGTTATACAATTTGAGTATTGTCACATGTTAGCAGCGCGCATGTCACACGTTTGTTGAAAATGTATAAAAATTGGCATCTACTAGAGGTGGCTTATAATGGGCAACAGAATTGAGAAGAATCTATCTAAGTGCCTGCAGACGGGCAATATATTTGCCGAGAATGTCAAACTCGATGTTGACAATAGTGCCAACGTTAATGTCACAGAAGTTAGTGTTTTCTCGGGTATAGGGAATGATGGCCACTCGGAAGGAATATTCGGTAGGGTCACAGACGGTAAGAGAAACACCATTGACCGTAACTGAACCCTTGTCGACAGTAAAATAGCCCCTCTGCACCATTTCCTTGCTGGCTTCATATTCAAAGGTGAAGTAGGTAGAGCCGTCAGCATCTTCCATTGCTGTACAGCAAGCAGTTTGGTCTACATGTCCCTGCACAATGTGACCATCTAGGCGTCCGTTCATAAGCATTGAACGTTCCACATTCACATGGCCACCGATGGTGAGGAGTCCAAGATTAGAACGTTCAAGTGTTTCTTTCATCGCAGTGACGGTGTAAGTGGGTACAGTGGTATCATCGTTAGAGGGTAGTGATATGGCTACCACTGTTAAACAAACACCATTATGAGAAACGCTTTGGTCTATTTTCAACTCGTTGACGAACGAGCAAGTCAGAGTGAAATCAATGTTTTCCTTATCTTTTCTGATGTCGACAATAGTCGCCATCTCTTCAACTATTCCGCTAAACATACTGAATGAGTGTAAAAAAGTGAGACGATTGGAGAAGTGTTGTGTATTAGGTAAGAAAAGAAGGGGGTGCTCAGTGATGTGATGAAACTCCGAGTAAAAATGATTTGAGGGCTCTTCGCCTTTGTAATCCACCGGCTCTGCAGCTTAGTTCGCGAATGCGATTTTATGTGGCCCGCCATTGGCAAA
Source organism: Prevotella sp. (assembly GCA_024697645.1). GTDB lineage: Bacteria > Bacteroidota > Bacteroidia > Bacteroidales > Bacteroidaceae > Prevotella. The sequence goes on from JAILFH010000113.1 coordinate 60,180, forward strand.
AGTAGCTGACTCGGTTTTCTTAAATTATTTGATGAGTATCCCAGTCGAACCGGCACTCCCTATTTTTCTTATCGCTTCTTTATGTTTGCAAAGTTACGTTTTTTTTCTAATAAATCCAAACTGTAGCCTACTTTTTTTATCTTCCGCGCCGCTTTTTAACTTGTTGATCGTGTTTGTAGCCTTTTTCCTGACTTTTCCTAGATTTAGAATCGGCTACTTGCCGAGTTCTCTCCTGAGTATTTCTGCCACGATATGATTTGTTTTCAGCATTTTGCCTTGGATATTGCTTGCCATCAGTGTTTCTATCTTGAGCGTTTCTTCTATGAGTGGATTTATTAGGAGAGTTGAAGGAAGTGTCATAAGGTCGGCTGTAGAGTTTGCTTATGAGGTCCTGACGACCCAACCTACGTAGTTCTCGCTCTATGTTTTGTCGTTCCTCAGGTTTGTACCAGAAGAAGAACTGGCGTTGGGCTTGCTTTTCGCGAGGTGTCTTTGCAGAGAACACAGGCTCGAGCGTGTATGGATCATAACCCGTATACCACATCTCAGTTGCAATAGTCATTGGGGTCGGTGTGAAGTCCTGAACCTGCTCAAGATGGAAGTCGAGTTCCTTGGTGATGACTGCTAACTCTGCCATATCTTCTGCGTGACAGCCAGGGTGAGATGAGATGAAGTAGGGGATGAGTTGTTGTCGAAGTCCTTCCTCACGGCAGATTCTATCGAACTGACGCTTAAATTCATAGAACTGTTCGAATGATGGTTTGCGCATCAGTTTGAGAACTCTCTCGCTAGTGTGCTCTGGTGCCACCTTCAGTCGACCACTTACGTGGCGAGTGATGAGTTCTCGGGTATATTGACGGGCTGCCTGATTGCTCTTCTCATCTTTAGACTGATAGAGGAGAAGGTCATAGCGCACACCGCTACCGATGAAACTCTTCTTGATGCTAGGCAGGGAATCAACAGCGTGATAGACGTCGAGTAGGGCAGAATGGTCAGTGTTGAGATTGGGACAAATCTTTGGATGAATGCAAGAAGGCCGCTTACATCGCTCACAGGCATTTGGGTTGCGCCCGTGCATTCCGTACATATTTGCCGAAGGTCCACCGAGATCAGAAAGATAACCTTTGAAACCAGGCATCTGAATGACCTTCTTCACTTCTTTAAGAATATTATCCTTTGAACGACAAGTAATGAACTTGCCCTGATGGGCCGAGATGGTGCAGAAGGCACAGCCGCCAAAACACCCACGATGAACATTGACGGAGAATTTAATCATCTCGTAGGCGGGAATAGTCTTACCCTTATACTTGGGATGGGGAAGCCGCGTATATGGCAGGTCAAATGATGCGTCAAGTTCGGAAGTCGTCATGGGAGGATAGGGGGGATTGACCACCACATACTTATTGCCCACAGCCTGAAGCAATCGCTTAGCGTGCATCATATTTGACTGCTCTTCCACATGGCGGAAATTTTCGGCCTGTGAGCGTTTATCGCGCAGACATTGCTCATGACTATTTAGCACAATATCATCATCGCCAATGCTTGGTTCAAGACTGCCCTTTGGCGTTAAATAAACGATTTGAGGAATTTGCTGTATCTCCTTGATACTCAGCCCGTCATTGATGGCGTCAGCAATAGCCAGAATGGGTTTCTCGCCCATGCCATAAATAATGTAATCACCACCTGAATCACAGAGAATGCAGGGGAGCAACTTGTCTTGCCAGTAATCATAGTGAGTTACCCTTCTCATGCTGGCCTCAATGCCCCCAAGCACAACAGGGACGTCGGGGAAAAGATGCTTCAGAATCTTCGTATAAACTATAGTCGGGTATTCTGGTCGGCAGTCATGACGGCCATCAGGACTATAGGCATCTTCAGAGCGCAATCTACGTGCTGCGGTATACTTATTCACCATCGAATCCATCGCGCCTGGTGCAATGCCAAAGAACAGTCTCGGTCGTCCCAGTTTCTTGAAGTCGCGGAAGTCACCGTGCCAGTCTGGTTGTGGGACTATTGCTACACGATAGCCCGAGGCTTCGAGTGTGCGTCCAATAACTGCTGCTCCGAATGAAGGATGGTCAACATAGGCATCGCCGGAGAACAAGATAACATCAAGTTCGTCCCAGCCACGCAATTCGCATTCCTTCTTTGTTGTTGGCAGAAAGTCGGAAAGCAGAGGACCGTCGCTTCTACGAGCAGATTCGTTATTCGGCTTCATTCTTCTTTTTGTCGCTCCAATCTATGTAGAGCAGCACGAGTTGATGGAGGCCAAAAGCCTTCATGTCGCTATTGTAGATTACATCTAAGCAAAGATCGAGCAGGGCTTTGTCAGCACCTGATGACTCAAGCAACGAACGAACATTAAATTTCAGTTTGTCGAGAACATTCTCGTCGATAATACCATTGCTGTCGATGAGGTTACGCAGCAGTTGGTATTGCTCTATGGTTGCTAGATGTTCATCGCTCACTTCGATGAATCGTGAACCTTTAGGGTTGGCTTGAATTTTGTGCATATTTGTAAATTATTTGTTTTTATAATCTTTTGCTAATTGCCCTGTATGCTAGGGACATATTTTATTTCGAGAGTAAGAAATTCAGAATGCCTCTCATGATACTATTGCGAGTCTTACGGTCCTTGATACACTCTAGGGGGAAACCAACGGAGAAGGATTTGTAGTCGGATCCATTATAGGCAACGGCTGCACTATTCCCATTGGCGTATTGTAAGGCGCAATAGGCAGGGGAGAGAGGTAGAAGCACATCTGTGCTCGTGGCAGCATAGTGTTTCTCATTGAGCAGGTTGTGGAATTCAAAACTCATTCCCATTCCATTGACGCCCGAAGCATAGTTGCGGGCAAGAACCATCAGGCTATCAGGAGTTAAAACAAGGGCACGTCCTACCTTGAGCGTAGAGGCGAGGAATTGTTTCTCGTTGGGGTTACCCATGTCTGCTGCAAGATTCGCACCGCTGACAAGAAGTCTGCCTCGTTGTTTCCCAACGTATTGCGAGAGTATCTGCTGCATGCGTGGCGAGAATGTTTTGTAAGGAGATTTACGATAGGCCTGAACGACTTGGGCAGTATCGTTCTTCTCTAGACCAAGAATCAAGTCAATACAATCAACGTGCTTCAGGTTGATTTCATTGTTTTCTAAAGCCTCGCTTGAACAACTCATGATGTTGTAACGATGGGCAGAACCAATGGCATCTGCATGAGTGCGTACATAATCAAATGTGTTACCTGCAAGATAGAATCCAGCCATCTCGTTACCCGTGAAACCGTGTCCACCAGGTCCCTCAATACCCATTCGACTGCGCTCGAAACATTGTTGATAACCGCTCCAGCCAGGATTTGTCATATATCCGATTCCTGGATCTGTGACAAGGTCGAAACCTTGTAATGAATCATTGTCGATGATGGCAGGGGCAGAAAGCCGGTGGAAGCCGTTGACGATGAGCACAGTCTGATCAGCATCAGGTTCCCACAATGCCGTCAGTACTTCTGTGGGAAAACTCTCGCCGCCGTTGTTAGTAGCAGTGACGCGGAAATGATAAGGAACACCAGGTTCCAACTTGACGGTCATCGAGTTTTGGCGAACGTGTTCACCATTGTCGAAACCACCTGTGCCGATGGCTGTATAGACGTTGTAGCCAGTGGCTTTAGCCGTTCTCTCTGTCGGGTCATCAGTGGGTTCCCAACTGAGTTGAACTTTCCCCTTTCCAGTGAACTTCACACAGAAATGATCAGGAGCCAGAGGCTGAACAGTGTATGAAGTCCCATGCATGCGGGAGACGTAGCGCAGAAGACTTTTATAGATAGAGCGTGCAAGGGTGAATTTGAAGAGAGGGTCCTGACCATAGCGCATATCAGGGAAACTCTGGTGCGATAATGTCTCGATGATGGCAGATGGAACTTCCGGTACACGCGTCTCAGAGTAGTTGCGGTCGTAGAAATCCCTGCGAGGCCAATAGCCATAGATGTTAGTAAGGTCGCGTACCTCTCCGCTGAGCACTTCGTCGGCCAAGTTGTGAGAAGCCTGACGCGAAAGGCCTGATCCCAGTTTGCCCTCATTGAAATTTGTCGTGCAGATAGCCAATGGACCATATATGCTTTTGCCGTCGAGATTGAATCCTGCATCGCTGTGAATAGCCAGCGTCAACTCTATAGGCACACGCTTTCCCTCCTTATGAGGCACATAGGGCGAACCGCCTGCAAGCCAGTTGGTCATCAACGAACGCACATTGATGTCGTCGGCATAGTCGTTCTCGCCACCTTTTGAACTATAGACATCGTAGGGTGCACCTGCCCATTGGGCGTAATAGCGAGCACCCTCGAATGATCGAGCCATTCCACTGGTGGAACCGCCTCGAGTTATGTTGCCCATTCCGCCGCCAAAACGAACGGCATCAGTAGTGACGACACCATTATGACTGCTCAAATTGGAAACCACAACCCGATTGAACTCGTTATAGCCTCGGTCAAATTCGAAGGTTCCCAGATAGACCCATGTGTCAGCGCCCATTTGCTGATTCACGTGGAAAACAGTTTCCTGACCTTTATGATAAACCCTGTATTCTGCGTCGGGAACGCTTTTTGGCAAGGTTTGATAACTCACGTATACTGCATATCGACCTTCCTCTGGAAAAGAAGGTTGATAACTTACCGTGCTGACTTTCTTTGACTTACGGGTTGTGCGGGCCATTCGGGCAGTTCCTGCTTCGAATGGATTCTCACCATCATAGTAAGGTCCGTTGTGAAATGCAAATCCTCGCAGAGGAGCAGTTTCCCAGTTCCTTCCAACAGCATGCTCAAAATAATTATAGGGTGCAGGTGCATCATTATCAACGATGATCTCGTGTCTTTGCCAGTCACGTTCACGTGGTGTGAAAACATAGGCACCAGCATTCTCGAGCATCGGAATGAGGTAGGGGACGACAATTGTCTGAGTGAACAGGTCCTCTGTGGTGCCGAAAAGATACGGACGCTGCCATTTCCAGAAACCTTTCTCCTGATCATAATAGCGACCGTGACTCGCCCACACTGTCAGATGCCGACCTTGCAGTCCGTGTGAAATATCATTCGGTCGCGAGAGGTTCTCCACCCAGGGTTCACCATTGTAGTTGATATTGCCCCATGTTGTCTGACCCTGCGCTTTAGAGGAAATGTTCGGAAACAATAATATACAAAGCAAAATTTCCAGCATACGTGGAAAAGTCATGCTGGAACGTCTTGCCTGAAAACAATGCTTATATGTCATTTTCTTACTCTTCAATACCTTCGCCAATTGTGAAGTTCTCGGGTTTCTTTCCCTTGTAGTCCTTGAAATAAAGTTTGATTTCCCGCATGTCCTCTTCCAGATTTCCTGTGGGCACGACCATCTTCGTGCACTCGATGAGTTTGCGCTCGTAGTCGAGTCCATAAAGAAGTATGGGAATATCTGCCTTCTGAGCAATAAAATAGAAGCCCTTCTTCCAGTCGGGATTGAGCGAGCGAGTGCCCTCAGGAGTGATGCAGAGATGGAACTCCTTACATTTACGGGCCTCTGCGGCGAGGTTGTCAGTCATGCTTGTCTTCTTGGTTCTGAAAACGGGGATTCCGCCCATTCGACGGAACATAGGTCCGAGGGGCCAGAAGAACCATTCCTTTTTCATCAGGAAATTGATTTTCATGCCCTCAGCACGCATATAGAGTTGTCCTAAAAGGAAATCCCAGTTGCTGGTATGCGGTGCCAGACAGATAATATATTTTTCAGGATGAGTGACAGTTACGTTTTTGACCCATCCCATTTGTTTATACAAAAGCCATTTACAAAATCTGCTCATTACGAGTATGAATTTTTCAATTAGTGTAACTAGTTTGTTCTGATTTTTAACGTGACCGAAACCTTTCGGTCACGTTCTTCAGATTCCTTGTGACCTTAAGTCACATTAGTTCAGATTGCCGATGTGGTCAATGATCTCTGAAACATGCTCGAAGAAACTATGCTTCAGGTCGTTGAAGTATTGCTTTGCCGGCATTCCTGGCTCGGGGTGCGAGATGCGGCTGATATAGTCGTTTCTCGTATCTACGATGTTCAACAACAAAGCCTCAACGTTTCTTGGGTCTGGAACTCCATTGTAAAGAGTTGCTGCCACACATTCCGCAAAAAGTTCATCGCATACGAAATTAATGACCTTCTTTAATTCTCTTTTGTTGCTCATAACCGTGTTTTATTTAAATTTCATTCCCCAAAGTTAAGGAAAAATTCTCGAATGACAATGAATTTCTTTAAAAAAAGTTTCGAAATTAGGTTTTCTTTCCAAAATCTTTCCATATTTCGATGAAAAAGAGTAAATTTGCAACTTCAAATAGAAAGATTGAGATTTTATATAACGAAAAAACAAAACAAAATGAAGAAAAGTCTTTTGCAAAAGGAACGTGCTGCCTATCAGCCTAAACTCCCTAAAGGTTTGCAGGGTGCAGTGAGCGTGAAAGAGGGTGAGCCTACTCAAAGTGTTGGTGATCAGGAAGAAATCAAGAAACTCTTCCCGAATACTTACGGAATGCCTTTGGTAGAGTTTGTTCCTGGAGAGTGCGCAAACAACACAAAAATGAATGTCGGTGTGATTCTTAGTGGTGGTCAGGCTCCTGGTGGCCATAACGTTATCACCGGTCTTTTTGATGCCATTAAGAAACTGAACCCCGAAAACCGCCTTTTCGGTTTCATCCTGGGTCCTGGTGGTCTGGTCGATCACAACTACATGGAAATCACTGCAGAGATTGCTGACGAATATCGCAACACAGGTGGTTTCGACATGATTGGTTCAGGTCGTACAAAGTTGGAGAAGGTTGATCAGTTCGAGAAGGGACTTGAGATTATCCGCGAACTCGACATCAAGGCTATTGTGATTATCGGTGGTGACGACTCCAACACAAATGCTTGCGTACTTGCTGAGTACTATGCTGCAAAGAACTATGGCGTTCAGGTGATTGGCTGCCCGAAGACTATCGACGGTGACCTGAAGAACGACCAGATTGAGACTTCTTTCGGATTCGATACTGCTACGAAGACTTATGGTGAACTCATTGGTAACATCGAGCGCGACTGCAACTCAGCCCGTAAATACTGGCACTTCATCAAGTTGATGGGCCGTTCTGCCAGCCACATCGCATTGGAGTGTGCACTGCAGGCTCAGCCGAACATCTGCCTCATCAGTGAAGAGGTTGAGGCTAAGGATCAGACTCTGAATGACATCGTTGAATACATCGCCTCTGTAGTTGCAAAGCGTGCAGAAGACGGCAACAACTTCGGTGTTGTACTCGTACCTGAAGGACTTATCGAATTCATTCCTGCTATCGGCCGCCTGATCGACGAACTCAACGACTTGCTCGCTGCTCATGGTGCAGACTACAAGGATCTTGACAAGGAGGCTCAGCGCGAATATATCCTGGCTCACCTTTCAAAGGAGAATGCCGAAACATTCGCAACTCTGCCTGAGGGTGTTGCCCGTCAACTTTCACTCGACCGCGATCCTCACGGAAACGTACAGGTTAGCCTGATTGAGACTGAAAAACTTCTCTCTGAAATGGTTGAGGCTAAACTCGCCGAATGGAAGAAGGAAGGCAAATATGTTGGCAAGTTCGCCACACTGCACCACTTCTTCGGTTATGAAGGACGTTGTGCTGCTCCGTCGAACTTCGATGCTGACTATTGCTACGCCCTAGGTACCAGTGCTGCTCAACTTATTGCTAACGGCAAGACTGGCTACATGGCAATCGTAAAGAACACAACTGCTCCTTCTGACGAGTGGAAGGCTGGTGGTGTGCCCATCACGATGATGATGAACATGGAGCGCCGCAATGGTGAGATGAAGCCTGTTATCCGCAAAGCCCTCGTAGAACTTGACGGCAATCCTTTCAAGGCATTTGTTGCTCATCGCGATCAGTGGGCTCGTGAGACCTGCTTCGTCTATCCTGGTCCGATTCAGTACTGGGGACCATCGTCGGTTTGCGATCGCACAACCCGCACCCTTGCTCTTGAGCAGGAGAAGTAAGAAATTATTTTTTCAAGGAGTGTAGGAGCAACGGGGACAAAACGCCAGTTTTTTCTTCCTAGTGCTTCTGCACTCTTTTTTAATTGAAATGACAAAGAAACGCAAAAACAAACATAAGAAAAAACACTTCACTCAGCGCTATCCGCGTTGGGCTTGGTGGGTAGGCGGAATTGGTGTCGTCATGCTTTATGTTTGGGTGTTCTATCATTTCTTTGTCGGACCTACAGGTTTTCGCTGGCGAGCACTCTATGGTGATGCACGATACCCCGATGGCTATGAGATTCACGGTATTGATATCTCTCACTATCAGGGTGAAATAGAGTGGGACAAACTGCGTCACGCACAGATTGAGCGTTGCCCTCTGCGCTTTATTATTATCAAGTCGACAGAAGGCTCTTCAATTCTCGACGAAAACTTTAACGATTATTTCTATAATGCTCGTGAGTACGGGTTTATACGTGGTGCCTATCACTTCTGGAGCAACCAATCGTCGGCTCGCGATCAGGCCTATTATTTCCTGAAACAGGTTCATCTGGAAGAGGGTGATCTGCCTCCTGTACTCGACATTGAGCACAAGCCGATTGACCGCTCTGTAGAAGATTTCCAGCGCGATGTGCTCACTTGGCTTCATATCGTTGAGGACCGCTACCACGTAAAGCCAATCCTCTATACTTATTACAAGTTCAAGCAGGCCTATCTGAGTGCGCCCGTCTTTGACGACTATCCCTACTGGATTGCTCACTACTATGTAGATAAGGTGGAATACAAGGGGCAATGGAAATTCTGGCAACACACCGATGCTGGTCGTCTGCCGGGTATTAAGGGATATGTCGATTTCAACATCTATAACGGTTCCTACTACGACCTGAAAAAACTCACCATCGGTCCCGATGAAGATGAGGAACCAGAGTTGTAGGGAAGACGAATGTGCCCATTACTCAGCCCAAAAGTGAATATGATAGCGTTCGCTGTTTCCCCCAGATCAACTATCAGTACTTACTTTTAATTAGTGTATTTTCAAGCGTATTATCTGCAGTTTCTATCACTTTTTCTGTGTTAACCACACTATTTTATGCAGTTTCTTGCACCAAAAATGGAATTATAACGCAGTTTTTTGCAACCAAAAAATGGGAAAAAATCGGACTTGTGACAATTGTGACAATTGGACAATCGATTTTTACGCACCTCCCGATTTTGCGAGATTTTCGCAATTGATTGATTATCAATATATTAGAATAAATATTTAATAATAATTAATATAAATTAATAATATATTAACATAATTATAGTACTATTTATAGACCTTTTTTAGTGTTTCACTGCAGTTTTTGGGGCAATTGGTGTTAGTTTTTGAGTTTTTGATGAAAGAAATTGATGACAATTGAGAGGTTAGATTTTAGAATTGTGGTTGCTGAGATATTCTTAGTCCCCTTAAAAATTTCTGAAGTGTGTAAAAAACGCACTGTCATTTGTCACAATTGTCACACTCGAAATTCTGAACTCCCCTAAAAAAGTTAAATGGATTTACCTTAACCCTGCCGTACGTTGAATGCTTGCTTGGAAACTTAATTCTTAACTCTGCTATCGGTTGAATGCCTCTTTGGCCATCTAATTTTTTACTCTGTTTTGCAATGAATGTTTTTCTGAGTACATGATAAAAAATATTGCTGTCCGCTAAATATCAGCCCGATAGGAGGCTTGATTTGTAGAAAGGATGAACGCCTATTTGTCGGAGCAGAATAGGGCAAATGGTAACCTTTCAACACTTAGCGGACAACAATAAACTATTTTTTTTATTGCAAACGGAAGTCTTTAGGCGAGACTCCTTGTTTTCTATCGGCTAGAAGTCCTTGAACGAGACCACTCTGGTGAGAGAATCGTCGAGGTAGAACGTCTGGTAGATGGTGTCGTTTCCAATCTTATATTTCACGCGCATGAAGTGCAATTCCTTCGTCTTGGGGCCAGCAGCGTAGTGAATATTTTTCTTGTAGCGAGTGTCCTTAGCGGCTCTCATGCGCATCTGCTGGAAGATCGAATCGCTGATGAAACTCGTTGTCGACATGGGGTAGCAATACATGATCTTGAAGTCTTCGTCAGCGAGGTTTTCCTCCATGAATTCCTTTACCAACTTCTCTGCAGACGACTTCTCCTGATTGCAACTATTAAAAACCATTACCGCCATGAAGGCGATAATGGCTATGAATATTTTTTTCATTTTGCGGGAATGTTTTTAAGGATTTCGAGCAGATGATCCCAAACCATCTGCACGGTTGGAATGTGCAGACGTTCGTCAGGAGAGTGGACACCACGCAGCGTAGGACCAAAACTAACCATATCGAGGTTAGGATATTTCTCGGAGAACAATCCGCACTCCAGACCAGCGTGAATGCCCAATACCTTCGGATCCTTGCGGAAGAGTTTGCGATAGGTCTCAACAGCCAGAGCGGTGAGTTTGCTATCGGCGCGCATCTTCCAAGCGGGATAGCCGTCGCCCTGAACAACTTCAGCACCTGCCAACTGGAACACAGCCTTGATAGTGGCAGCCTGATTGTCGAGAGCACTCATCACGTTAGAGCGCTGTGAAGAAAGCACCGTTGCGGTGTCTTTAGTGGTTACGATGCTTGCTACGTTATTAGATGTCTCAACCAACCAAGCAATCTCCTCGTCCTGACACATAGCAAATACACCGTTGTCAGCAGCCTGCATAGCCTGAATCAGTCGTGTGCTCACGCCGAGTTCAATCACATCGGCTGCATCGCAACTTTCCAGATTGAACTTCATGGTCTTCTCAGTAACGTGATATTCTTCTTCAACGTCGCTGACAAATACATTCCAGTCAACGCGTACATCTTCCTTCTTGTCTTCGGGAACAGCAAATGTGATCACACCGTCGCGGGGAATAGCATTGTGCAGTTTACCAGCATTGAACGACACCAGACGAAGTCCGTAGCGCTCCTGAGTCTGATAGAGGAAGCGGGAGAGCACTTTCAGTGCGTTTGCGCGTTTCTTGTTGATATCGTCGCCTGAGTGGCCACCGATAAGACCCTTCAGCGAACCCTTCATAAAGAACCAACCTTTGGGAGCCTTCTCGCGAGAGAAATGGAATGTGGCTGTAGTGTTGCGACCACCTGCACAACTCACGAAGATCTGACCTTCATCCTCAGAGTCGAGGTTGATGAGCATATCGCCGTTCATAAAGCCTGCCTGCAGACCCTCTGCACCAGTCAGACCAGTTTCCTCATCACGGGTGAAAAGACATTCCAGCGGTCCGTGCTGAATATCATTTGAATCGAGAATAGCCAGTTCGATAGCGCAGCCAATTCCGTCGTCAGCACCCAGTGTGGTGCCCTTTGCCTTCAGCCATTCGCCGTCAACATAAGTCTGGATAGCGTCTTTGTGGAAGTCGAAATCCACATCGACCAATTTCTCGCAAACCATATCCATATGGCTCTGCAGAATCACAGTTGCCTTGTCTTCCATTCCTGGAGTAGCCGGCTTGCGGATCAGTACGTTGCCTGTTTTGTCGACAGATGTTTCAAAACCGTGGCTTGCGCCAAATGCTTTCAGGTACTCAATCATTTGCTCCTCGTGCTTCGAAGGACGGGGAATTTCGTTGATGCGTGCGAATTGTTCGAACACACATGCGGGTTTTAATTCGTTTTTATTCATTTAATTATGTTATTTTTTAATCCGTAATGACTTTTGTTTAATCTTTTATTTGTATCTTTGCATCCGCAAAAGTAATACAAACCGAGCAAAATACAAAATAAATGAAGGTTTATTTTCATTTTTTGAGGCTAGTTTACTTTCTCAAAATGTAAAAAAATGATAGAGACAATTCTTGTCAGCGTACTGATTATTGGTATCGGACTGGCGTTCATGCTTATCAAGGTTCTGGTGAAGAAGGACGGAAAGTTCTCTTCGCAGCACATTCATGACAGTGAGGCCATGAAGGAACGTGGTATTCATTGCGTGATGGATCAGGACCGTGAGGCACGGGCCAAGGGCAGAGCCTATTGACAATTCGGCTCTCTGCTGACAAAAGAACAGGAAACAACAAACAATAATTATCAATAAAGACAATGAACAAAAAGAACATTTTCCGTACTGTAGCCGTTGCCGCCGTTGCAACTCTGGCTATGACATCATGCGACAAGTCGGCACCTAAGATGGATGCTAAGTCGCAAACCGCTGAACAGGCTCCTTCTGAGTTGAAGATTGCTTTCGTTGAAGTAGACAGCATCATGACTCAGTATTCTTTCTGCAAGGAGTACAGTGAGATTCTTCAGAAGAAAGGAACTAACATTCAGAACACACTCGAGGCTAAGCAGCGTCAGTTGCAGCAGGCAGCCGCCAACTTCCAGCAGAAGTTGCAGCAGAATGCCTATACCCGCGAGCAAGCTGAGGGCATTCAGGCAAGTCTGCAGAAGCAGAGCGCTGATCTGGAAGCACTCAATCAGCGTTTGAGCAACGAGTTTGCTGCTGAGAGCGAGAAGTATGGAAATGCTCTTCGTGATTCTATCCAGCACTTCCTGGCTAAATACAACAAGGATAAGAAGTACAGCATCATTCTGAGTAAGTCGGGCGACAACCTGCTGTATGCCGATAAGGCTTACGACATTACAGGTGAGGTTATTGCAGGTCTGAACAAGGCTTACAAGAAGACTGCTGCTAAGGCTGAGGACAAGAAGGACAAGGCTGCAGCCAAGAAATAATCATCTTCGGATGAAAGCATAGGCGCGGGCTACACCGTCAGAATGAAAATCTGGTTGTAGTCCGTGCTTTTCATTCTATATAGAAATTCCTCATTTCAGATGGGGATTTCTGTTACTATATATAAATAAGGTGTACGGGTTTCACGACATCACCCTTTTTCCAATCTATTTCCCGACGTACTAAACTTAAATAAGGTGTAATTCCCATGACGAAGAAAGAACGATACGCTTACATACTTAACTATTTCAGCGAGCAGATGCCCGTTGTCACTACCGAACTGCAGTTTGGTTCGGCTTTCCAGTTGCTTTGCGCCACTCTGCTCAGTGCCCAGTGCACCGACAAGCGCATCAATCAGGTGACGCCTGCTCTCTTTGAGCGTTACCCTGATGCAAAGGCAATGGCTCAGGCCGAGCCTGAGGACGTTTTTGAATATGTGCGCAGTGTGAGTTATCCAAATTCAAAGTCGCGTCATTTGGTTGAAATGTCGCGTATGTTGGTTGCCGACTTCAATGGCGAAGTGCCCAGCGATATGGACGATCTCGTGAAGTTGCCGGGGGTCGGAAGGAAGACGGCAAATGTGATGCAGGCTGTTTGGTTTGGTCGTGCAGCAATGGCGGTTGATACTCATGTTTTCCGCGTGAGCCATCGTCTTGGACTTGTTCCTGATAAGGCAAACACACCGCTGAAAGTAGAGCAGGAACTCATGCGCAACATTCCTGCCGAAGATGTTCCCAATGCCCACCATTGGCTTTTGCTTCACGGACGTTACGTCTGCACAAGTCGCAAGCCACATTGTGAGAAATGTCCGTTTGACCATTTCTGTCCGAAGAAAATTTAGTCGGTCCGCATTTCCCAGTATCTTTTAATCAATAAATATTATGGAAGCCCAGAGAATACTTGAATTCCTTCGTGGAATCACTGCTAATAACAACCGCCCTTGGTTCCTCGAGCACAAGGATGAATATGACGCTTGTCGCAAGAATTTCAATGAAGGTATTGCCCGCGCCATTAATCGTTATGCGGAGTTTGACGATGAAATTGCACATTTGCAGGTGAAGGATTGTGTCTATAGATTCAATCGAGATACACGCTTTTCACCTGACAAATCGCCTTATAAGCGTCATCTTGGCGCCTATATCTGTTCGAAAGGCAAAAAGTCACTTCGTGGCGGTTATTACATTCATCTCGAACCTGGAAACTGTATGCTCGCAACGGGTAGTTATTGGCTTCCAACCAATATCCTCACTTCCTGTCGAAATGAAATCATGGGCAATATAGACCGATGGCTGGAGGCTGTGGAGAATCCGAAATTCAGAAAACTTTTCGGCAAACCCAATCAAGGAATATGGCCCGAGATGGAGAACGAAGATGCGAAAGGGAGCGAGAAGGGGTTCGGCCTCGTTTCGCTGAAGACTTGTCCTGCTGGTTTCCCCCGTGATTATGAGCATATCGAATATCTCCGAATGAAGGACTATTGCTGCTGGCGTAGGGTACCTGATACGTTCTTCGAGGGAGATGATTGGCTTGAGGAATCTTCCAAGATTTTCATCGTAGCCAAACCGATGATGGACTTCATGAATGCCGTTATCGACGACTACGAATAAGCAGCGAAAAGATTACTTCTCAAATAATTGAATGGTACGAATAAGAGGAGAATATATTTCTTTTTAAATAATCGACGACGATGAATAAGTAGAGAATGAATTTTTTCTCAAATAGTCAACGAAGACGAGTATACAAAGGACAATTTTCTTCCTTAATAATAAGTGGCTACGAGTAAGTTGGGAATATCTTCCTTTTTAAAAGAGTAGGGGATAAATACTTCTTTTTCTCAGAGTCCTTTCTCAAGCGCAGCAGGTATTCGTCCTTGAAAATATGCAGCCATAAACCTTTCGTTTGTGGCTGCTTTGTTTTAGTCTCGATTTGACGGCAGAAATTACACAATTTTGCCATAGTTTGTATAAAGCATGTCTTTAGACTATACAGAGCAATGCTTTTGACCTTAGAGAGCATGCCTTTATACCTATATAAAGACGTGCTCTGTATGGTAGAGAGATGGTCTTTCTATGGTCAAAAGGATAACTCTTTATGGTAGAAAGGACTGCTCTGTATAGTCAAAAAGATGACTTTGTATGTTCTAAATGGTTTCTTCGCTTATTAGAAAAGATTCTTCTGCTTGTGTGCCCTGATAATTTGACTTTGTTTGTTTTGATACTTCAACTTTGTTCGACCTAATACTTTTTGTTTTCAAATGCTTCTTTAATTTGACAAGTTTTCTCGTTCCTAATGTTATAGTTTTGGTTTCTTCTCCGCAAGGAATTTGTTCACGCAGATTTGCACATTATTTTCTTATTTTTCTCTTTTCTGTTACCTTCTTGAGCCCTTTCTCGCGTTTTGTAAAGTCTGGATTGCAAATAATCATTAAATCTTAAATAAATTGTGGTATAAACATTTGGATTATTGCACAAATTGTAGTAACTTTGCGCAACTTTTAGAATATATTTTAAAATTGATACCTATTTATTAACAATGAGTCAGAAAAGAGTTTACACTTTCGGTAACGGAAAAGCCGAAGGTAATGCAAAAATGCGTGAGGAATTGGGCGGTAAGGGTGCTAACCTTGCCGAGATGAACCTTATCGGTGTTCCCGTTCCTCCAGGTTTCACAATCACCACAGATTGCTGCAATGAGTATTACGAGGTTGGTCAGGAGAAGATCATGGAACTGCTCAACGACGACGTTATGGCCGCCGTTAAGCACATTGAAGTCCTGATGAACTCGAAGTTCGGCGACAAGGAGAATCCTCTGCTTGTTTCTGTACGTTCGGGTGCTCGTGCTTCTATGCCCGGTATGATGGATACAATCCTCAACCTCGGTCTGAACGACGAGGTTGCCGAAGGTATGGTGGCCAAGACCCAGAATCCTCACTTTGTCTATGACAGTTATCGCCGTTTCGTACAGATGTATGGCGACGTTGTGCTCGAGATGAAGCCCGTCAACAAGGAAGATATCGATCCGTTCGAGGAGATTATTGAGAATGTGAAGAAGGAGAGCGGTGTTGTTCTCGACAAGGACCTCTCTGTAGATGACCTGAAGAAACTCGTGAAACTCTTCAAGGAAGCCATCAAGGAGCGTACTGGTAAGGACTTCCCCAACGATCCTATCGAGCAACTCTGGGGTGCTATCTGCGCTGTGTTCCGTTCTTGGATGAACGAGCGTGCTATTCTCTATCGTAAGATGGAAGGAATCCCCGACGAGTGGGGTACTGCTGTTAGCGTTATGGCTATGGTATTCGGTAACATGGGCGACACTTCTGCTACTGGTGTTTGCTTCAGCCGCGATGCTGCTAATGGTGAGAATCTCTTCAATGGTGAGTATCTCGTTAACGCACAGGGTGAGGACGTTGTGGCTGGTATTCGTACCCCTCAGCAGATTACTAAGATTGGTTCACAGCGTTGGGCCGAGCGTGCTGGTATCAGCGAGGAAGAGCGTGCTTCTAAGTATCCTTCAATGGAGGAGGCTATGCCTGAGATCTATGCTCAACTGAATGGTATTCAGGAGAAACTCGAGGATCACTACCGCGACATGCAGGATATGGAGTTCACCGTACAGGAAGGTAAACTTTGGTTCCTCCAGACTCGTAACGGTAAGCGCACAGGTGCTGCTATGGTGAAGATTGCTATCGACCTGCTCCATGAGGGTATGATTGATGAGAAGACTGCCATCATGCGCTGTGAGCCTAACAAACTCGATGAACTGCTTCACCCCGTATTCGACAAGAAGGCTCTTACGAAAGTGAAGGTCATTGCTCAGGGTCTGCCCGCAAGTCCTGGTGCTGCCTGTGGTCAGATTGTTTTCCACGCTGACGACGCTCAGGCTTGGAACAACGATGGTCACAAGGTTGTCCTCGTTCGTATCGAGACATCTCCTGAGGACCTCGCTGGTATGTCTGCTGCTGAGGGTATCCTCACCGCTCGTGGTGGTATGACCTCTCACGCTGCCGTTGTGGCTCGTGGTATGGGTAAGTGCTGCGTCTCGGGTGTTGGCGCTCTGAATGTTGACTATCATGCAAAGACTGTCGAGATCGACGGTGTTGTCTATAAGGAAGGTGACTACATTTCACTCAACGGTACAACTGGTCAGGTTTATGCTGGTGAGGTTCCCACAAAGGCTGCTGAACTCAGTGGTGACTTCAAGGAACTCATGGATCTCTGCGATAAGTACACCAAGTTGCAGGTTCGCACCAATGCTGATACTCCTCATGATGCACAGGTTGCTCGCGACTTCGGTGCTAAGGGTATCGGTCTGACACGTACAGAGCACATGTTCTTCGACGGACAGAAGATTGTTGCTATGCGTGAGATGATCCTCGCCGGTAGTGCAGAGGGTCGTGAGAAGGCTCTTGCCAAGTTGCTGCCTTATCAGAAGGCTGACTTCAAGGGAATTCTTGAGGCTATGGACGGTCTGCCCGTGAACATTCGTCTGCTTGATCCTCCTCTCCACGAGTTCGTTCCCCACGATCTGAAGGGTCAGGAAGAGATGGCTCAGGCTATGGGCGTAAGTCTCGCCGACATTCAGCGCCGTGTTGATTCTCTCGCTGAGAACAACCCGATGCTTGGTCACCGTGGTTGCCGTCTGGGCATCACCTTCCCCGAGATTACCGCTATGCAGACTCGCGCCATCCTTGGTGCTGCTTGCGAACTGAAGAAGGAAGGCAAGGATCCGAAACCCGAAATCATGGTTCCGCTGATTGGTACACTCCATGAACTCGAGCAGCAGAAGGCTATCATCGAGAAGGTTTCGAAGGAAGTATTTGCTGAGTATGGCGTAGAGATTGAGTTCGAGATTGGTACGATGATTGAGATTCCTCGTGCTGCCCTCACCGCTGATCGTATTGCCGAGCAGGCTCAGTACTTCTCATTCGGTACTAACGACCTGACACAGATGACCTTCGGTTACTCTCGTGACGACATTGCTTCGTTCCTGCCCGTTTACCTCGAGAAGAAGATCCTGAAGGTTGACCCGTTCCAGGTACTCGACCAGAAGGGTGTTGGTCAACTCGTGAAGATGGCTGTTGAGAAGGGTCGTGCCGTACGTCCTAACCTCCGCACAGGTATTTGCGGTGAGCATGGTGGTGAGCCTACTTCCGTGAAGTTCTGCGCTAAGATTGGTCTCAACTATGCTAGTTGCTCGCCATTCCGTGTGCCTATCGCACGTCTGGCTGCCGCGCAGGCTGCCGTTGAGGAGTAAGCGAAAGGACGCTGATAATTAGTGAATACGAGGCAAGTGCTTGGCTAACAAGTGCTTGCCTCGTTTCAAAAATAGTAAAAGAGTTCGACATGAATAGGAAATTAATCATTACCGCCATTATTTTAGCCATTACCACATTCACTGCTACAAAGGTTAAAAGCCAGATGAAAAGTCTGGATCCAATTGACACGACAAGTTGTGATGCGGGCTGGCTGTGGGAAATCAGCGGTAATGGATTGACTCAAAAATCCTATCTCTTCGGCACCTGTCATTGGGGCATTTGTAGTTATACTTATGAGGATGTATTTGGATTTAGAGGTGTCGATGGAGCATTGTCGAATGTGAAGGCTATATACTTTGAAACAGATCTGACTGTTTCGAAACGATTGGCAGCCAAAGAGATAAGTATAGCCGAGTTCTTGGGATGCAACAATGATACGTTAGAAAGTGATTTGATGCCAGACGGTGTGAACTACGAAAGCCTTTTTGACAGCATTGCCCAATATCAAGAGGTGCATCAATTTCTGACGCAAAAGATGGGTGATGCAGAGTATTGGAAAAAAACGCCGATATATTGGTTTCATCATCTTTCTGGATATAATCTGGCAAAAGGATATTATGGTGTTCAAGCCGTAGAGGGGGTGTTATCAACAGAAGCCGTTAAGCGGGATATTGAAATTGGTCAGTTGGAAGACCTGAAACAGCATGCTCAGTGGTTAAGTCGTCCCCATACAAGGCGGCAGCCACTTGATATTCCCTTGAAGACCCAGGCCACAATGCTTTATATAGCCATCCACCACAATGAAGATAATCAAATGATAGAGCCTCTTAAGATAATTGCTATGGCATATCTGGAGAATGATACCTGCTGTATGCACAACGTGTTGGAGAGCCAGAGAAAGAAATCCACGCTCAACAAAGAGGTCTTGCATACTTCGGCTATGAATAAAGCATGGCTTCCCGTCATAGTACAGAATATCGCTCAGCGCCCTTGTATGATAGCAGTCGGCGCACGTCACCTGCTCGGCAGTAATTCACTGATAGCCATGCTGCGTAAGAAAGGGTATACCGTAGAATCTGTAAAGAACAAATAATCTCTACTGAACAAGCGGCTTGGTGAGAATAATGACATGGGTGTATATTAGAGATAACGTTCACTGGGAAAAATGATTATAAATTTAGAAGGCAGAAATCCATCCATTTTTCTTATGGTTGAAGCGAGAATTGGAAAAATTTGGCTATAGAGTCCATTCTAATACTAAAGCAAACATATTTTGCATAAAAAAGAGAAAAGTGAATATAATATTTGGTGGAATCCGATATTTTAGTTAATTTTGCAGCAAATTGTTGAATGTGTTTGTGAAGACAAAGTCTTCAGAATATGTGAAACTTTAATAGTTAAAGATTGTGAGAATTAATGTCGATCAATTTAGTGTAAACCTTCAAATGAACATATAATATAGAAAAGATTAATCTTCTATAAATCACGTTTGTAGTTGCTATTTTAATATAGTCAATTGGTGGTTATTACCAGTTAATCAGCCACCTAATTATTTCTAAATAATACATTAAAGAAAAATCAGAAAATGAAGAGAATTGTATTGCTCATGAGTGTCTTTTTCTCTCTCTGTGCTATGGCACAGAACGATGCGAAAGTGGGCACTGTTACTTTGGGCTTGCCTTATGATCAGGCAGTAACTGCTATTAAGGCTGAGTTTGGTGAACCCGTTAGTGCTTCTGCCGATGAACTCGTCTATTCGAAGAAGACCTTCGAAGGCTACACATATGACGAAGTGAAGTTCCGCTTCAAGAACGGTAAGTTCAACGAGGCCCGTTTCTTTGCGAAGGTTGGTGCCAAGGGTGCTGCCCAGCGTAAGATGGAAGAAGTTGCAAAGAAAATGGGTCAGCGCTACAACCTTTCACGCGATATTGAGGAAGGTAACACTTGGTTCTACAAAGGTGGTCGCGCACCTGTTGGCGTAAGCCATCTGTTCACCATCTGCACCTATCCCAAGCAGGGTTCACATGGCGTTGAACTCCGTTATGGTCCTATCCGCTTCTAAGGGTAAGTGTAAGACTGCCCCAGTTCCTTGACGATAAGGTAGGGGAGGGTGGTATTTCCCTGAGAATTTCGACATTTCATAACAACTATCAGTTTTCACTATGGGCTCAGAAAGCCTGCAAAGTTGAGAGTTGATAGTTGTTATTATTCTTCAAATAATACGACGAATTTGCATGACTAAGAGTCGGAATATATTTTTCATCGCAGTCCTGTTGTTCTTCAGTCAGGTTTCGTTTGCCGTTTCGGTGAAGGATGCCTTTACGACAATGCCTTCCCATATTGTTCCTCATCTTGATGAGAACAAACGAGTGGCACTAATCAACCTCTATGAACTGCAGTCGTCTGAAGGTTCCACTAACGCCCTTGACGGCGAGAGCATCATTGATACACTTACGGCTGATTATCTGCTCTTGAAGGTAAGTTCCAGATCGGTGCTCGAGATGAAGTTGGTTCCGATGACTCAGGAGAATGTTGCCGACACGCTAATCTGCGTTTCGCAGACCTATATGGGCGAGTGTGCAGAGTCGAAACTGAGTTTCTTCACTCGCAACTGGCAGCAACTCTCTGATACGATTTTCAAAGAGAAGGCGCTGTTGCTTCGTCCTGATACAATGTCAGAGGAGCGCTATCAGCAACTCCTTTCACAGATTCCACTCGTCCTTTGGCATGTTTCGTTGTCGGTTGATAACACAATGGCAACTCTTACCCCCTCGCTGCCACTTGTGGCCATAGAGGACAAGGAAAAACTTGCCCCGCTTCTTATGCAAAGAAGTCTTAATTTGAAAGACTTAATATTTAAAAAGTTTTAAATTCTAGGAAAAATAGAAGTTGAAATGATGAAATAAACGAAATAAACACTACTTTTGCAGTGTGTTTTTCATGGTATTAGATTATTAAGGTTAAGGAAAGATTGGTTGTCGTGAGACAATCAATTTTTTTTGTTTATAACGGAAAAGCATTCAACAAAAGCGACAGATGCTTCGAAACACCCATCGCTTTTATCCATTTGCCCTACAAATTCTATAAGGACTTTTGTTCTCTTTATCCTTCTTATTCAGACGTTTAGAAAAAATCTGAGGTTTTGAGAAATATTAGTCAATCTCCTCATCAGCCTCATATCCGCCCATTTCTCGAATGGCGTTCTTGAGCATAGTGTATTGCTGATAGAGGTTGTTGACTGCTTCTTCACCTTGTGTGTAGTCGTGCATCGGGCTCTTTAGGAAGAAACTCAGGAATCGCTGGATTCCATAGCGTCCAGCACGAGCAGCCAAATCGCTTAACAGACAAAGGTCGAGGCAGAGAGGTGCGGCCAGAATTGAGTCGCGGCAGAGGAAATTGATCTTAATCTGCATCGGATAACCCATCCAGCCAAAGATGTCGATGTTGTCCCAACCTTCTTTATTGTCATTGCGGGGAGGATAATAATTGATTCTTACCTTATGATAATAACCTTCGTAGAGGTCTGGCTGATTCTCTGCTTTCAGAATAGTTTCCAGAGTCGAAAGTTTACTAACTTCCTTTGTGCGGAAATTATCGGGCTCATCCAGCACCAATCCGTCGCGGTTGCCCAAGATGTTTGTTGAGAACCATCCATTCAGACCCAGACTGCGCACGCCGATGATTGGGGCAAAACCACTTTTAACAAGTGTTTGTCCTGTTTTGAAATCTTTACCGGCAATAGGCATTTTGGTTTTCTCTGCCATTTCCCACATAGCAGGAATATCGACAGTTGTGTTCGGAGCACCCATAATGAATGGAGCACCTTCTGCCAAAGCAGCATAGGCATAGCACATGGAAGGGGCAATGTGTACGCGGTCGTCTGCTTTCATTGCGGCTTCCAGATCAGCCAATGTTCCGTGCACTTTCTCATCCACTGGAACGTAGATTTCCGTTGATGCAGCCCAAAGAACAACGATTCGTTCACAACCCTTTTCCTGTTTGAAACGGCGAATATCTTCACGAAGTGATTCAACCATTTCCCAACGGGTGATGTTTCCTTTCACATTGTCACCGTCCAGACGCTTTGCATAGTTCTTATCGAATGCAGCCTTCATCGGAACAATTTGTTCCAATTCGTCGCGAACAGGCTCAATGTCCTTTTCCTTGAGAACTTCAGCATACATGGCTGCCTGATAGGCGTTTTGTGGGTAGACATCCCAACATCCGAAAACACAATCTTCCAGCCTGGCAAGGGGAACAATCTCTCCAATCGGCAGATATTGCTTCTTGTCGCCTTTGCCCACACGAATCTTGTCGTATTGCGTCATTGAACCAACGGGCTTGGCAAGTCCCTTGCGAGCCATTAGTACACCAGTCATGAATGTTGTGGAAACTGCTCCGCAACCTACGACTAAAATTCCCAATTTGCCATTTGCTGGCTTTACGGTTTCTTGTCTCATTTGATTGTAATTAGTTGATTAATAAGTAATTTATTCGATTTTCTAAATTTTATCTTGAATTGATTGTTATAGTTAATATGTTGATTTTTTTATGGAAAAAGATATTATTAGTTTTATTATCCTTAAAATCGAGGCAAAGGTAGGAAATAAAAAGGTGAATATATGTAAATTGTTATTTCATTTAAGATTTTTTATACTATTTGTTATTATTTTGTTGGCTTAAACAATAATCTGTAAGATTCTTCTATTACATTATTATATATAACCTAAATTTTGAATGCTCTGCTCCCTTAGGAATAGAGTCCTCCAAAAATCAGGGTAAAACCTCAAAAACTTGCAAATTGCTTGAGAAGTTTTTTAGGTAGAAATAGTGGGAAGTTAATAATATATTAGTACAACCAATTGAACTGGTACAACTTATGAATAGATAATTATAGTTGTGCCGTAAATGTGAAATCAGAGGGGAAGAGGGTGTTGATGTCGTGGGGTTCTTCTTTGAAAATGCCGAAGAGGGCACTACCACTTCCACTCATCTGAGCATAGCAGGCACCAGCATCATAGAGTTGTTGCTTGATAGCTGCCAAACGGGGATGAATGGCGAAGACCGGAGCCTCGAAGTCATTGATAAGTTCATCACGCCAAGTGGTAATGGGCTGGCGAACAATATCGCGGCAACTCTTTGTAGGCTGACAGGGCTTAATAGAAGCGTAAGCATCTCGAGTGGAAACAGCAATGTCAGGTTTCACTATAGCAATATAATAACCATGTAGGTTGCCGTGAGGGCCATCAACTGGCACAAGAACGTCACCAATACCTGTAGCAAAAGAGGGTTCGGCTGTGATGAAGAAGGCGCAGTCGGCTCCAAGTTGGGCAGCATAGCGTTCCATTTCTGCATTGCCGATATTCAGGCGACATTGCTCATCAAGCAGCCTGATCATGTAGGCGCAGTCGCTGGAACCTCCTCCGAGTCCTGCCTGCATGGGAATGTGCTTGAAAAGGTGAGCATGTAAGCGGGGCAAGTTGAAATCACGGCTAAGCAGATTGTATGCCCTTACCACAAGATTGTTCTCTTCATCACAATCCATTGCGGCTCCTGTCACCTTCAGGTCGCAGCCTGCCTCAGAAGGGAACTGGTCGTCCATTGGACAAACTTCGAGGGTGTCGAAGAGGGGAATAGGGTAGAATACGGTTTCAAGATTGTGGTAGCCATCTGGACGTCGGGAAACGATGTTCAGACCGAGATTAATCTTTGCACATGGAAACGTAATCATAGATGCTTGACATTTATTTTGATTCAACTGCAAAATTACTAAAAAAATGCGAATCTTAAAAAAATCTTTTCACTTTAACCTTTTTACGATAAACTTTTTCGTATCTTTGCAGAACATTTCCTAAAAAATAAAACCCAAATATGGCACAAAATAACGGTAACACTTCTAATAATAGGGGACATCGCACATCACCGATAGATCCTGCGTATGCTCATCTGCAACCTCAGGCCCTCGATATCGAACGTGTGGTGTTGGGTGCTCTGATGATTGACAAGGATGCTTTTTCGATTGTGGCAGAGATTGTCCGCCCCGAAACATTCTATGAGCCGCGTAATCAGAAAATCTATAAGGCAATTCAGACGCTGAATATGAGCGAAAAGCCTGTGGACTTCATGACGGTCATAGAGGAACTGAAGCATCAGGGAGACCTTGATGACGTGGGAGGACCTAACTATATCATGGAGTTGACGCAGCATGTGGCTTCGTCGGCCCATATAGAATATCACGCCCATATTATTCATCAGAAATTCCTGGCTCGACAACTGATTTCCTTCACCGGCAGAATCCAGGAAATGGCTTATGACGAGACGCTTGACCCAGATGTGCTGATGCAGGAGGCGGAAGGTCAACTCTTTGAGATTTCGCAGAAGAATATGAAGAGCGATTTCACGCAGATTGATCCCGTCATCAGGCAGGCAACCGACATTCTGAAGATTGCAGCCCAGAACGAGGGAGGCATGACCGGTATTCCAACTGGATATTCGAAACTCGACGAGATGACCAGTGGTTGGCAGGACAGTGATCTGGTGATTATTGCAGGTCGTCCGGCTATGGGTAAGACTTCGTTTGCCTTGTCGCTTGCTAAGAATATTGCTGTTGACTATCGTAAGCCAATAGCATTGTTCTCGCTTGAAATGAACAATGTGCAGTTGGCCCAGCGACTCATCTCAAACGTCTGTGAGATTCCTGGACAGAAGATTCTGAGTGGTCAGTTGTCTGATGATGAATGGAGTCGTTTCGACCGAAATATCAACAAGTTGTATGGCTCACCTATTTTTATTGATGATACACCAGGCCTCTCTGTTTTCGAGTTGCGTACAAAGGCTCGCCGACTGGTTAGGGAGAAGGGCGTGAAGATTATCATGATTGACTATCTGCAGTTGATGAATGCCAATGGTATGCGCTTTGGTAACCGTCAGGAAGAGGTGTCAACTATCTCGCGTTCACTGAAGGGATTGGCCAAGGAGTTGAATATTCCAATCTTGGCATTGTCGCAGTTGAATCGTGGTGTGGAAGGCCGAGAAGGTCTTGAGGGTAAGCGTCCGCAGTTGAGTGATTTGCGTGAATCTGGAGCCATTGAGCAGGATGCAGATATGGTGCTCTTCGTGCATAGACCAGAATATTATCGTATCTTCCAGGACGAGCATGGTAATGATCTTCACGGCATTGCCCAGATTCTGATAGCCAAGCACCGTAAGGGTGGTACGGGTGATGTGAACCTGCGATTCCGCGGAGAGTTCACTCGTTTTGAAGACCCAAGCGATCAGCCACTGCCTCTGATTACGCCAACAGGTGGTGAGATTCTGGGCAGCAAGATGAACGACGATGATCCCTTTGGCGCTGCACCACCTATCACAGACGCAGGGTTTTAACATAATAAAAATTCGAATCCGTAAGTAAAAAAGTTAAATTGCTTTCAAAATGTTTGCGGATGTCGAAATTTATTTATAACTTTGCGCCTTCGTATAGTTATTAGTATGATTTTATGAGTGAAAGATTGTTTATTTTCGACACAACACTTCGGGATGGCGAACAGGTACCAGGGTGCCAATTGAACACAATTGAAAAGATTCAGGTTGCCCGCCAGTTGGAACAACTTGGAGTGGATGTGATTGAAGCAGGATTCCCTATTTCTAGTCCTGGTGACTACCATTCTGTGATTGAAATTTCAAAGGCAGTGACGTGGCCAACGATTTGTGCGTTGACTCGTGCTGTGGAGAAAGACATCGATGTGGCTTTTGAGTCGTTGCAGTATGCCAAGCGGAAACGCATACACACTGGTATAGGAACGAGTGACTCACACATCAAGTATAAATTTAATAGTACGCGCGAGGAGATTATCGAACGTGCTGTTGCTGCTGTGAAATACGCAAAGCGCTATGTTGAGGATGTTGAGTTCTATGCTGAGGATGCTGGCCGTACCGACAATGAATACCTTGCCCGTGTGGTGGAGGCTGTTGTGAAGGCTGGTGCTACAGTTGTGAACATTCCCGATACTACGGGCTACTGTCTGCCAGAGGAATACGGCGCAAAGATTAAGTATCTGATGGAGCATGTTGATGGCATTCACAAAGCCATTATCTCTACTCATTGCCACAACGACCTGGGTATGGCTACTGCGAATACGTTCAGTGGTGTGATGAATGGGGCACGACAGGTAGAAGTGACAGTGAATGGTATTGGCGAACGTGCTGGTAATACCTCGCTTGAAGAGATTGCGATGATTCTGAAGTGCCATCGTCATTTGAATATCGACACCAATATCAACACAACGAAGATCTATCCAATTTCGCGCATGGTGTCGAGTCTGATGAACATGCCTGTTCAGCCCAATAAGGCCATCGTGGGTCGCAATGCATTTGCCCATTCAAGTGGTATTCATCAGGATGGTGTGCTGAAGAATGTTGAGACCTATGAGATTATTGATCCCAAGGATATTGGACTCGATGACAACTCAATCGTACTCACAGCCCGTTCTGGCCGTGCTGCACTGAAGTATCGTCTCCACGTGAATGGTGTAGACATCAGTGAGGAGAAACTCGACAAGATATACGAGAAGTTCCTGGCACTGGCTGACAAGAAGAAGGAGATTGGCGATGCCGACATCCTGATGCTGGCTGGAGCCGACACTGCAGATGCACATGCCGTGAAACTCGACTTCCTGCAGGTGACAACTGGTATGGGCGTGAAAAGTGTGGCAAGCATCGGACTCGATATCAGTGGCCAGAAGTTCGAGGCTGCTTCTACGGGTAATGGTCCTGTGGATGCTGCCATCAAGGCCTTGAAGAAGATTATCCTGAAGCAGATGACGCTGAAGGAATTCACCATACAGGCTATCTCGAAGGGCTCTGACGACGTGGGTAAGGTTCACATGCAGGTGGAGTACGACGGTCAGTTGTACTATGGCTTCGGAGCCAACACCGACATTGTGACTGCCAGTGTCGAGGCCTATATAGATTGTATCAACAAGTTTAAGAAATAAGTATGAATACGTTATTCGATAAGATTTGGGACCGCCATGTTGTACAGCAACTTGAAGGCGGACTCAACCAACTTTATATTGACCGGCTCTATGCTCACGAGGTGACATCGCCTCAGGCATTTGCAGGTATGAGGGCAAGAGGTCTTCGTTGTTTCCGTCCAGAGCAGATTATCTGTATGCCTGACCACAACACCCAGACCCACGATCAGGATCAGCCTATTGCAGATCCCGTATCGCGCACTCAGGTGGAAATGCTCGAAAAGAATTGCGAGGAGTTTGGTTTGACTCACTTCGCCATGAATACAAAGGACAATGGAATTGTTCACGTAGTAGGACCGGAAAAAGGTCTTTCGCTGCCGGGAATGACGATTGTCTGTGGTGACTCCCACACGAGCACTCATGGTGCAATGGGAGCCGTTGCCTTTGGCATTGGTACAAGTGAGGTGGAGATGGTGATGGCTTCGCAGTGTATTCTGCAGCAGAAGCCCAAGTCGATGCGGATAACTGTCAATGGAATATTGGGTCCGTGTGTAACGGCTAAGGATGTGGCTCTCTATCTGATGAGCCAGTTGAGTACATCGGGTGCTACGGGCTATTTCGTTGAATATGCCGGTAGTGCTGTGGAAAGTTTGTCAATGGAAGGCAGACTTACGCTTTGTAACCTCTCTATCGAGATGGGAGCCCGTGGTGGATTCGTTGCCCCAGATGAGGTGACATTCGAATATCTCCGCAACCGCGAGTATGCTCCAAAGGGTGAGGAATGGGACAAGGCCGTAGCTTATTGGCGCACACTTCGTAGTGGTGATGATGCAGTTTTTGATCGCGAATTGACATTCCATGCTGCAGATATTGAACCCCGCATTACCTATGGAACTAATCCCGGGATGGGAATTGGTATTACGGAGACCATTCCCACGCTGGATATGATTCCTGCAATGGGACAGGCTTCGTTCAAGAAGAGCCTGCAATACATGGGATTCGAACCTGGCGAGAAACTGCTCGGTCATCCTGTCGACTATGTGTTCCTGGGTGCATGTACCAATGGCCGCATAGAGGACTTCAGGGCATTTGCTTCCTTTGTCAAGGGAAAGCAGAAGGCTGAGGGCGTTGTTGCCTGGCTTGTTCCAGGTTCATGGCTGGTACGTAAGCAGATAGAGGATGAAGGTCTGGATAAGATTCTGCAGGCAGCAGGATTTGAAATTCGACAGCCTGGATGCTCTGCCTGTCTGGCCATGAACGACGATAAGGTTCCTGCTGGTAAACTCAGTGTCTCTACGAGCAATCGAAATTTTGAGGGACGACAGGGACCAGGCTCGCGCACCATTCTGGCAAGTCCGCTTGTTGCTGCTGCTGCAGCCATCACAGGTGTCATCAGTGATCCGAGAGAGATGTAAATTGTTTTCTAAAAACGTAAATTATCAGGAATGAGTCTGATTGTTTCCTGAAACGAAAAATGTTTGGATGATATGAAACAGAAATTTGAAGTCATTACCAGTAGTTGCATACCTCTCCCGCTTGAGAATGTTGATACTGACCAGATAATACCAGCCCGCTATCTGAAGGCTACCGACAAGAAGGGAATGGGTGAGAACCTTTTCCGCGACTGGCGTTTTGATACTGAAGGCAATAAGAAGGCAGAGTTTGTGATGAACGATCCGAAGTATTCTGGCGTGATTCTGGTTGCAGGAAAGAACTTCGGGTGCGGTTCAAGCCGTGAGCATGCTGCCTGGGCAATAGCCGACTATGGCTTCCGCGTGGTGGTGAGTTCGTTCTTTGCCGATATTCATAAGCAGAATGAACTGAACAATTTTGTCTTGCCAGTAGTTGTGACGGAGCCTTTCCTAAAGGAACTCTTTGAGAGCATCGCTGAGAACCCTCAGACCCAGGTGAAGGTTGATTTGCCTAATCAGACTATTACCAATCTGTCGACAGGCCATAGTGAGCATTTCGACATCAATGCCTACAAGAAGCATTGTCTGATGAATGGTTTGGATGATATCGATTTCCTTGTGTCAAACCGCGACAAGGTGGAGGCATGGGAACAAAACAATCAATAAAGAAATAAATTTTAGACTATGAAACTGAATATTGCTATACTTGCCGGCGATGGTATCGGACCGGAGATTATGCAGCAGGGTGTCAGCGTGCTTGATGCAATTGCCGCAAAGTTCAATCACGAATTCCATTACGAAGAGGCTGTCTGTGGTGCCCATGCGATTGACCTCGTTGGCAACCCATATCCTGCAGCAACCCACGACACCTGTATGCGTGCAGACGCAGTGCTGTTTGCTGCTGTTGGTGATTTGCGCTTCGACAATGACCCAACGGCAAAGGTGCGTCCTGAGCAGGGATTGCTGGCCATGCGCAAACAACTCGGACTTTTTGCCAACATTCGTCCTGTAGCAACTTTCGACTGCCTGATTCACATGTCGCCACTGAAGGACGAACTGCTGAGAGGAGCCGACTTCATTGTCATCAGGGAACTGACGGGTGGTATGTATTTCGGTGAGAAGTATCAGGACAACGACAAGGCCTATGATACCGACATCTATACCCGTCCAGAGATTGAGCGCATTCTGAAGGTAGCCTTTGAGTACGCACAGAAGCGTCGCAAGCACCTGACGGTTGTTGATAAGGCCAATGTTCTGGCCAGCAGTAGGTTGTGGCGTCAGATTGCAAAGGAAATGGAACCGCAATATCCTGATGTGACTACCGACTATATGTTCATCGACAATGCTTCTATGCGCGTATTGACAGAGCCGCGATTCTTCGATGTGATTGTGACAGAGAACACCTTTGGTGATATCCTGACCGATGAGACTTCGTGCATCACGGGTTCGATGGGCTTGCAGCCGTCTGCTTCACTGGGTCTGCACACTCCGTTGTTCGAGCCTGTTCATGGTTCGTGGCCACAGGCTGCAGGCATGAACAAAGCCAACCCGCTGGCTCAGATTCTTTCGGCAGCCATGCTGTTGGAGCACTTCGGACTGAATGAAGAAGGTGCACTCATCAGAAAGGCTGTCGACGCAAGTCTGCAGGAGAATGTCCGCACACCAGAGATTCAGGTAGAAGGCGGTGCTCATTATGGAACAAAGGAGGTCGGACAGTGGATTGTCGACTTCATCAAGAATAACTAAAAGAAGGAAATGTCATTCGCTTTCTCATTCAGATATAAACAGACCATTCTGGTTTGCCTGTTGTTGATGAGCGTATGGTCAGCCCAGGCTCAGCAAACCAACCAACTGCGAGACTCGTTGTTGCAGGCAATCAATGAGATGGAGTATCATCCTGATTCTGCCGACTTGCGGCTGAAGAAGGCTGGAATCCATCTGATGCTGGAGGAATGGCAGAAGGCGAAGGATGAATATGATGTGATTCTTCGGTTCTATCCCGAAAATGTGGCAGCACTCTATTTCAGAGCCTATGCAAATGAACGTTTGCGCCGATTTGGCTTTGCCCGATTGGATTATGAGAACGTCTTGCGCCTTGTGCCTGGCAATTTTGAAGCCCGTCTGGGCCTTGCATTGCTCAATCAGAAGGATAAGCACTACTCCGAGGCCTATGACCAGTTGAATCAGTTGGTGGAACAACATCCTGATAGTGCTGTTGCCTATGCTGCCCGGGCTGGTGTTGAAGTAGAGAGGGAGATGCTGGATCTGGCAGAATATGACTATTCAAAAGCCATCAGCCTTTCGCCCGACAATGTGGACTATCTGCTTTCGCATGCCGATGTTTGCATTCGTCTGGAAGATTTGGATAAAGCCCGCTCCGACCTTGACCGATTGGTAGAACTTGGAATATCCCGTGCAGCATTGTCTGATTATTACAAGCGCTTGCGGAAGAAGTAAGGCAATCATAACAAACAACGCATCGATTCTCTGATGAACCGATGCGTTATTTTATTCTGTATACTTTTAAGTCGGAAAACGATTCCCTTCCTAATATCTCTTCTTGACGGCCTCAAGTGCCTTTACCCAGTCAGTGTCGAGAGAGAACTGAGTGAGATAGTTGTCGTTGTTGTAGTAGGACAGGATGAGATCTTTGTCCATATCATTGAACAACGGATGCTTGATGCTGGCATCTTTGAAGACAGTGATGATGACATCGCGATCAGTCTTTTTCTTTGCTTTTGCCAGACGCTCACAGTAGAGTTGAACAAAATTGTGCATAGCCAGCGACTGTTCGTTGAGCATGCTGATGGTCTTGTTGAAGAAAGCAAGATCGGTGGTATCGCGCAGAACATCGTCACGAACCTTCATCGACATGTAACTCAGTTCGTCATACTTGAAGGTTGCAATCTTACGGGTCTCAAGATCCTTAGTACGGTCTTCAGCAACAGCCTTGGCATCTTCGAGCAGAATGCGGAATACATCTTGTGCCATAGCCGAGGTGGCAGTGGTGAAGCACAATACTGCAAGCAAAAGTATTTTCTTCATTTTCATTGTTGTTTGCTTTGTTTTTATTGTTAATAATATGTTTTGTTCTTTTTGTAGAATTGGTCGAATACAGAAAACCGAATCTTATTATATGAATATCGGAACTTCATCAATATCGAATTTTATTCTCTGTCGAATCTTTTCTTTGGACGCAGAAAGACTTCAGAGGTTTAATCTGTCTCACCCTTTCGTCCACTGCTGACTCGCTTCTGGTTCTTGTTCACAAAGTCTTTCCAGCCATTGTAACTCTTTGCGCCAGTATCGGGTCGACTCAGTTGCATGAAATGGCAGTAGGCTGCTCCCAGTGCGTCAGTTGCGTCCATGTATTTGGGCATTTCCTCGGGATCGAGTTTCAGCATGCGTTGCAGCATTCCAGCCACCTGTTCCTTCGAGGCAGAGCCACTGCCAGTGATTGCCACCTTAATCTTTGTCGGTGCATATTCATGAATGGGCACATCGTGATGGATTGCAGCAGCAATGGCAACACCCTGTGCACGTCCAAGTTTCAGCATCGACTGCACATTCTTTCCGAAGAATGGAGCCTCAATGGCCATCTCGTCAGGCAGATAGGAATCGATGATTCCTGTGACACGTTCAAAGATATGTCCCAGACGCAGATAGGGGTCGGTTATCTTGTGCAGATCGATGACACCCATAGCCACCATTTCCGCCTTGTTGCCGACAGCCCGAATGACTCCATAGCCCATTACGTTGGTGCCAGGGTCAATGCCCAGGATGATTCTCTCTGCCTTGTTGCTCAAATCTTTTTTATTTTAAAGGGAAAGGACTATTTCTTCTTAGAGTGAAAGGATGTTTGTTTCTTTAGAGTGAAAGGATTACTTTTTCTTAGAGTGAAAGGAATAAGAGACTACTTCCTTCCTCATCTATCCATCCCCGATTCTCTGTTTATCTGTCTATAAATGGATTGGTTGCCACTTCGTGCCCAATGGTTGTCTGTGGCCCATGGCCAGGTAGCACCACCGTGTCGTCAGGGAGTTGACAGATGGTCCTTAGGCTTTGGATGATCATGAACATCGAACCACCCGTGAGGTCGCATCTGCCAATGGAGTTGCGGAACAGTGTGTCGCCAGAGAAGCAGACCTTCTCTTCCTTGCAGTAGTAGAACACGCCACCCTGCGAGTGACCAGGAGTCTCAATGATGGTGAAGCGATGCGAACCAAAGTCAATGGTGTCGGCTTCGGTCAGCAATCTGCCTATTGGTGGTATCTCTTCATCGAGTGTAAACTGATAGAGATTCTCGGCCTGTTGTGCCATCTGCTTAATCTGGATTTCGTCATCGCGATGAATCTCCAGTTTCAGCCCATATTCGTCGAGTATGAACTTGTTGCCGAAGTTGTGGTCGAGATGTCCGTGAGTCGCAATCAGATGAACAGGCTTCAGTTCATTCTTGCGGATATAGTCAGCAATAGCCGTTTTCTCTTCAGGATAGAACGCACCACAGTCGATGATGACACATTCCTGAGTCTCATCGCTCACCACGTAGCAGTTCTCCTGCAGCATGTTGCATTCAAATCTTTGTATATTCAGCATAGAAGTTTCTATTTTATTGATATTGTCACGCTTTCTATCTACTTAAGAGAGGTGTCATACGGGCACATAGATGACATTCTTCTCCTTGAACCATTCCTCCTTGAACCACTGGCTGATTTCAGTCACTTCAGCAATGCGGCGATAGGGCTGAATCTCTGCCTCTACATTGCCTCCCTTCAGGCAGATCACACCGTTCATCATGGCGTTCTGCTGTTTTTTCGAGATGTTCTTCTTTACGATTTTCATCAGGTCGGGTAGGGGCATCACAGCCCTGCTGACGACAAAATCGAACTTTCCTGTTTCCTGCTCACCACGCAGATGCTCAGCAACGACGTTCTTCAGTTGGATTGCCTTGGCCACTTCCGTAGCCACAAGAATCTTCTTGCCTGTTCCGTCGATGAGTTTGAAACTGCACTCAGGAAACAGAATTGCCAAAGGTATTCCAGGGAAGCCGCCACCCGTTCCGAAATCCAGAATCTCTGTTCCTGGCTGGAAGTTGAACGCCTTGGCGATTGCCAGTGAATGCAGCACATGGTGTTCGTAGAGATTGTCGATATCACGGCGTGAAATCACATTGATTTTCGAATTCCAATCTCTGTAGAGTTCCATCAACGATTCTAACTGAACCTGTTGATTATCAGACAGATTTGGAAAGTATTTGTTGATTATCTCTATGCCCATTTTCGATAGTTGGATAATTGTTTTCTATTGATTCAACTGTTATTCCTAAGACCTTGATACTCTCATTCTTCTAAATCAGAAACTTGCCCAGCCTGCTTTCTTATTTCAGATAGTCGCTGAGTTTGTCCTTCTCCATTTTCACTCGGATTTCGCCGACTGAGTGAGGAGCAATCTCATCCTCTCCATAGATGAACGTAATCTCATCTGCGGCCAGTATGAAGTTTTCGGAAAGATAAGTGTCGCCATTGGTGAAGATTCCCTTTTCTTGTAATTGCTCAAACGATTCAACCTCAAAATCCTTCTGCATTTGTGCCATGACAACCTCTTTCAGTTTTCTGTCATTGGCGTCTTTGAAGAGGTCAGAAAGCCTGATGATACGGGCTTTCTTCGTGTCGATGTTCAGGGCCAGGGTCTGCTTGATGCCGTGGGCTCCACCACCGAATGTATAGACGTTGGCAATATTGGTCAGGATGTCGTCGGCAGATTCCTCAAAATGAGTCTGCACAAAGTACTTCACGTTGTAGGCCGAGGCATGTTCGGTATCAGCCCGATAGAGTGGAGCATATTCTTCAAGATACTCCTCCAGATAGCGTCTGGCGAAGGAATCGACCAAGTTCTTGACCGAGAGTTTCTCCTTGTTCAGCGAGAAATAGTCAGGAGTCAGAATGCCTGCACGCAGGAGTGTGTCGTTCAGTGCAGTAGCCTTTTCCTCTTTCAGGAAATGGAGATGCAACTTCAGTTCACACGTTGGTGCATTTTCAGCCGAAGTGAGTGAAACGACAGTATCCAAGACCACGCTGTCGACAGCAAATCCGCCCACATGAGAGACCTTGTTTTTCGACCCACATGATGAGAAGGTCAGAAGAATGAGGCCCAGAGTTGTCAGGGAGATTGCTTTCATCGTGAAATGTTTCTTGCTATAGTTCATCGTTTCAGTCTTTTGGGGGTTCAGGTGTATGCTTTTGTTACCTAAGTCAGCCTTGAAGAAAGGAAACTGCTTGTCAGAATTGCCTACACCAATTTTATCGAAAAGGTGAAAACGGAAGCCGCTGCACTGCTGCCTGTTTCCGCTTTCACCTCTATGAATAGTTGCAGATTAATAACTGCGGGCAATGATCACACGATACTTGGCAGGCTTGCCGCTCACCATGTCGATACCCTCAGTCTGCTCGAAGCCATAAGGCACGCAACGGATTGTGGCCTGAGTTTCCTCCTTGATGCGAGCCTCAGTCTCGGCTGTTCCATCCCAGTGGCAGAGGAAGAATCCACCAACCTTCACGCGCTCCTTGAATTCCTCGTAGTTGTCGCACTCATAGATGCGCTCATCACGATACCTGCGAGCCTTCTCGAAGATGTTCTGCTGAATTTCCTCAAGCAACTGCTCTACATATTCGCTGATGCCCTCCAGTGGGCGAGTCTCCTTCTCAAGTGTGTCACGACGCATCACCTCAATGGTACCATTCTCCAAGTCGCGAGCACCCAGCACCAGACGCACAGGCACACCCTTCAGTTCGTAGTCGGCAAACTTGAATCCAGGACGTTTGTTGTCAGAGTCATCGAACTTCACGGTGATACCCTTCTTGCGGAGTTCTTCCATGATGGGCTGTACTTCCTTGTTGACGAGTTCCATCTGCTCGGGCTTTGTGGCGATAGGAATGATGACCACCTGAATTGGAGCCAGACGCGGAGGCAGCACCAGACCATTGTCGTCGGAGTGAGTCATGATGAGGGCACCGATCAGACGAGTTGAAACACCCCACGATGTTGCCCAGACGAGTTCAGGCTTGTTCTCCTTATTTAAATAGGTGACGTCGAATGCCTTGGCGAAGTTCTGACCCAGGAAGTGAGAGGTTCCGCTCTGCAGAGCCTTGCCATCCTGCATCATTGCCTCAATGGTATAGGTGTCGAGAGCACCGGCAAAACGCTCAGTTTCGCTCTTCACACCCTGCACCACGGGAACAGCCATCCACTGCTCGGCAAACTCAGCATAGACTTTCAGCATCAGTTTGGCTTCGGCTTCAGCCTCTTCACGGGTGGCATGGGCCGTGTGGCCTTCCTGCCAGAGGAATTCAGATGTGCGGAGGAATGGGCGAGTGCGCATTTCCCAACGCATCACGTTGCACCACTGGTTGCACAGCAGGGGCAGGTCGCGCCAAGAGTGAATCCAGTTCTTATAGGTGTTCCAGATAATGGTCTCTGATGTGGGGCGGATAATCAGTTCTTCCTCGAGTTTTGCGGCTGGGTCAACCTCCACAGCACTCTTGTCTGCATTTGAGCGCAGGCGATAGTGGGTCACCACAGCACACTCCTTGGCGAATCCTTCCACGTGTTCTGCTTCACGAGAGAGGAACGACTTCGGGATGAGCAAGGGGAAGTAGGCATTCTGTACGCCCGTTTCCTTAAACATCTTGTCAAGCTGAGCCTGCATCTTTTCCCAGATGGCGTAGCCATAAGGCTTGATGACCATACAGCCACGAACAGCCGACTGCTCAGCAAGGTCGGCCTTTACAACCAAGTCATTATACCACTGACTATAATTGTCAGCTCTTTTCGTTAATTCTTTGAGTTCTTTTGCCATATTTATGCGAATGTTTGAAAATTTTGCCGCAAAATTACAAAAAAATGTTGGTAAAAGAGCGATAAAGTGAAAAAAAGAATTATCTTTGCAACAGATTTGTGTCATGAAATGACAAAATCCATTAAACCTTCGGGTGTTTTCAACGTCTGATGAATTAGAAATTAAAGTATTTTATTAACTCTATTTAAAAAGATTGTAATATGAAGAAAATGAAATTTATGACACTCGGCATGTGCCTCGCAGTGTTGGTAAGTTGTGGTACAGCCACAAAGAATGGTGCTCTCATCGGCACAGGTGCTGGTGCAGCCCTTGGTGCAATCATCGGTAAGATTGCTGGTAACACCGCTGTTGGTGCCGCTATCGGTGGTGCTGTAGGTGCTGGTACTGGTGCGCTGATTGGCAAGCACATGGATAAGGTGAAGGCTCAGGCAGAGGCTGTGCAGAACGCACAGGTTGAGTCTGTGACCGACGCTAACGGCCTGCAGGCTGTGAAGGTTACCTTCGATTCTGGTATCCTCTTTGCTACAAGTAGTTCTACACTGAGCGCAACTGCTAAGAACTCACTTTCTAAGTTTGCTGAGGTGCTGAAGCAGAACACCGACTGCGATGTGGCTGTTCAGGGCTACACCGACAACACCGGCTGGAGAAACTCTACTGCAGAGCAGAGCGTTCAGAAGAACCTCAACCTCTCTCAGGAGCGTGCTCAGGCCGTTACGAACTATCTGACCTCTCTGGGTGTTTCTACAAACCAGATCCGTTCGACCACTGGTTTCGGTGAGTCAAATCCTGTTGCCGACAACTCTACTGCTGCTGGTAAGGCTCAGAACCGTCGTGTGGAGGTTTACCTCTATGCTTCTCAGGCAATGATCCAGGCTGCTGAGGCTGGCACACTGCAGTAATCGTATGATATAGAAAATCAGTAAACGATTAATGTTGAATTGCATTTGCTCCTTTTGTCTTCTTCTTTCCGACGAATGGCAACTGGGAGCAGATGCAATTCTTTCTTGTAAAAGTTTTTCAAGGCAAAACGGAAAAATATATTATCAATCATTGTAACCTCATCTTAAGAAAATGAAAATCATTAGCAAGACGATTCGCTGGGTGCTCGGCCTGTTCTTTGGCTCTACAATTCTGGCCGTTGTGCTCTATCGTTTTGTACCCGTCTATCTCACTCCGCTGATGGTCTCCCGCTGCGTGGAGCAGTTCCAGGCGGGTGAAGGCATCACCCTTCATCATCATTGGATTTCGCTCGAGAATATGTCGGGCCACATGCCTGTGGCAGTGATGGCCAGTGAGGACCAACGATTCCTGCTCCATCACGGCTTCGACTATGATGCCATTCAGAAGGCAGCCAAGCGAAACATGAAAGAAGGAAAGAACAAACTGGGAGCCAGTACCATCAGCCAGCAGACTGCGAAGAACGTGTTTCTCTGGCAGGGTCGCTCATGGGTGAGAAAGGGCCTCGAGGCCTATTTCACGGCGCTGATAGAACTCATGTGGTCGAAGCAGCGCATCATGGAAGTCTATCTCAACAGCATCGAAATGGGCCCTGGCATCTATGGTGTTGATGCTGTGGCAGAGTATCATTTCGGCAAGACGGCCAAGGACCTTTCACGCTCCGACTGTGCCCTGATTGCAGCCACGCTGCCCAATCCCCGCAAGTTCAGCAGCAAGGAGCCAAGTGCCTACATGCGGCAGCGTCAGAGACGAATTCAACATGAAATGAAATTCATTCCCACATTCCCCCGTGAAGGTGAGGACTACGACCCCACAACAGCCTCTGGAGGAATCTACAGGAATGGTAAATGATATGGCAACAATCACAGCGTAATGTGCATTTCAGTCGCTAAAAGTCAAGTTTCCCTCATCGAAAACTTGGCTTTTGTGTTACAATATTTGGTCGTGTCGTTTATTTTTTATACCTTTGCAGGCTGAAAACGACAGAACGAAATTTTATAGAAATATATGAGCAAACAAACAGAGAAAATCAAGGAGCTGATAGCCAAGCGCGAGAAGGCTCGTCTGGGTGGTGGCGAGAAGGCCATCGACAAGCAGCACCAGCGTGGAAAATATACAGCTCGTGAGCGTATTGAGATGTTAGTTGATGAAGGTTCGTTCGAAGAGTACGACATGTTCAAACTGCATCGCTGCCACAACTTTGGCATGGAGAAGAAACAGTTCCTCGGTGATGGTGTAGTAGTTGGTTCGGCTACCATTGGTGGCCGTCTGGTCTATGTCTCCGCACAGGATTTCACCGTCAATGGTGGTTCGCTTTCTGAGACCATGTCGCAGAAAATCTGTAAGGTGATGGATATGGCCATGCAGAACGGTGCACCGATGATCTGCATGAACGACTCAGGTGGTGCACGCATCCAGGAGGGCATCTGCTCGCTGGCTGGCTACGGAGAGATCTTCGAGCGCAACATTCTGGCCTCGGGTGTCATCCCCCAGATTTCGGCCATCATGGGTCCGTGTGCAGGTGGTGCTGTCTATAGCCCCGCACTGACCGACTTCATCCTGATGATGGAGAACACCAGTTACATGTTCCTCACCGGTCCTGCCGTCGTGAAGACAGTCACGGGTGAGAATGTCGATGCTGAGAGTCTGGGTGGAGCCAGTGTCCACGCTTCCAAGAGTGGTGTCACTTCGTTTACCGCCAAGACCGAGGAAGAGGCAATGGCCATGATTAAGACCCTGCTGAGTTATCTCCCTTCGAACAATATGGAGGAGGCTCCGCGCATTGAGTGCACAGACCCCATCGACCGCAAGGAAGACTTGCTCAACGAGATCATCCCTGACGATCCCAACAAGGCTTACGACATGTATAAGGTCATCACAGCCCTTGTCGACAATGGCGAGTTCTTCGAGGTTCAGCCCAAGTTTGCCAAGAACATCATCGTAGGCTTTGCCCGCTTCAATGGCCAGAGCGTGGGTGTTGTAGCCAATCAGCCTGCTGCCTATGCAGGTGTGCTCGACACCAATGCCTCTCGCAAGGGGGCCCGCTTTGTACGCTTCTGCGATGCTTTCAATATTCCCATCGTGTCTCTGGTCGATGTACCAGGATTCCTTCCCGGAACAGGTCAGGAGTACAACGCAGTCATCCTGCATGGTGCCCAACTCCTCTATGCCTATGGCGAGGCCACAGTTCCCAAGATCACCATCACCCTGCGCAAGTCCTATGGTGGCAGCCACATCGTGATGGGTTGCAAGCAGTTGCGTGCTGACCTGAACTTCGCATGGCCCTCGAGTGAGATTGCCGTGATGGGAGCCAGTGGTGCTGTTGCCGTGCTTTGTGCCAAGGATGTCAAGGCCAAGAAGGAGGCAGGTGAGGACGTACATGCATTCCTTGCTGAGAAGGAGGAAGAGTACAGCGACCTCTTTGCCAATCCCTATCAGGCAGCCCAGTATGGCTACATCGATGATGTGATTGAGCCTCGCAACACTCGTTTCCGCATCTGTCGTGGACTGGCTCAGTTGGCCTGCAAGAAGCAGTCGCTGCCCGCCAAGAAGCATGGTTGCATGCCGATGTAATTTTGTCTGATAAAAACAGTTGAATGTTATGACGACCGACAAGAACATTTATGCTGCCATTGCATTGGCACTTCACGAGTTTAAGGGCAACAACGTGCACGACAAGGAGCCTGGATTCATCACGATTCAGCCCCGCCACACGTTGTGGAATGCCAAGTTTCAAGTAATGACACTCAAACCTCAAAAGAGATGAAAGAATACAAATATACCATCGACGGAAAAGAATATGTTGTAGCCATTGGCGAAATCACCGACAACGTGGCTCAGGTGACGGTAAATGGTGAGGAGTTCCAGGTGGAGATGGAGCCTGAGAAGGAACCCGAGAAGAAGAAGGTTGTCCTCGGCCAGCCCGCTGAGAATACTGAGAGCGAGGCCACACCTGCTGCCAATGTCAATGTGAACAATGCCGTGAAGGCTCCGCTGCCTGGTGTCATCACCGACATCAAGGTGAGCGTGGGCGACAAGGTGAAGAAGGGCGACGTAGTTGTTGTGCTCGAGGCCATGAAGATGGCAAACAACCTTGAGGCAGAGGCTGATGGCACCGTGACTGCCGTCTGCGTGAAGATGGGAGAGAACGTCATGGAAGACGCTCCCCTCGTGGTGATTGAATAGAACTTGCTTTCAAAAATATTGAAAAAAGTCAAAACACCGAAGGGTGAAAAGGTAAAAATCTATAAAAAAAGATAGGTTTCAGCCTTTTCGCCCTTTGCTGATTTTTATTTTTCAATTTTTTTTATTACCTTTGCGTTGCAAAAATGAGAATTATGGCTAAGAAAGTATTGTTCATCAATCAGGAGATCACTCCGTATGTACCCGAAACAGAAATGGCGTTAATGGGCAAACTGCTCCCCAACAAGATTCAGGAGAGTGGTTACGAAATTCGTACATTCATGCCCAAATGGGGATCAATTAATGAACGTAGGGGGCAGTTGCATGAAGTGCAGCGCCTCTCTGGCATGAATCTCATCATCGACGACACCGATCATCCTATCGTCATCAAGGTTGCATCGATTCCTGGTACACGCATCCAGGTCTATTTCATCGACAATGAAGACTACTTCACAAAGCGTCAGATGACTGTCGACGAGATGGGTGAGGAGTATCCCGACAATGGAGAGCGTGCCATCTTCTTTGCACGTGGTGTACTGGAGACCGTGAAGAAGTTGCGCTGGGCACCTGACGTCATTCACTGTCAGGGCTGGATGGCGGCTGTGGTTCCCCTCTACATCAAGACTGCCTACAAGGATGAGCCCTGGTTCGCCAATACAAAGGTCATCACCTCGCTCTTCCATGAGCAGCCGAAGGGGTCTCTCGGTGACAATTTCAAGCGCTGCATAGAGTTCCGCGATGCAAAGGCTGAGTTGCTCAGCGACTACAAGGAGAATTTCGACTTCCTGGAACTCGGCAAACTGGCCATCGACTACAGTGATGGAGTCGTTCAGGCCAGCGAGGATGTGAACAAGAAACTCACGGCATACGCAGTCGACAAGAAACTGCCTGTCCTCAACTATCCCGGAGAGGACTTCGGCGAGGCCTATCTTGAGTTCTACAAACAAATTTGTCCTGAGGAATAGCATTTCCTTGGGACTACTCTTTTTCCTACTAAAGTTTTTTCAGCAACGTAAGATGAAATTCAAATATCTTCTTTCTGCAGTTTTTACTGTTGCTATGGTGTCTGCATGCGACGACACAACAAACGACATTGGTACTTCCTTGACACACGATATGGACAACCTGGACGTCACTACCGACACGTTCCAGGTATCCTCCCGTTCTATCATCGCTGATTCAGTCTATGCCCGCACCACTGTGGGCTATCTGGGAAAGATTCGCGACCCGGAGACTGGCGGCTACATCACTGGTAGTTTCATGACCCAGTTCCATGTGCTCGATGACTACGAGAACACATTCCCCAAGGCCGACAGCATCACAAGCAGGACTGACGATGGCTCCATCGTGGCCGACTCCTGTGAACTGCGCCTGTTCTACACAAGTTTCTATGGCGACTCTCTGGCTCCGATGAAACTCAGAGTTGAGGAACTGGCTACTCCCGTGCTTGAGAACCGACTCTACTATTCCAATTTCAATCCGACCACGAGCGGCTATCTCAGAGAGGACGGCATCAACAAGGAGATTGCCTATTCGCTCATCGACATGAGTGTCTCGGAATCCTCACGTAGCGCTGATGGCTACACCAACAACATCCGAATCCCCCTCAACGACTCCTATACAGCAAAGGATGGCACCGTCTATAGCAACTACGGTACCTATCTCATGCAATCCTACTACAAGAATCCTGAGGTGTTTGGCAATTCGCTGCGCTTTGCCAAGGAAGTGGTTCCTGGATTCAACTTCGAGTATACTGGTGGACTGGGCGCTATGGCCAATATCGTCAATAGCAAACTCATTGTCTATTTCCACTACCAGGGCACCGACTCCATCGAATCAGGTATTGTTGAGTTCGGTGGCACCGAGGAAGTGCTGCAGACAACAGCCATTGAGAACGACCGCCAGACCATTCTCGACCTGGCAGCCGACAACACCTGCACCTATCTGAAGACTCCTGCAGGCATCTTCACTGAGATGACGATTCCCGTGGACAACATCCTGAGTGGACACGACAACGACACCATCAATACGGCAAAGATTGTGATTCCCAGAATCAACAACACCGTAGAGAGCGACTACTCGCTGGGCACTCCAGCCAATCTGCTCATGATTCCGAAGGACAGCCTATACTCGTTCTTTGAGAACAGCCGCACGGTTGACAATCGCACATCCTATCTGGCCACGAACACCTATCTGGGTTCGAACAACACCTACCAGTTCGCCAACATCTCCAACCTGATAGCAGCCATGAATGGCAATCGCTCGTCAGAGAACTGGAACAAGGTTGTGCTCATTCCAGTGACGGTTTCCACGATCTCTACTTCCATTGTCTCCCACACCCTGTCGCTCACCAGTACCAAACTCGTAGGAGGCTCTGCGAATCCCCATGATCCAATCAAGATTAGCGTCATCTATAGCAAATTCAAGTAGTCTGAGCGCTGGAGTAGGGAAGTCCTGCACCTGAGCGTCAGAGGCTGTCTTTTGAACATTCCTGAGCCCGACTCAATGCATGAGGACAACTATCGCCACGTCCACAGGAGACTTGCTTCTCTCACCTCTCCCTCAGAACATCAGTTTTAATATCGATAGATTTCTATGGCAGACAATTTCCTAGAGCGTCACTACGAGGAATATGAAGCCCGCAAGGAAGCGTGGCTCAAGCGCAAGAAGCACTTCCCAAAGAAGGTCAGCCGAACCCTCGAGAAACCTGACGACGAAGCCCTGTAGAATCTTTCCTTCCACCCATATAGTCATGCCCTCCCTCCAGAGGGCATTTTTTGAGTCTGTATGGTTGAATTCTTTTCTATGATATAAAGCACATCTTTCTACCTTACAAAGCAATGCTTTATGCCCCTATAAAGATGGTCTTTATACCCCTATAAAGCATATCTTTCTATAGTTAAAAGGATACCTTTCTATAGTCAAAAGGACACCTTTCTACAGTCAAAAGGACACCTTTCTACAGTCAAAAGCATATCTTTCTATGGTCAAAAGGATTGCTCTTTATACTCCAGAGTATGTCTTAACACACTAAAAAGAATTGCTCTCTTTGGTGAAGGAGTAAGCCTTATAAAAAAACATAAATTTAATTTGTAAAGAAAATGGGCAGTTGGTGCTGAATCTGGCATTGACTGCCTGTTTTTTTATTAGACAAAAAATCGGGAAAATGTTTTGCGGTGTCGTGGGAAAAGGGTAAATTTGCGGAGATATAATAAGGTGGTTTGCACGCAATCGTCTAATACGTTGACCAAAACAACATGACCATGGAACAACTCAATGCAAAAGATGAGAAAAATCCGCTGGAGGCAGCAGCGATGATCGATACAGTGCTTCGGCAGGAGAAGGACTGGAATACGCTTTATTTCTATCAGAAGACGGTGGTACTCTATCAGATGACCTATGTGTTCTGCCAGCGGTTTCTACCAAAGTATGGCGACCGAACTGTCGACCAGATGGTGCAGGCTGCCCGTTCGGGTAA
The DNA here is from genome assembly GCA_024697645.1 of Prevotella sp. Lineage (GTDB taxonomy): Bacteria > Bacteroidota > Bacteroidia > Bacteroidales > Bacteroidaceae > Prevotella. The sequence continues at coordinate 104,036 of JAILFH010000113.1, forward strand.
GCAGAACATCGTTGAAGGAATGGCCGATGGTGTGACTTCGATGGAACTGGAACTGAAACTGCTTAACGTGGCACGGGCCTCTCTGAAGGAACTACGGGAGGACTATGAGGACTATCTCTTGTCGCGCAGGCTGAGCCGATGGGTGAAGGGCCATCCTCGCTATAAAGCCTTGCTGGACTTCTGTCGTAATCGGAATCAACTTGAGGACTATGAGCCGTTCTTCATGCGATGGAGCGATGAGGAGATGGCAAACACGGCTCTCTCGCTCTGCCATTTCACTGACAAGATGATGGTGAAGTATGAGAAGTATCTGGAGCAGGACTTTGTAGAGAATGGGGGGATAAGAGAGCGGATGACTGCTGCCCGTCTGGGCTATCGAAACATCCAGAAGGCTACCATTGAAGCAAAGGATCGGGAGATTGCCGCCCTGAAAGCCGAGATTGCGAGGCTCAAGGACCGCATCAGGGAACTGGGTGGGTAGTGGCTGGGGGTAAGTAGTTGGACTAGTATCCCTAGTAATCCTAGTTTTCCTAGTTAGGCTAGTTCTCCTAGCATCCCTAGTTCTCCTAGTTTTCCTAGTTAGGCTAGTTCTCCTAGTCAGCCTAGTTTCCCTAGTAATCCTAGCAAAAAAAGCCAGCCCCTAAAAACTCTTTCTTCACTACTCCTTGAACATTTTGTTCTCCTGGGCAGGGATGGGCATGAAGCCTTCGGTGAGGAGTTGTTTTTCCTGCATGACTGTTTCGAGTTGGGCAAAGAAGGAGGTGCGGCCCAGTTGCTCGAGTCGTTCAGCCATCAGACTCTCGTCGTAGTTGAGGCGGGTGAGGGTTGCTGAGAGTTGAATGAGTTGCTGCTCGCCGATAGTTCCACGATGGTGCTGATAGCCGATGTATTCAGTCTGCCTGAGAATCTCGCAAATGTTTGGGTCGGGCTCATCAAGGGCTTCGACCTTCTGCTGAATCTGCTGGCGGATGTTCTGGTCGTGCACTGCGATGAGGTCGGCATAGAGCGAGACAATCCGTGCTGCATAGTCTTCAGAAGTAATGGATGTGGTAACTATCGGATTTCCAATGAGTTCGACCGAAAGTTTAGGATATTGTCTCTGGAGGTTCTCCTGTTCAATCTGGCTCGAAGCAATCAGGAGCAGAGTAGTCGGGAGAGACTTCGGGTCGTTCAGTCCAGCGTGGCTGAAGGGAAGGTCGCGATGAGGGCTGTTCCAAGGCTGGAGCGTGCTCATCGGAGTGATGATGCAGGGAATGAGCAACTGGCGTGCACGTCGGAGATAAGATGCAATGGCATGATTGTCGTAGCCAAAGAGATGGATGAGGTCAGGATGCTCGTCAGTGATCGAGATGTTGTCAACCTTCATCAGTTGACTGCGGAGCATCCCAACGAGTTCCTGGCAGATGACAGTCTCTTTCGGGCAGTTGTCATTGCCTTCAGAGGGTATAAGCCCTTTTGCGACGTGCAGTTGAATTCTCATAAGCCATTTAGTTTTAGGGAATCAGACCTTGTGCGACGTGAAGTCAGTCTTGTTGGCTCGCCAATAGCGAATGTGATGGAACATCTTATGCCAGATGCCACTGAGTTCGTAGGGGTAGATCTTCCAGGAGGGAATGTCCTCGTCGAATGCCCTGATGACCTTCTTCGCAAAAGTGGTGCGGAGAATGATGGTGAGCAGGAGCGAGAAGACGGCTACACCCAGAAGAATCCAGCGCTGGGTGAGACCCGCAAAGACGCCAGTGGCAACGGCAGCGATGAAGGTCAGATGGAGTGCCAGTTCATCAATGAAAGGCAGCAGGCGATGACGGAAACTCCGACGGAGGAGTTTGCGTGTGTGAGTGTAGAAGATGTGCATGTTGCGCCAGGCATGCGGGGTAGGGGCATCGTAGATGACCCAGGCATTGCGCTCTGCTGCCACAGCAGTCTGCCTGCGCTTAGCATACTTGTTGATGAGGAAATCGTATTCACCACGAATGGCCTGCAGATTGCCTCGATAGCCGTCACCAGCAATGAACTCGCTCTTGCGGAAGGCAATGTTGCCCTCGATGGAACGATAGGCTGTGCGGAGAGCCTCACGCATGGTGTAGCAAGCCTGTTGGAGTCGCTCAAAGCGATAGTAAGGTTTGGCCTCGTTGTCGAAGTTGTTGTAGCCAATCACGAGGTTGTGGTCGTCGTCACAGTAACTGGCAATAGTCGCGAGCCACTGGGGACCACTGGGAGTACAGAATGCATCGACCAGCACAATCCACTCGTTGTGGGCAGCCTTCACACCCAGCGTGATGGCCAGTTTCTTCTTGCTCATGTAGCGCGAGGAATCAGGAACGTAGGTGGCGTAGAGGCGGCTGTTGGAAGAGAAACTGTTGATGACGTCCTCAGTGTCGCTGTCGCCTTTCTCGGCTACTACCACTACCTCGAAGTTGTCGTATTCCTGATTGAGAAACTCGGGCAGGTGTTGACGGAGCATCGGCGCCTGCTTGTGTTGAGCGGTGATGAGCAGGGTCAGGGCAGGCGTGTTCTTATTCTCAGATGTCTCATTCTTCTCAGATGTTGTGGCTACTGCAGTGCTTACTTTCTCAGCAACTACAGGCTCTATGTCGGCTTGTGCAGCCTCATTGTCATTGGCTGTTTCGTTGCCTTCAGTTGCTGCTTCGTTATCGTCAGTTGCTGCTTGGGCATCACTAATGGTTGCCTCTTCGTCGCCTACAGCAAAGTCTTCTTCATCGGCTGCAGGCTGTGGAAATTTCCTGAAGAACGGACTAAGAAAAGGACTTAGTGCGGCCAGTAGCAATACCGCCGCACCAAGTATGAGTGTTATCAGGTCGAATGTCATTTTTTTATCTGTAAACTGCTTTTTTATATCATTTCTTCTGCAGTATAACCGACAGGTAGTCTGCGGCAGTTATACTGACTTGCCATGATTTCGCCATAGGCTCCAGCCGACCGCATGACCAAGAGATCACCCCGATGGCAGCGGTTCAGGTCGAAAGCCTTCACGAAGACATCACTCGACTCACAGATGGGGCCAACCACATCGTAGGTCTCCTCTGGCTCATCGCTCGAGATGTTTTCAATGCGATGGAAGGCATTGTAGAGTGCTGGACGAATGAGGTCGGTCATGCCTGCATCGACAATGGCAAACTGCTTGGCAGCACCCTGCTTCACATAGAGCACACGGGTGACAAGCGTTCCACACTGGGCCACTACGGCTCTACCAAGTTCGAAATGCAGTTGCTGACCCGGGCGGAGTTTCAACTTCTTGGCATAGGTGTCGAAATAGTCCTTGAAGTCGGGAATCGGCATGTGGTTCGGGTGGTCGTAACTGATGCCAAGTCCACCGCCTACATTGATGTGCTCCAGTTTGACGTGCTTGCGTTCGAGTTGTATCTGCAGGTCGTTGATTCGGTTGCAGAGTGATTCAAAATCACCCATATCGAGAATCTGCGAGCCGATGTGGAAGTGGAGTCCAACAAACTTCACATTGTTCATCGTCTCAGAGATGCTGATCACCTCATCCATATCGCGCATGGCAATGCCGAACTTGTTCTCAGCCAGACCAGTGGTGATGTTGGCGTGAGTATGAGCGCCCACATTCGGGTTTATACGGAGGCATACACGCGCTACCTTGCCCTTGGCTGCAGCCAACTCGTTGATGACCTCCAGTTCGGGAATGCTCTCCACATTGAAGCAGAAGATGTCGGCATCGAGACCGAGATTGATTTCCCAGTCGCTCTTGCCCACACCTGCATAGACAATCTTTGAGGCAGGGAATCCAGCATTGAGTGCTGCTCGGATCTCGCCACCACTGACGCAGTCGGCACCCAGTCCAGCCTGACTGATGATGCCCAGAACCTTCGGGTTCGCATTGGCCTTGACGGCATAGTGCACGTGAAAGCAATTGTGCTTTTTCGTTTCCTGATTGATGGCGTCAAGCGTCTGACGCAGAAGGGCTGTGTCGTAGTAGTAGAACGGAGTCTCTCGCTGAGAGAACTTCTCTACAGGGAATGTTCCTTTAATCATGAGAACAACTTTTCGCTCAGACTTTGCAATGCACGCTTCTTGTCGCTACCCTTGATGAGGAAAGAGATGTTGTAGTTGGAACCACCATAGGAGATCATGCGCACGGGGATGTTCTGCATGGCCTCGAGCACGAGAGTCTCGAAACCAAGGTTGCTCCAGTCGAGGTCGCCCACAACGCAGATGATGGCCATATCGCTATCAACGGTGACAGTACCGTATTTCTTCAGTTCATTGACGATGTCGGTCAGATGGGCCTGATTGTCGATGCTCATCGAGACGCCAACCTCAGAGGTGGCAATCATGTCGATAGGAGTCTGATAGGATTCGAAGATCTCGAACACCTTGCGCAGGAAACCTGTTGCCAGAAGCATGCGCGACGACTTGATCTTAATAGCGGTGATATTGTCCTTGGCAGCAACGGCCTTGATCTTGCCGCGCATGATGACGTTGTCGATGATTGTTCCGTCGGCCTGAGGATTCATCGTGTTCTTCAGTCTGACGGGAATGCCTGCAAACTTAGCGGGCTGTACGCAGGTGGGGTGGAGGATCTTGGCACCGAAGTAAGCAAGTTCGGCAGCCTCTTCGAAGTTCAGTTGGCGCACGGCCTCAGTCTTCTCAACCACACGAGGATCATTGTTGTGCATTCCATCGATGTCGGTCCAGATCTGAATCTCATCAGCGGGAAGTGCTGCACCCACAAGTGAGGCAGTATAGTCGCTGCCACCACGCTGCAGATTGTCGACCTCACCATAGGCATTGCGGCAGATGAAGCCCTGCGTAACGTAGATCTGATAGCCTTCGTTCTTCGCCATGATAGCAGCCAGTTTCTCCTTGATGTACTGTGGGTCAGGCTCACCGTTCTTGTCGGTGCGCATGAAGTCGAGAGCCGACAGCAGAACAGCCTTGATGCCCTGTTCCTGCAGGTAGTTCACCATCATGTTTGTCGACATCACTTCGCCCTGGGCCACGATACTCTTCTCCTCAAACGAAGTGAAGATGTCCTTTGTGAACGAGCGGAGATAGTCGAACTCCTGACGCAGGAAGTCGCGAGTGAGTTGCTTATAGTGGTCGGTGCTGTAGAGTTCTTCCACGTGCACCATGTATTTCTTTTCGAGTGTGTTGATGATTTCGTTAGCCCCCTCGGGGTTCTTTTTGTAGAGATAGTCGGAAATTTCTACAAGCGAATTGGTTGTACCGCTCATAGCAGAAAGTACGACAAATGTCTGTTCGCCCGACTCCGTGACAAGAGAGGCGACATTCTTGATGCGTTCAGGGGAACCCACTGATGTTCCGCCAAATTTCATTACTTTCATTGTCTTTGTGCTTAAATTGTTGTTGTATCCTGTTTGTTGTATTCTTGTGTAATCTCTTTAATGTTGCCGTCTTCGCATTGATAGACGATGCCTGGGAACTTGTCGAGCATGGGGATGTTGTGGGTCGACATGACGACAGCCGTACCAGTTTTAGTGATGTCCTTGAGCAGGGCCACGATGTTGGTAGCGGTCTCTGGGTCGAGATTGCCAGTAGGCTCATCGGCGACAATGATTTTCGGAGTGTTCAGCAATGCGCGAGCAATGGCAATACGCTGCTGCTCGCCACCAGAAAGTTCCGACGGCATCTTGTAACTCTTCTCGCTCATGCCGACATCGGCCAGCACTTCCTCGATGCGCTTGTTGATGTCCTCCTTCTTCTTCCATCCAGTAGCCTTGAGCACAAAGCGGAGATTCTGAAACACGTTGCGGTCGTGCAGCAATTGGAAATCCTGAAAGATGATTCCCATCTCCTTCCTCAGTGCAGGCACTTCCTTACGGCGAATCTTGGTCAGGTCGCGTCCAAGCACCTCAGCCTGTTCCGCCTCGTCGGGGTTGATGTCAATCTCGCAGTACATCGTTTTCAGGAGCGAACTCTTGCCCGATCCTACTTTTCCGATAATGTAGATGAATTCACCTTCGTCGGCATGGAAGTCCACTTCGTCGAGAATCAGAGCATCTGCCTGATAGACTTTCACTTTCTTATATTCTACTAGCATCGTATCCTGTGTGATTATATAAAATTCTTGTTCTGATTACAATTGTGCGCAAAATTACTAAAAATAATTGAAATGTCAGAATTTTCTTCACCTTATTTTAATAATATAGTGAAGATTGGGGGAGAAGGGAAATTTTATCGAGGAAGGAGAAACGAGGAGGGAGGAACGAGAATAGTCTTGACTGCTGACGTTTAAACACGGATGACACAGATTTTTCTGAAGCTTTAAATGTCACGGATTTTTGTTCACCGATTTTCACTGTAATTGCTTTCTGATTCGTATTTGTGATTTGCGACTCGTAGTTTGTGTTTGCGCTTTGTCAATTTGGCTTGATAAATATGTGCTTTGTTTTGTGCTTTGTTTTGTGCTTTGTTTTGCGATTTGTTTATGCGGTTTGTTTTGCTATTTAGTTTGCGATTTGTAATTTGTAATTTGTTATTTGCTATTTGTAAAAAGTCCCTCCGAAAGAGTGATTCCTTCGAAGGGACAAATTATTTGTTTTCGGTAGTTGGCTTTAGCCAAATTGGCATTAGACGATGCCTCTACCGTGACAGTTCTTAAATTTCTTTCCGCTTCCGCAGGGGCAGGGATCATTACGTCCGGGCAACTTGTCCTTGACAATCGGCTGACGATTCTGCTGCTTGGCAGTCTCGCGGGTGTCTTGCTGGGCTGCTGCCTGCTGATTCTTGTCGACCAGTTCCTCACCACGCTGCTCGTTGTAGCGCTGTGAACGCTGTTCAGGTGCTGCCTCACGAACTTCCTGCTGCTCAATCTCGGGAATCTGACCACGAGTAAGGATTGATGCAATGCGGTTGTTCATGTCGTTCACCATATCATCGAAGAGTTTTGCACTCTCGAGTTTGAAGATGAGCAACGGATCCTTCTGCTCATAAGACGCGTTCTGTACAGAATGGCGCAGTTCGTCGAGTTGACGCAGATTCTCCTTCCAACATTCATCGATGATGTGGAGCATGATGGTCTTCTCGAATTGCTTCACTACTGACTTAGCCTCACTGTCGTAAGCCTCGCGGAGGTTGCAGGGGATGTTGTAGACGCGCTTGCCATCGGTAATGGGCACGAGAATGCGCTCATACATTGTTCCCTGATTCTCCTGCACCTGCTTGATGACGGGCCATGCAACAGTCTGAAGGCGCTCAGTCTTGCGGGTGAACGACTGCATTGCAGCCTGGAAGGCCTGCTCGAAGAGTTGCTCACGATTGGTGTTGATGAACTCCTCGCTGGTGAACGGGCATTCCATCGAGAGAATCTTCAGGAACTGCTCGCGGCAACCAGTATAGTCGTTGTTGTCGATAATATTGATGGTGCGGTCCCAGATGATGTTGGCAATATCCATACCGATGCGCTCGCCCATGAGGGCGTGACGACGCTTGTCATAGACAACAGTACGCTGCTTGTTCATCACATCGTCGTATTCGAGCAGATGCTTACGAATACCGAAGTTGTTCTCCTCAACCTTCTTCTGTGCGCGCTCAATGTTCTTCGTGATCATTCCACTCTCGATACGCTCACCTTCCTTGAAGCCCAGACGGTCCATCACGGAGGCAATGCGCTCAGAACCGAACAGACGCATCAGTTTGTCCTCAAGCGAAACATAGAAGACACTGCTACCCGGGTCACCCTGACGTCCTGCACGACCACGCAACTGGCGGTCAACACGACGGCTCTCATGACGCTCTGTACCAATGATGGCCAGACCTCCGGCAGCCTTCACCTGATCTGACAACTTAATATCGGTACCACGACCAGCCATGTTGGTAGCAATGGTGACAGCACCGAGCAGACGACCTTCCTCACGCACATCCTGCGTGTCGTCATTTGCAAATTTCTTGTCGGTATTGGCCAGTTCCTCATTGTGGCGCAGTGCAGACATCTTGTCGCAGAATGCACGACCGTCGAGAGAAACAAAGGCCGTTCCCTGAGTCGACTGACCTGCGAGAGCCACGATGTCGGCCTCCTTCTGGTGGAGTTTAGCGTTCAGCACCTGATGAGGAATCTTGCGCATCGAGAGCATCTTCGAGAGCATCTCAGAGATTTCAACCGAAGTAGTACCCACAAGGCAGGGGCGGCCATTGGCACGCATCTCCACAATCTCGTCGATGACAGCACGATACTTCTCACGTGCAGTCTTATAGACGCGGTCGTCCTGATCGTTACGGATGACAGGCTTGTTGGTAGGAATCTCCACAACGTCGAGTTTGTAGATGTCCCAGAACTCACCAGCCTCGGTAGAAGCCGTACCGGTCATACCAGCCAACTTATGATACATACGGAAGTAGTTCTGCAGCGTAATCGTTGCGAAGGTCTGCGTAGCAGCCTCCACCTTCACGTGCTCCTTGGCTTCAACGGCCTGATGGAGACCATCGCTCCAGCGGCGACCTTCCATAATACGACCTGTCTGCTCATCGACAATCTTCACCTCGCCGTCGATGACAACATACTCATCGTCCTTGTTGAACATACAGTAAGCCTTCAGCAACTGGCGGATGGTGTGAACACGTTCCGACTGAACAGCGTAGTGGTTGAGCATTTCGTCTTTCTTGTCAATGCGCTGTTCCTCAGTCAGCGACTGATCAGCCTCGAGTGCTGAGAGTTGTGCGGTGATGTCGGGCAACACGAAGAGGTCGCGGTCGTTCACCTGAGATGCAAGCCAGTCGGTACCCTTATCGGTGAGTTCGCAGGAGTTCAGTTTCTCTTCAACGACGAAGAACAGGGGCTCGACAGCCTCCGGCATACGGCGGTTGTTGTTCTCCATGTAACTCTCCTCCGTGCGGAGCATACCAGCCTTGATGCCTTCCTCAGAAAGATACTTGATGAGTGGCTTGTTCTTCGGCATACACTTATAGGAGCGGAACAGCGAGAGGAATCCCTCGTCGAGAATCTCCTGACCTTCCTTCTTCTGGCCTTCCTCCACCATCTTCTGGCCTTGGGAGATCTTCTGCTTGGCATCAGCCAGGAACTGAGTAGCCAGACGACGCTGCACGTCGACAAGTCGCTCCACCAGCGGCTGATACTCTTCAAACATCTGGTCGTCGCCCTTGGGCACAGGACCAGAGATAATCAGAGGTGTACGGGCATCATCGACCAACACTGAGTCAACCTCGTCGACGATGGCATAGTTGTGGCGACGCTGCACGAGATCCTGTGGCGAAGAGGCCATGTTGTCGCGCAGATAGTCGAAACCGAATTCATTGTTCGTACCGAAAGTGATGTCGGCATTATAGGCACGACGGCGCTCGTCAGAGTTCGGGCGGTGCTTGTCGATACAGTCAACAGAGAGTCCGTTGAACATATAGAGCGGTCCCATCCACTCAGAGTCACGCTTGGCCAGATAGTCGTTCACAGTCACCACGTGAACACCGTTGCCAGTCAGTGCGTTCAGGAACACAGGGAGGGTAGCAACCAGCGTCTTACCTTCACCCGTAGCCATCTCCGCAATCTTTCCCTGATGCAGGGCAATACCACCGAAGAGTTGCACGTCGTAGTGAATCATTTCCCACTTCAGGTCGTTGCCACCAGCCGTCCAGTGGTTGTGGTAGATGGCCTTGTCGCCGTCGATGGTGATGAAGTCCTTCTTCGGGTCGGCAGCCAGATCGCGGTCGAAGTCAGTGGCCGTAACGATGGTCTCCTCGTTCTCGGCAAATCGGCGGGCAGTATCCTTCACAATGCTGTAGGCAACGGGCATCACCTCGTCGAGTGCCTTCTCATAGACCTCGAGTGCCTCCTTGTCGAGTTTGTCAATCTGGTTGAAGATGGCCTCGCGCTCGTCGAGTGGAGTATCCTCGATGGTCGACTTCAGTTCGGCAATCTTGTCCTGAATGTCGCGAGCCGAGTCCTGTACATACTTCTGTATCTCCTTCGTCTTGGCGCGCAGTTCGTCGTTGCTCAGCGCCTTGATTTCAGGATACACTTTCTTCACCTCTTCAACAAGAGGCTGGATGAGTTTCATGTCACGTGTCGACTTGTCGCCGAAGAGTGACTTAAGGAATTTGTTAAAATTCATATCTTACGTTATCTTTTTTGTCAGATTTGTAAACGCGCTCAAGCAGATTCCATGAGTCAATCTGCGAAAGCGACTGCAAAATTACGAATAAATTTCCGTAATCTGCACATTATTAAATGAAAAATGAAAAATAGCCCCTAAAAATGTCGTATAAATTCAGAACAATGGTTCTGTGGAGCATGCGTTTGGTGCCCTGATGCGCAAACATTTGGCAATGGTGGGCGCTATACGATCGGTTGTTATTGGCAGTGAAACGCGTTCGGCATGGGTTCCTGCACCATAGAAAACGATGGGGAATGGCATGAATCCCGTACGCGAGGTGAACGACTCGAGCGTGTTCTCATTGACGAGACGCCAGCCCGGAGCCACCTGAATGATGATGTCGCCGCTCAGGCTCGGATGGAAGCCGTTGCGGAGTTTGATGATGTCGTTGTTGCCCTGCAGCAGGCGCTCAGAGGTGTAGACATCGGCAATGCCTGCGTTCTGTACGAGGAAGTCCTGCGAACGCTGGAGAATATCAGCCAGACTGATGTTCTTCTGTTCGAGCAGTTTGTGGTTGAGGTACATCTCATTGCCGAAACAAGTGTCGACATAGCGGCCCTGACCATAGACTGCCGACAGGAAGATGTTCAGCAGGTTGGCTGTGCGGTTGATATAGAATGTTCCCGTGGGAATGCGATATTGCGAGAGGTCGCTTTCAGTTTCATCGGCATAGCCCGTGCTGGTGATGACGAAGAGCACACTGCTGCTGCCAACGGTCTTCTCAATACCCGTGATCAGGCGTCCGAGGGAGTTGTCGAGTTGCATGTAGACGCTCTCCATTTCGGTTTGCCAATCTGTCATGTTTCCGTCGGGTTTCGTAGCCGAAAGGGTCACGCAGAGCAGGTCGCTGATTTCATCACGTCCCAGTGTTGTACTCGTCACTGTCTGCAGCGCCATGTTCACCACTGCGTCGTTCGTAAGTTGCTTATTCTTACCGAGTTCCACGTTTGTGCTCGAGTAAGCCTTTAGCCATTCTGGAGTCGTTGTTGAGTAGTAGGTGGAGTTGCGCCAGCGCAGTGTGTTGTCGTCAATCCAGAGCGCTGCGTCGGCTGCATGACCTGCTGACAGAATGGCACAGTCCTTGCTCGCAGCGATACTCCAGACGAGTGCTGCCCCGTGGGTGCTCACCTTCAGTTCGTCGCCGATGGTTGAGGTCATCAGTCGGTGGGGTGAGGCGTAGTGCTTCGGGTCGTCCACACAGAACACTGGACGCAGCGTAGCCCTGTCGAGCCACCGTTGTCCGATGATGCCGTGATAGTAGGGCGTTGTGCCTGTGGTTATCGTGGCGATGGCCGAAGCGCGGTCGATGGGTGTCGAGGGATAACTGGCCGCATCGTAGACAATACCCTTGTTCAGGATCTTGCGGAATCCGTTCTCATTATAAAGAGGAGTGAATGCCTCAAGATAGTCGGTGCGCAGTTGGTCAATCGTGATGTTGACCACCAGTTTCGGGGCAAGTTCGAAGGCCTGCAGTTCAGCACCTGAGAGTACTGCTATGATGAGGGCGAGATATCTGTTCATTGACGTTTTACGGGTTTGGTGAATATGCGCTCACAGCATCTTATCAGCAAAGATGATGCCAAAATGTTTGTTCCTTCGGCATAGTACTGTAGGAAGTTGCCTATGAAGAAGACAATCAGGCACGCGGCATAGACCTTCCAGAACCAGTGGCTCTGACCTTTGGCCTCGCGTCTGACAGTGCTCCAGAGCAGTATGAGCGCAAGTGGATTGAGTAGAAATATCTGTAGATTGATGTTCACAGTGGGATGCTGTGAGAAAATCATTGCCGTGAGAACGAGACCACAGATGCCGATGAGCAACAGCAGAACAAGGTCGAATCCCCAAAGCATCTTCTTCTGGCGGTATTCCCAGACGGTCACTGCGACGATGATCAGTGCGAGAATCAGTGCGCAGGCTGTGGGACTCAGGGGAAATTCCTTCTCCACGGGGTTGTCGAACATCTCAACCAGCACGCGCTTCTCCTTCAGCAGTTTCTGCGTCACGGGTTTCCCGTCGACTAGGCTGTCCTGAAAGACAATGGTCGCATTGTCGAAATCGTCCATGAGGTTATACGGCAGGAATTGCTGTTCGCTGACCGTAGTGGGCCAGTCGGCTTTCAGTCCGAGCAGCAGGTCGTTGCCCAGTTGTGCCCAGGGGCGGCCTTGCGTGTACTGATGGGTCAGTTCGCGGAACGACGGACCATTGTCCTTTCGCTCTATCTCCACCTTGCGGTTGCCGTCTGTGCTCTCAGCGAAGGGCAGCAGCAACATGTCGCGGGCCCGCGTCGTACAGTTGTCGTAGAATATGTTGTAGCGATATTCGCGGTTCTCGGGCAGATAGTTTTCCTCGATGGCTCGGCAGATGACGAGTTTGTCCTCGGCCGTGAGGTTCAGTTCCTGCTCCACGATTCCCCTTCGGTCGAAGCCATACGCTCCGCAGAAGTAGTCGTAGGGCTGTATGCCCATCTCGTAGTCGGTGAGTCCGAAGATGAACCGCAACACGAAGTGGGGCTTCCTGAAATTGAACATGCCGTAGTTCACGGCAATGTCAATATTTTTCTCAGTGTCAACATAGTGGATTGCCGTGTGTCCATAGAGGCTATAGGCCTCTTGGCCGGGCTGGCATGTGAGTAGGCTCAGGCTGACTGTAGAATCGATTTTCTGCAGTAGAGTGGAGTCGGTTTCCTGAATATCATAGGCTTTCAGGCTACCGCTGAAAAGGGTCAGCAGAGCCACAAAAAGAAATCTTAAAAATCCTTTTAAATGTTTCACGATGCAAAAATACTTTATATTTTGCGATTTTCGTGCGTTTATCTCGATTTTTTTCAATAATTTTGCATCCAATTAGGAAATTTCTCACGAAAGTGGGTCTTTAAAATCATAAAATGAAGAAGATAATTCTTTCTACATTGGTCCTCGGTATGGCTTGTCTGGGGGCCGAGGCACAGAATAGTACGCAACTGGAGGCCCGTTACGGCCACAGCAGCACAAACTCTCCGTACAGCCAGTATGGGTTGGGAACGATGGGCGACCAGTCGGGTAGTGCCAGTCGAGGCATGAACGGTTTGGGCATTGCCTATAGCGAGCACAATGTTGTGAACAATCTCAACCCTGCATCATATTCCAATATCGACTCCCTGTCGTTCATCTTCGACGTGGGCGTATCGGGTCAACTCACCAACTTCAAGGAAGGTGGCGACCGCCTCAATGCCCGCAGTGCAAGTTTTGAGCATGCGATTGCAGGCTTCCGTCTCGCCCCGCATCTGGGCATGAGTCTCGGAATGCTGCCTTATTCGAATGTGGGCTACAACTACACCACCACTGAGCGCATCAATTCCAGTTCGGGCTACACGACCTACTATCGCGGTACGGGTGGTATTCACGAGGCCTATCTCGGTATGGGCTGGCAGCCGTTCAAGGGCGTTGCCTTCGGTGTCAACGGAGGTTATCTCTGGGGCAGTTACGACCGTTCGGTCGTCAACAGTTATACTGAGTCGTCGGCCAACACGCTGTCGAAGTACTACTCGGCTACGGTCCACAGTTACAAACTCGACTTCGGACTTCAACTCACCGCCAAGATGTCGAAGAAGGACAAGGTGACGCTTGGTCTGACCTATGGCTACGGCCATAAGATTGGCGGCAAACCCTCTTGTGAGGTTATTTCTAACAACGCCGAGACAAGCGTTGCCGATACTACATCATATCCTCGTCAGGGAAATCTTCAACTCGAAGTGCCCCACACGTTTGGTGCGGGTCTGATGTGGAACCACAGCGGCAAGGTGAAGATTGGTGCCGACTATCAACTTGAGAAATGGGCCGATGTGGAATTGCCCGAATATGGCACCGTCGACGGAGTCACCGACTATCGTCTGCGCACAGGTTTGCTGAAAGACCGCCAGAAGTTTACGCTCGGAACTGAAATCTGTCCCGATGAGACCAGCCGCCGCTATCTCAACCGCGTGCGCTTCCGTGCTGGTGTGTCCTATGCTACACCTTATTTATTAATAAATGGGTATGAAGGTCCGAAGGAGTATAGCGCCACCATCGGCTTCGGTCTGCCCATCATGAATGGATGGAACAACCGCTCCATTCTCAACATCAGTGCCCAGTGGGTTCGTCAGGACTCCAAGATGTTCATCACCGAAAACACCTTCCGCATCAACATTGCCCTCACGTTCAACGAGGGTTGGTTTGCGAAGTGGAAAGTGGAGTAGGGCGTGCCTAAAACGAAGATACTCAGATGTTAAGGACATTCCGACTACTGATGCTGACCCTGCTGGCAGGAGTGCTGTTAGGCGCCTGTCAGGAACAGAAGGAGCACATTGCACCGGCCATTCGTGAGCAGGATTCCGTGCCCATGATGACCAGTTACGGCGTCAATGCGCTCATCTCCGACTCGGGTGTCATCAAGTACAGGATTGTCACTGAGCAGTGGGACCTCAATCCGAATGTCGACCCTCCCCGCTCGAGTTTCGAGAAGGGCATCTTCCTCATTCAGTTCGATGAGAAGTTCCACGTGCAGTCCTACATACAGTGCGACACCGCCTACAACTACGACCGCAAGAAACTCTGGGAACTTCGCGGACGTGTCCGCATCCTCACCAAGGACGGACTTCAATACACCAGCGAGCAACTCTACTGGGACGAGGCTCGACACGAACTCTATTCCCACGTGTTCTCGCGTCTGGTCACTCCCGACCGCACGCTGCAGGGCTCCTATTTCCGCAGCGATGAGAAGATGACCCACTACTACGTCTCCAACAGTAAGGGAACCTTCGAGAAGAGCGACTTCGACGACTCCGAGAAGAACGGCAAGAACGACTCCTCAGTTGTTCAGCCGCCTATGCGCCCGATGCAGCAGCCACAACGACGAACCGACCAATAACAAATAGTAAACTTCAACAACAGCAATGAACGAATATCCAGTTGATCTCCCGCTCATCATCGGCATTCTTGTGTCGATGGCCTTCTCCGCCTTCTTCTCAGGCATGGAGATTGCCTTCGTCTCGAGCAACCGAATGCTCGTCGAAATGGAGAAAGAGAAGGAGGAAAGCGGATTCACACAGCGCATCATCTCCCACTTCTTTGCTCATCCGAATGGCTTCGTGAGCACCATGCTCGTGGGAAACAACATTGCTCTGGTCATCTACGGACTGCTGATTGCGCGACTCTTCGACAACACCATCTTTCAGGGCATGCAGCCTGGATTCACGGTGCCTGCCGACACGATTCTCTCCACGTTCATCGTGCTCTTCACGGGCGAGTTCCTGCCCAAGACGCTGTTCAAGAGCAATCCCAACCGACTGCTCTCGTTCTTTGCCGTTCCAGCCTATCTCTGCTATGTGGTCCTCTGGCCCATCAGCAAGTTCTCGACGCTGCTCTCAAGGTTCTTCCTGCGACTGGGCGGCGTGAAGATCTCTTCTGAGGTCGAGGACGAAGGCTTCTCGAAGATCGACCTCGACTATCTTGTGCAGTCGAGCATCGACAGTGCCCGCAACGACGATGAGATTGACGATGAGGTGAAGATCTTCCAGAATGCTCTCGACTTTGGCGATACGAAGGTGCGCGACTGCATGATTCCACGAACGGAGATTGTCGCCATTTCCACCGACAGCACGATGGACGACCTGCAGCAGAAGTTCGTCGAGAGCGGCCATTCCAAACTGCTCGTCTACGACGAGGACATCGACCATGTCACGGGCTACATCCATTCCTCCGAGATGTTCCGCCATCCGAAGGACTGGCACGAGACTGTTCGCACCATTCCCTTCGTGCCTGAGACAATGGCCGCCCAGAAACTCATGCAGATCTTCCTGCAGCAGAAGAAGTCGCTCGCCGTTGTGGTCGATGAGTTCGGTGGCACCAGTGGAATCGTCTCTCTCGAGGACATCGTTGAGGAGATCTTCGGTGAGATTGAGGACGAGCACGACAGTTCCAACTACGTGGCGAAGCACCTCGAGAGTGGGGAGTATGTGCTCTCGGCCCGACTCGAAATCGACAAGGTCAATGAGATGTTCGACCTCGGCCTTCCTGAGAGCGACGACTACATGACGGTAGGCGGTCTGATTCTCCACGAATATCAGAGTTTCCCCAAACTCAACGAGGAAATCAAGATTGGCCGCTTCCTGTTCAAGATATTGAAGAATACAATGACAAAGATAGAACTTGTAAAGGTGAAAGTGACCGAAAATGAGTAAAATCGAGGGGGAAATCAGCCGAAAAACCAAATTTTGGCAGAAAAATTCCTTTATTTCATAATATTTTTGTAATTTTGTACGCTTTTTTTAAGCAATGGTCTGAAATAAATAGAAAATAAATAAAAATAACAACAAAAAAAAGAAATGGCAGCATTAGGAAAAATTAGAAGCAGAGGCCTGATCCTTATCTGTATCATCGGTTTGGGTCTGTTTGCGTTTATTGCCGAGGAGGCTGTGCGCTCATGTGAATCAACACGTAATGACCAGCGTCAGCAAGTAGGCGAAGTGTTAGGAGAGAAAATCAATGTGCAGGATTTTCAAAAACTCGTTGACGAGTATCAGGAAGTGATTAAGATGCAGCAGGGACAGGACAACCTTTCCGAGCAGCAACTCAATCAGGTGAAGGACGCAGTGTGGAACACGTTCGTCCAGAGCCGTATCGTTGAGAACGAAGCCAAGGAACTTGGTCTCACCGTTACCGATACCGAGATGCAGAACATCCTGAAGGAAGGCACCAACCCCATGCTTCTCCAGACTCCGTTCGTCAATCAGCAGACGGGTCGTTTCGACGCAAACGCTCTGCAGAAATTCCTCGCAGAATATAAGACTCAGCAGTCTACCAACCCCCAGGTAGCAAGTCAGTATCAGACCATCTATCGCTACTGGACATTCATCGAGAAGACCCTGCGTCAGCAACTCCTCGCCCAGAAGTTCCAGAGCCTCGTAGGTCACTGTCTGCTCTCTAATCCCGTTGAGGCCAAGCAGGCTTTCGCCGATGAGAACACCGAGAGCAGCATTGAACTCGCTTCGTTCCCCTACAGCAAGATTGCCGACGACAAGGTGGAAATCACCGACGCCGACCTCAAGGCTAAGTACGACGAGTTGAAGTCTCGCTTCGCTCAGTTCATGGAGAGCCGCGATGTGAAGTATGTCGACATCGAGGTTGCCGCTTCTGCAGCCGACCGCGCTGAAATCCAGAAGGCATTCCAGGGCTACACCAAGGACCTCGCTGAGGCCGCTGATCCCGCTGAGGTGGTTCGCAAGAGCACATCGCTCGTTCCCTATCTCGGACTCCCCGTTGCTAAGGAGGCATTCTCTGCCGACATCGCAAGCCGTCTCGACTCAGTAGCCGTTGGCTCAGTCTTCGGTCCCTTCGAGAACAAGGGCGACAACAGCCTGAACCTCATCAAGGTCGTTGCTAAGACTCAACTTCCCGACTCTGTTCAGTATCGTCAGATTCAGGTCGGAGGCGCTACTGCCGACGAGGCTCACAAGCGTGCCGACTCTATCTTCAACGCTATCAAGGCTGGTGGCGACATCGAGGCTATTGCCAAGAAGTATGGTCAGACCGCCGAGAAGGTTTGGCTCACCACACGCCAGTATCAGAGCGCTCCTTCTATCGATATGGATACGAAGAACTATCTCATGGCTCTCAACACAATGGCTTCGGGTGAACTCCGCAACATCACCCTGCCTCAGGGCAACATCATCGTTCAGGTGCTCGATCGCCGCAACCCCATCACGAAGTACACTGCAGCCGTAGTGAAGAAGACCATCGACTTCTCGAAGGACACCTACAGCGCAGCCTACAATAAGTTCAGTTCGTTCGTAAGTGCCAACCGCACTGCTGAGGATCTGGCCAAGAACGCTCAGAAGAGTGGCTATCAGGTTCAGGAGCGCAAGGACGTCACCACAGCCGAGCACTATCTCGCTGGCATTCGTGGCACCCGCGACGCCCTGAAGTGGCTCTTCGAGGCTGAGGAAGGCGACATCTCTCCGATGTATGAGTGTGGCGACAACAACCACCTCCTCGTAGTTCTCCTCGACAAGATTCATCCCGTTGGCAACCGCACCCTCAACGATCCTCAGGTGAAGGAGATGGTGAAGGCTGAGGTCATGAAGGACAAGAAGGCTGAGCAACTCCTTGCAAAGGCTAAGACCATCAAGACCCTCAAGGAAGCCCAGGAGAAGGGCGCAGAGGTTACTGCAGTCGACCAGATCACCTTCGGTGCTCCTGTATTCATCACTGCTACCGGCGCCAGCGAGCCCGCACTCAGCGGTGCCGTTGCTGCTGCACCTCTCAACAAGTTCTCGGCTGCTCCTGTCAAGGGTAACGCAGGTGTCTACATGTTCCAGGTCATCAAGCGCCAGAACCGCGACGTGAAGTACGACGAGAAGGCTATGGAGCAGAAGATTCGTCAGCGCGCTATGCAGTATGCTGGTTCGTTCACCAACGAACTCTATCAGAAGGCAAAGGTTACCGACAATCGCTACCTGTTCTTCTAAAGCATAGAACACTGATTTCCCAATCGTAGAAATCACTTCGGAAGTCTTCGCCCTTTCACAGGGTCAGAACTTCAACAGATATCATCCCGCCCAGGCATTCAGTTGCTTGGGCGGGATTTCGTTGTAGCCCCTCCGCATTCCTTCTTCCGCATTCCTTCACTCCGCATTCCCGTCCTTCGCATTCCACGTCCTCCGCATTCCTCGTCCTCCGCATACTCGTTGTCCGCATTCTCCGTCCTCCGCATACTCTTTCGACGATACTGAGCATTTCTTTGTACGCTATAGACCATACCTTTCTATCCTATAGACCACACCTTATTTATATATATATAGCGAGAGCGTACCTTTCTACTCTATTGAGCACACCTTTTCTATCCTATATAGCGCATGCCTTGTATGGTTAAGTGCAAAAAGAAAGAGTATTAAAAAAAGCCCCCCAATCGGCGAAGCCGAAAAAAGCCCCCTTAGCGCAAAGCGCAAAAAATAAGGAATATTATTAAAAAAGGCAACCTATGCTCACGCACCAGTTGCCTTCAGAATCATGATCAAAAAACCTAACAAAGTAACAATTAAAAATTACGCGGACCAAAAACTATTTTTCTATCTGAATATTGCGTTCCCAACTCCCCTCCCTTGAGGGAGGGGCTGGGGGTAGGCTCCCTTACTCAAGTACTGTCAGCCAAACAGCCTCGTCCTTTGCCTTAGTGTTCACAATCAGTTGCTTTATGATTTTCAGTCTATAAACTGAGTGGAGCACTTTGCCAACCTTCAGATTGTCGCCTACGAGGATGCAGCCCTGAGTGTCTTCGACACTGTTCCCTGCGTGTATACGGATTCCCTTGAAACCCTTTACACCGAGCAGGATGGGCAACCACCTATTGAACTTCGGCGAGTAACTGATCACTACTGCGTATCGTCCTGGGGGTATTGCAAACGGCTTGAATTTTTCCGCTTTCTTGGGCAAACGCAAAATCGTATTCATATCCTGCGTCGTCTTCGTTGCCAATACTGGTGGCTCGAGCGTATCGCAGATGTAAGTGAGCCCCTCTTCTGCCGTTTCCTCTTCTTCATTTCTTAGCGGCACCTGCTCCAGTTCGAAATTTACTTGATTCCGAACAAGTCGAGTGTTACATTTCAAGTTTTCATCATCAACGCCCTGTTGCTGATTTACCTTATCCTGCTCTCCCACACGCGCTTTAGTAGAGGCGTTTAGGCGAGAGTCCATATATAAATGTCCGATTGTATATCGGCCTTTCTTTGCGATTCTTTTCAAATATAATTCCATAATATTTAGTATTTAGTGGAGAGGGGAGAGAGGAGAGAGATTCCCTCGCCCTCATTTTCTCCAGATTATTTGTGATTTGTAAGTATTA
The DNA here is from genome assembly GCA_024697645.1 of Prevotella sp. Taxonomy (GTDB): domain Bacteria; phylum Bacteroidota; class Bacteroidia; order Bacteroidales; family Bacteroidaceae; genus Prevotella. Next base: position 124,000 of record JAILFH010000113.1, read on the forward strand.
ATAGTTTTGAGTTTACGACATTCTGTCGTGATTTTCGACGGCACCCGAACATTCGCAGCCTCGAATTACTCATTTCTCATTACTCATTACTCATTTCTCATTACTCATTTCTCATTATTCTACGACCTTAATGTTATATGTTATATGTTACTAATGTTACATTTCTTCCAGAGTTTGTTTTCATCACGCTCTATCCAGCCATCTTTTCTCCATCGCGAAATGATCACACGCATTGACTGCTCAGTGCAAGCCCCATTTTTCAGTGCTCGCAAATCTGCAAAAGAGAACTTGGGAGGCAATTGGTCGAAGATGCTATGATTTTTGCCGTAACGCCGAGACCCTTTGACAGAATCCTCGTACTCGTTCAGCAAAGCCTCACCAAACGCCTTGATCTGCTGCTCAAGCGCATACTCAGCCATCAGTTTGGCAAACTCCAGACAACTTTTCGACTCATGTTTATTTCCAGCGAGAATGTAATAGACTACTCCACAGCGGAAGCCAATCACTGCAGCACGCTTACGATAGGTGTCCTTCACTCGGTCGATGTCCTTCGCTGCCTCAATTCGCTTCTCTTCAACCCACTGCCCAATTACCTTGCGCAGTCTTGGGGTATTGAGAAACCCTGCTGCCGAGCGCAGACGAGCCACAGCGTCCTGAATACGAGCCTCGTCCTCCTCCGTTCTCTTGCCGAATTTCGGCATCTTCGAGAAACTCGAGTCAGGCATTTCTGAGACAAGCACACGGCTCGAAAGTCCGTTCTCGATGTTGTCCTGCTTGAAGCACTTGCGCATCGCTCCATCGGTACCTAACATCGTCCAGTTGTAGGCAACCTTCACAACGCCGCTTTCAGCCTGATCTGAGTTGTAGTCCTGACCCCATTCGCCATTATCGAACGACAGGCGATAGATGTCGTACTTCGAACTCCACGAACCAGCACCATTGGTTTTTCTTAGTGTGTCCAACTCCTCACCAAATGAATAGAGGCAATGACCGCCAGAGTTCTTGAATCGACGCAGCAAGGTCGAACAGGAAACCGTCACGGGTACCGTTCTAATCAGCACCTTCGGGTCGTCGGGAGCCTTTTCGTTCGCCTTGCGAGCCTTCTTGCGCTCTCGCCATTCCTCCTCACGCTTGCGAGCAAGCGCATCCTCCTCATCAAACTGGCGCTTCCAAACGTCCACCGCCAACTTACAAACGCTCTTGCCTGAGGCCTGTTCACCTCTTATAATAGACATCAGTCCGAGTCTCTGTATGTTCCCATCGCAGTACTTCACTTCCACCTGATCAGCGTAGGCTGCAGCAATCGGCATCACCGAGCAAATCACGGGCATTCGCATCGTCTCAGGGACTCCGGCAAGCGACTCCTTCAGACCCAGAGGCAATGATCTCACGTTCAGTCGGGAGCCCAAGTCGCCTTGTCCTTCAACCTCCTCGGTTTCAGTCTCGCTCTCTCCACTTTCCTCTCTCCACTGAGCACTTCTCAATACAGCCTGCATCTGCTTCGAGATTCCCTTCGGCTCCTCTTTGCAAGCAGAGTCAACGATGGAACGCAACTCTTGCTCAGAAAGCCCCAATCGTGGCATTATCTGCATCAATAAATCACGCTTATTGTCGCAGATGGCTCGAAGGCTTACTGCCAGTTTATGCAACTTCACATTGCGCTCGCCCACCTGAGGCTCGCCACCTGTTTGCTCCCACCATTCGGCGATAATAGAGGAATAGGGAATACCCTTGAAAGAGGCCCCCTCTAAATCTCCCCCCGTAGGGGAGGAAGGAGAAGCCTCACCCCCCGCCCTCTCCTGCAGAGAGGGAGCCTGTCCACTGATGTATCCTGTAGAATTGTCCTGCACTCCCCCTCGCTCTTCAGGAGAGGGGGTAAGGGGGGAGAGGCCCCTATCTCCCCCCGTAGGGGAGACTTCAGCAGG
>JAILFH010000097.1 GCA_024697645.1 Prevotella sp.
TACCGCATCAAGCTCGACGGCTTCGGCTCGTTCAAGGTGGGCCTCAAGACCAGGCCGGCAGAGACCGCCCGTGAGTTCACTGCAGCCAAGCATGTGGTCGGTTCGCGCATCAACTTCCAGCCCGAGACTCACTGGACCAGTGCCAGCGGTGGCGTTCGCAACCGTGTCTTCCTCGATGGCATCACCTGCGAGGAGACGCCTGAGAATGCAGTTGAGTAAAAGAAGCCTACCCCCAACCCCTCCCTAAAGGGAAGGGGGTAGGGGCCCCACCCCCAGCCCTCCCCAGTAGGGAGGGGGTAGCCAGGATGACTCAGCAGGAAATGCCAGAGGACAGGCTCCCTCCCTGAAGGGGAGGGCGGGGGGAGAGGCTCCTCTAGAGAGTAATGCTCTCTACCCTAGGGAGCATTGCTCTCTACCTTGGAGAAGCATCCTTTCGACTATCGAAAGGCATCCTCTATAGGGGTATAAACACGTGCTTTATATAGGTACAGAAGCATGCTCTGTAACCTAGAAAGACGTACTCTATATATGAAGCCTACCCCCAACCCCTCCCAAAAGGGAAGGGAGTTTGGAGAGGCGCAAAAAGAGTGGCAGTAAAAATTATTTACATTTCGAATACCACTTAAAACTTAAAACTTGAAACTTCTCACTATGAGTAAAAAAGAATTCTGGAAATACATTATACAGACGGTCATCGCGATTCTAACGGCAATCGGAACCACGCTCGGAGTCACGTCGTGCCTTGCGTAGTACGCGAATGGAAAGTGGAAAGGTGAAAATGGAAAATTACACCGCTACCACCCCCGCCTTCGGCTAACCCCTCCTCCCGGGAGGAGGGGAATGCGAGGCAGCGAATTCCAACTGCAGTAAGGCGCGATATAGAGCGCCAAAGTTGTCAAAAGTTGTCAAAGTTGTCTTCGAAACTCAAATGGTCTTCTGAATCCCTTTCGGCTTCTTGCGCTCCATTGGTGCTCAGGCGAACAAGTTCGGAGTCCACCTTTCCCAACGGGGAGTGCACAAATCTCAAATTCTTGATAAAAGATTTCTCGCGAAGCGACTTTTGAAGGATTTCTGGGCGAAGCCCATCCTATGCGTACCTTCGGTTTAGACCGCTTTCCGCTTGGGGAATGCTCAATATTTGCCAAATTACTTGGCCCGAGAGAAAACAAAAACTCGCAAGGCGAGTGCGTCTTGCGAGTTTCTTGGTGATCCGCTTGGGGCTCGAACCCAAGACCCCAACATTAAAAGTGTTGTGCTCTACCAACTGAGCTAGCGGATCTCCGCGTTTGCCTCCAGAAAAGTGATGCGGAAAACGTATTCCTTTCCAAAAGCGGTGCAAAGGTACTATCTTTTTTTGATTCTGCCAAATTTTTGAGCAAATTTTCTTTTGTTGGTCGTGTAATTGTCGCAATTTTTTCGTAACTTTGCACCTTGTAGTATTCTTTATTGCAAATCTAAGTAGTAAAAATGGAGTTAAAAAGGAACATTGACAAAGAAAGGGCCTTCTCGTTTGAGGTGCTGCCTCCTTTGAAGGGAAGTGGGACGCAGTCCCTTTTTGCTACCATTGACAAACTGCGCGAGTACGATCCTCACTACATCAACATCACGACCCACCACAGCGAGTATGTCTATCGTGAGACGGAGGGAGGACAGTATGAGCGGCAGCGCATCAGACGCCGCCCAGGTACGATTGCGATTGCGGCAGCCATCCAGAACCGCTACCAGATTCCCGTGGTGCCCCATGTGATTTGCAGTGGAACGACGGCCGAGGCGATTGAATATGAACTCATCGACCTGCAGTTTCTCGGGATAGAGAACGTGTTGCTGCTGCGTGGCGACAAGGCGAAAGACGACCGTGTGTTTACGCCGACGAAGGGAGGTCATGCTCATACCACCGACCTCATCGGGCAGGTGAACAGGTTCAATGAGGGATACTTCCTCGACGGTACGCCCATCAAGAACCCAGGCAGACGCTTCCACTATGGTGTGGCCTGCTATCCTGAGAAGCATGAGGAGGCTCCTAATCTGGAGATGGATTTGTCGTATCTGCGAATGAAGCAAGATCTGGGAGCCGAATATGCCGTTACGCAACTGTTCTACGACAACGAGAAGTATTTCCGCTTCGTGGAGATGGCGCGTGCCAACGGTGTGACGATTCCAATCATTCCAGGCATTAAGCCATTCGCGAAACTCTCTCAACTGACGATGGTGCCGAAGACCTTCCACTGCGACCTGCCTCAGGAGTTAGCGGCAGAGGTGCTGAAGTGTAAGACCGACGACGACGCGCGCGAACTTGGCGTGGAATGGGCAACGGAACAGTGTCGCCAACTCTATGCCTCAGGCGTGAACAGCCTGCACTTCTATACGGTATCGGCTGTTGATTCTGTGTGCGAAGTGGTGAGACGACTGCTGTAACAAAGTAACAGAGTAACAAAGTAACAAAGTAACAGAGTAACAAGGTAACAAAGTAACAAAGTAACAAGGTAACAAAGTAACGGAGAGACTTGTTATAGAAACGAATTTAAGAACGAGATAGGAAAGAAGAATTGAAGTTTGAAGATGTCATAGGTCAGAAGGGTGTGAAGAGCCGTCTGCGTCAGATGCTCGATGAAGACCGTGTGCCGCATGCGATGTTGCTCTGCGGTGAGGCAGGAAGTGGCTTGCTTCCGCTGGGCGTGGCTATGGCGTGCGAACTGCTTCGCATAGGCCATCAGGAGGATTCGCTCTTTGGCGGAGGCGGTACTGATGCCAACACTGAGGCAATGCTCGACCGACTGGAACATCCCGACTTGCACTTCACTTTCCCAACGGTGAAGGCGGCTGGCATGGGGTCGGAACATCAGCCCGTGAGCGACGACTATGCCCGCGAATGGCACGAGACACTGATGCAGAGTCCCTATTTCACGACCGACCAATGGATGACGGCGATGGGGGCAGCGAATCAGCAAGCCATCATCACGGGTGCGGAGAGCGACGAACTCTCACGAAAACTGAGTCTGAAGTCGAGTCAGGGAGGCTATAAGGTGAGTCTCATCTGGTTGCCCGAGCGCATGAACCAGACCAGTGCGAACAAACTGCTGAAACTCCTGGAGGAACCGCCGCGCCAAACGGTGTTCATCCTCATTAGCGAGGCTCCCGAACAGTTGCTCGAGACGATTCGTAGTCGCACGCAGCGCATCAATGTGCCGCCAATCGCTACGGAGGACATCGAGGAGGCACTCGTGAGCCGACGAGGCTTGCTGGAGGAAGACGCCCATCGGGTGGCACGTGTCGCCAACGGCAGTTGGTTCAGGGCTCTGGCGGCGCTGGACGCTGACAACGAGAACCGACAGTTCCTCGATATGTTCATGATGCTGATGCGCCTCGCCTATACCCGAAAGATTAAGGAACTGAAGCAGTGGAGCGAGACGGTCGCTGGTTTCGGCAGGGAGAAGCAACGCAGGATGCTGGTCTACTTCATGGGGCAGGTGCGTGAGAATTTCATGTATAATTTCCATGAACCCGAACTGAACTATTTCACGAAGGAAGAGGAAGACTTCGCACGGAATTTCGCCAAGTATATCAACGAGGAGAATGTAGTGGAGATTGAGGAACTTTTTGAGCGCGCCTATCGTGACATCGGTCAGAATGCAAGCGCGAAGATAGAGTTCTTCGACATCAGTCTGCAGATGATTCTGCTGTTGAGAAGATAGGACGGAAACAACAGAAAACGAAATATATTAAACAGAACAATATGGATTTTAAAGATATGACATTTCAGTTGGCCCATGGTTGCGACAGAGGTCTGTGTGCGCGCGCTTGCGGCAGACAGGACCGACAACTGAACACCTACGACTGGCTGGCTGACGTGCCAGGAAATGCCGATACGACCGACCTTGTGGAAGTGCAGTTCAAGAACACTCGCAAGGGCTATTACCACAATGTGAACAATCTGGACCTGAAGAAGGGCGACATTGTGGCGGTGGAGGCTAACCCTGGACATGATATCGGCGTGGTGACGCTGACGGGTCGTCTGGTGAAACTGCAACTGAAGAAGGTGAACATCAAGTCGCCCGACGACATTCGCAGGGTGTACAGAATCGCCCGCCCCGTGGATATGGAGAAGTATGAGGAGGCGAAGGCCCGCGAACACGCCACGATGATTGAGAGCCGACAGATTGCCAAGGGTCTCGGTCTGCAGATGAAGATTGGCGACGTGGAATATCAGGGCGACGGCAATAAGGCTATTTTCTACTATATCGCCGACGAGCGTGTTGACTTCCGCCAGTTGATTAAGGACCTTGCGGCTGCATTCCACGTGCGTATCGAGATGAAGCAGATTGGTGCGCGTCAGGAGGCAGGACGCATTGGCGGAACGGGACCTTGCGGTCGCGAACTCTGCTGTGCTACGTGGATGAAGAATTTCGTCAGCGTGAGCACGAATGCCGCCCGATTCCAGGACATCTCGCTCAATCCGCAGAAACTGGCGGGTATGTGTGCGAAGTTGAAGTGCTGTCTGAACTACGAGGTGGACGGCTATATCGAGGCCTCGCGCAGTCTGCCCGGCAAGGATATCGTGCTGCAGACACAGGACGGCGATTTCTATTTCTTCAAGGCCGACATTCTGGCGGGACAGGTAACGTATTCCACAGATAAGAACATCGCTGCCAATCTGGAGACCATTTCGGCTCGTAGGGCACGTGAGATTGTGGAGATGAACCGCAAGGGCGAGAAGCCCATTACGCTTTCTGACGAGACGAAGGCAAAAGAGCAGCAGGGTCCTGTGGATCTGCTGGCAGGTGCCGACATCAGCCGTTTCGACAAGTCGAAGCACCGCAAGGGTCGTTCAGGCCGTCAGGGCAATAAAGAAAACCGTCATCGTAATGGTGGACGCCGTAAGGAAGATGGGCAGAAGAAGCGTGACGCGTAGGCTGACGACGTTAGGTTGTCTGGTGGTCTGTCTACTTACTGCCTGTTGGGGCAATAAGGTGTACAATCAGTATCAGCAGATTCCGATAGCAGGATGGGAAAGGAATGATACTTTAACATTCTGCATTCCTCCTGTGGCTGAAGACGGGCTGTACAATATCGACCTTGGACTTCGTACGACGGGCAGTTATCCGTTTCAGGGACTGACGCTGATCGTGGAGCATCAGGTGATTGGCAAGCATCAGAGCGGGACGCTGATGAAGGTTCCAGTGGATACGGTGTCGTGTAAGTTGATTGACAGTCGAGGTCATGCGAAAGGGCATGGGGTGAACTACATGCAGTCAAACTTCCACGTGACGACGCTCTCGCTTCATGCTGGTGACTCCCTTCGCGTGAATGTGCGACACGATATGAAACGCGAAATCCTCCCGGGGATTAGCGACCTCGGGGTCGACTTCAGGTTGCTCAAGTAGAGAGCCCTTCGGGCAGTTTCAAGATTCGAGTTTCAAGATTCGAGTTTCAAGATTCAAGTTTCGAGTTTCAAGTTTCGAGTTTCAAGTTTCGAGTTTCAAGTTTCGAGTTTCAAGATTTTTGTCAAGAATTAGCGAATTAGAGATTTTTTCTGCTGCAGATGAATTATTGAGAATTTGAGATTTTAAGGGTTCAAAGAGGATGCGTTCCGCCGTTGGCGACCGTTTCCAAAGTAACAAAGTAAAAAGATAACAAAGTAACATTCGGGATGAGTTCCGCCGTTGGCGGCCTTAAGAAAACAATTAAAAACATAAGAAAACAAAAGAAAACATTTGGCGCGTTGCGCCAGTTATAAGTAATCAAAAAAGCGGGCTGAAAGCCCAACAAGCACATAGCCCAGGGCATCGCCCTGGGTATTTTGTTGAATGCATCCTGAGTCGCGCTGTAAGTGCAAAAGATTTATTTTTAAATAAAGAATTTGAGATTTAAGAGTCCCCGTTTTGAGAGCGATTTAAGTCAAAGGGGATGAATAGGACAACGGAAAAATACGGAAATAAAACGGAAAACACAGAAATTTTTCTAATTCCGAAATGAATACGAAATTAATCGAAAAATTCGAAAACTATTTGCAAACTGAAAAATGTGGAAATTATTTTATTCCGAAAACAATACGAAAAAGAGCGAAAACACGAAAACAAACTAAACCACTAATCACACAAACCTCAGGAGTCGATAAACGGCAAAAAAGTGAAAGGGACGAAAATTTTTGCGGTAATATAGAAGTTGGCACTAATATATAGAAATGAGCAGTCAAATAAATTGCTGCTCATTTGTTGTTCATGTGGTTTGGATTGAATAGAACCACTTGTATTAATCCTCGTACTGAGAGGCGGGGGAGTCTATTCCCAGTTGTCGTCCCAGACGCTATTGGGTTTGGCGCGGCCTTCAGTGTCGCCACTGCTACCGCCACCATAATCGAAATCAGAGTTACTGGACACTCCCCCATCGATGCTGGTATTTAAGGGAGTTGCATAGTTAACTGTAAGGATGCGCACTCGAGGCTCCTGGTATGTCTTTTTCATTTCACTACCTCCTTTCTGCCGTTAACGATGTAGATGCCCTTGCGCAGTTTGTCACCTGTCACCTTCCTGCCACTGAGGTCGTAGATGGTTTGACGGTTCGTGTTTCTGTCGAATTGCTCAACGGGCTGAATGGCTGTGGCCTCGCCGTCTTCAAGGTCAATCACGAATGGTTTTGCAGAACCGCCACCATCTGGAATGAAATCATCATCGTCGTCATCGCCGCTGGTGTCGGGATCGGCGGCCATTTGATAACCGTTGTTGAGTTGGAAGTAGGCGCGGAATGCGTTCAAAGTGACGGAGCCTGCACCGCTGGGATAGTAGAGTTTATTGAATGCACCGACAAATAACTTGCTGCGGTCTGCATAGTCAAAAATCAGTGGGGCATAAATGCCCTGAAAGGTTACGCTATTGTCTGTGGAGGTGATGGAGCCTGGTGTTTGGATAGACTCTGAGTTGGAGATGGTTACATCTTCAAAGATAGGGTCGAAAACGTCGTAGTTCGAAGCCGTGGTAGAACTATAGTCTTCGGCTTTCTGCCACTTGACGATGACAGGTTTGCCGGCATCAAAACTAAAGTCGCTCCTGAAAAAGAGGAAGAGGCGTAGTTTCCCATCTTTCTTGCCCACTCCAGTATGGTAATCGGTATCGGTAATGCTCTCGCCCGTTGTTTTATCCACGACATAGTACGATCGTTCGACGTCCATCGTACGAATCTCGCACAGGCAGTCGTTCGTGCTCATAAAGGGTGTTCCTTCGTATTTGGAAACTCCGAAAGGCAGGCAGAGGGTGTTCCATGAGCCATCCTTGTATAAGCGACGGCCTCGTAGTTTCAGGTCAAACGCCTGACCTGCGTATTCATTAATAATGTCGGTATTGTCGGCAGCATTATCAAGGCCGAGAACATGGCTGTAATATACATCTCCATACTTGACGCCTCTGTTGTAATAAGCGATGGCGGAGTTGTATGTAACATCAGTTCGCAGACCTTCCATATCGTCGATGTCGGCCTGGTCTGTGATAGCGCGCACTCGTACGGCTCCATTGCTATCGAAGACGTCAAAATGCTGAGTGATTTCTGGTGAACATTGCCATAGACCTACACCCTTGACATCTGGATTGGGATAAGTGTAAAAGTTGTCAACTAACGTTACTGAAGATGACTGTTGATTGCCATTGTAGTCGGTGGTGGTGTAGCAGCCGACGATGCCTCCTGCTTTTTCGCTGTCACTTGTCAGAGACGTTCCATAATAAAGACATCCTGAAATTTCTACCGTCGTGGTAAGTTCGGATACGCCTGCGTATCCACACTGGCCGATAATGCCGCCCACGGCCACACCATTCGTTATGGTTGCGCCACTGGTGCATCCAGTAATGGTGATTGGACCAAGTTCGGTACTGCCAACGATGCCTCCGCAACTGTTTCCACTTCCGACGGTAACGCTGTTTGTTACATGACAGTTTTCGATAGTTGCTCCATTGCTGCCTACACTTCCGACGATTCCACCAGCAGAAGAATTGCTTGTGCACTTGATGGTGCTTCCGGTAAGCGTCAGGTTCTTGATTGTTGCTCCATTGACATAACCAAACAATCCTTGGGCACCATCGGCATTTATACTGATGCCTGTGATGGTGAAACCCTGTCCGTCAAATGTGCCTGCGAAAGGCTTGCTGGGTCTTTTGCCGATTGCAATGAAGGATTCGCTAAAACTTAAATCTCTAGTAAGTACGATGGTTTTGCCTTCATACGTATTGCCATTATTGACCTGTTCTGCCAACAATACCAATTCGGATTCGTATTCAATGTATAAAAGTTCGTCAGCCCATAGGTTTTGCCCGCTGATGAACAGCATGGTAAGGGCGATTAAACATATTCTTTTCATATTCCTATTTAATGATTATCTTTTTACCTTTATATATATAAAGACCCTTGGTTTGTGGCCTCTCGTTGAGTTTGCGTCCGTCGAGGGTGAACCAGGCATCGGAATAGTTCCCTACGGGGGTGGACTCATGGGTGGTGATTCCTGTGGCTTCGTCGTCGTAGTTAGAGAAGTCAGTATCGGCCGTGAAGAGATCACTGGGGAAGGCGATGACTTCGTCATCGTCGCCAGCCACCCATTTCTTGAAGACTGCGCTGTAGTTGTTGCGCGTAGGGGGCTCAAGGGGCAGATAGCAGGCGCGGAAGGCTCCTACCCATGCGTTGCGATAACGTCCCTCGTCGCTGCGGATGCGATACCACTTGCCGTTGCTGTAGAGGGTAAACGCGTTCTGCAGGGCAGCCTGCTCATTGTCAATATGGGCGAAGGTGCCTCTCCATGAACCAAGCATTTGATCGCCATCGTTCGAAGAGTAGATATTCCAATCGGTTGCAGGCTGAGCACTAACGGCCACGTCGGTAGCACTCAATTGCACGCTTTCGTTCATGACTTTAAGAACGTAGGCTTCACCTGCCCGAATTACGGGATATTCGTTAGAGAAGATAATCTCCTTGTCTTCATTCAGATAATAGGGCAGATAGGTCTGTGCGATGCTGTCCTCGTTTACTTGTGTCAGATCTACTTCAAAGGGCAGGCAGATGGTGTAGGTCATGCTCTGGTATGAGCCGTCCTGCTGCTTGGCGGCATATAGAATGCGGTCGTAGGCTGCCGAGTCGGCGTGGAACGCGTAGGGAGGAACGAAGTCCCACCCGTCGGTAATGTCAAGTTGCTGACACTCGGTGCCGATGACGTTGTTTCGGCCCGCCTGTGCCTTACCTTCGGGCATATAGATGATGGTGCGCTCATCGACCTTGTAGAAGGGATTGCCCGACTTGGCACGATCGATGGTGACGGGTTTCAAGTCCTTGCATTGGCTGAGGTCGATGCTCCAGACTTCTGCTTTGCTCTTGGTGAAGATGTCGGGAGCGAGTTCGATCAGTGGCACTTGCTTCTCCACTCCGTAAAGAACGTATGGTGCTGTTGCGGGCACGACGACGTTGCCGCCCCTACCATGATAGCCAATGAGTTTCGCCGTGACGTTGTCCTCGTTCTCATTGTTGATGGCGTAATAGAAATCGCCTACTGAGATGACGGGATTATCATTGTCGAGTACGATCTTGATGCTTGTGGCAGGGGTTCCGTCGACGGAATGGAAGAAGGCCGTGAAAGGCTCAATGGCGGAATGTGTGTCGCCAGACTCCTTGAAGAGCAACCAGTTGGTTTCGTCCTCCAGCATATAATAGTTCCTCTCGCGAGCAGCTATATTGCCCACTCGTGTTACGGTTCCCTCGAATTCATAGTCGCCAAGGCGCATCGTCTTGCTGTCGATGGCAGGACATTCGACTTTGGCGCGTGTGCCGAGAGGTACGGTGTCGTTGTGAACGACGAGGAGATAGGGTCGGAAGGCTTCAGCATAGTTGTCGCGAACGGCTGTGAAAAACGCTGTCGTTTCGCCATCTACGTCGTATATCTGCGTAGGCTGATAGAGCGTACAGTTGCCGCCAATGGCGACGTTGTAGGGCAGACAGAGCGAGAAGACTTCCTTTTCCCAAATAATCTTGTTGAAGATGAAGAGCGAGTCTATTTGAATCATGTTGCCTTCATCGTCGTACTCAAGGTTCCCGTTATCGTCCATCAGATAGATGGGTTCGTAGACGGGCACCGTTCCATATTTGGTGGCATAGAGTGTATCCTCGAGTAGAATGCCATTTTCAGCGGTTATCTGTCGGGAGAGGCCGAGAGGTATTTGTTCCGACGTGCCATTGACATCCATATTGTCGTCAATCCAAAGTTGCGACGCCTTGAAGCGATAATGGCGGAAGCCCATATCGGAGAGGTCGAGCCATGCTGATGCAGGGATGTCCTCGTCGGGTGCCAGCACGTTTGTGCGGTGCTCTGCCAATGCCGGCGGGCCATAAACGGCTTTGTTGACCTCGACGGGCCAAAGGTCGGAGAAGCAATCGGGAAGAGGGAATTGTCCAGTCTTGTATATCCAACTTTCCAAACCAAGAACGGAAGCGGGATAGATGGTCTCAAACATGTACCCATCGTAGGTAAGTTCTTGTTTCTCTCCTGCATAATCGAGAATGCTGAGCGCCTGCCCAGCCAGAAGGACGTGCTCCCCATGCTTGATGTGGATGCTGTCGGCAGGAGGTGTAGTGAGTGAACTGTTGAAGGAGTAGGAGTAATCTACGCTTGCCGTGCCGCCTGTGCATTCGCCAAAGAAGATACCGCTACGGTCGCCATAGTAGAAGTTTTTGATTACGGCACAGTTGGTGATGGTTGCTCCAGTGGCGCTACCCACAATGCCGCCGAGGCAGGGATTGCTATTCTCAGTGATTGTGAAGGTGCTGTTCGCTCCCTTAATGACGCATCGGTCTATGATGATGTCGCCTGTGGTGCGTCCCACAATACCACCTCCCATGGCATCGGTACTGACATCTGCAGAAACAAAGCAGGAGTCGATGGTGCAGGCGCCACTCTGACCTACGAGTCCGCCGGCAAGTTCTTTGCCTTTGAACGCGCAATTCTCAAGGCGAACACCCGTAATCTTCGGGCCTTTGTAATAGCCGAAGAGACCAGCCACGTTGTCGCTGGTGACTTTCATGTTGCGGATGTAGTTTCCCTGTCCGTGGAATGTTCCAGTAAAAGCATGCTCTTCAGTATCGCCAATGGGCGTCGTCCAGTCGAATTCGCTCATGTCGATGTCGGTTTCCAGATAGACGTCCTTAATTGCATTAAATAATATAGGATTGTTGACTTCATCGCGCAACAGATCCATGTCTTCCTGGCTGTAGATGTGGAAGCCTTCCATTGCGTTGGCATGGATTTTCACAAATGATGTGCCCCAGCCTTCTGGCGTCGTCCAATCCAGTTCAGACTTCGTGAAATTGGCGTTTTGGTAAGCGCCATCGGTTCCGAGCGGCACAAAAAGAGAGGCGTTCTCAGTGCCCAGGCAAACATCATTATATTCCCATACGGGAGGCGTCTCAGCCTTGCAGATAACGGCGAGTAGTTTAGGCAGTTTGAAGAAAACGCCTGTGCCGATGGTTTGCATGGTAGAAGGCAATTCCACTTCTACAAGTGAACTGCAGCCTACGAAGGCGAAGTCGTCGATACTTGTTATGCCTTCACGCACAATGACAACCTTGATTTGGTCGCACAGACGGAAAGCCATTGGCATAATCCTGCTTACCTTATAAGTTTTGTCTGATACTGTTATGGTTGGCGGTACGATAATGCGTCCGCTTATATAATGCGAGACTGCTGCATTACGGCCAGAGCCAAGACCGACCGTACCATCGGAAAGGACAGTATACTCTGCTGGAACTAACAAGCCATTTACTATCACAGGTCCCGAGATGATTTGTGACGACGCCTCTGATACGATGGACATCAGGAGGAGAATGAAGAATATATATCTTTTCATAGCAATCACCATTTCTTATTACATAAAATGTTAATATATTCATTCATTCGCGTACTGAAGAGGCGATTTACAGCCACGTCCATTATCTCACTGTCCCCTCGGAAGAAGTCGGTGCCGCTATCGATATGGTCGAGTCCGTTCGGAGCATCTTCCAAGTCAACTTTGCTGCCAAAAGCGTTTTTCGCTTTGACTGCATTGACGTAGGGCACCACGTTGTCACCTTTTGAGTGGAAGAGTTTCACGGTATGCTGGGGATCCCAGCCAGTTGTCATGTCGTTGCTGGAAAGTGCAAAGTGCAAGTCTTCAATCACGCCTCTGTGTGCCGGCAAGGGTATGCCTTCCTTATTTGTGAAGGTATTCTTGTTGGCGTTATACAGGTTCTTGAAGTAGGTATAGCACTTGTCGTTCATGATGTCGCGTAACATGGCATTGTTGTAGTCCAAGGTGCCAGGATTCGCTTCGGCGTATTCTTTGAATTGGTGTTCAATGTCGGTTGTGGAGTAAAGTTTGCTTGCTATCCAGCCCATGATGCCCGTCGCGAGGAATTCGGGACGGAAATAGTCTTCTGCCGTATGCTTCTCCATGTATGGGTTGGTGTCGAGCATACCTTTCACGATGAGAGGTAGCACGAGAGACATCTTCATCGACTTGTTGTCTAAGTCCTGCTGAACATAGAACATGAGGGTTGCCATCGGATCGTATGGGCCGTCGCCACAAGCAGAACCGACGAAATGCAACTCGTTCGTAAGGTGATTCTGCTCAATGAAGCGGTGACACGCCATTGCCACCGAGCCGCCTTGCGAGTAGCCCATGCTCAGGCAACGGAAGTCTTTACGAATGTCGTGTCGGAGGTATATAAGCAGATCGTCGTGCTCGTAGAGGTAGCGTCCGTAGCGTGTAGCATCGACACATTGCCTTGCAGTCAGTTCCTGATAGAGATAGGGATGGGCATTGTCTTTCGTGATGCCATAGCCCTCGTAGTCCGCCATAATCACGAGGTTGTTGTTATAGTCGTGATAACCCCAGGCCTTATTGATCTGGTCGATGGCGTAGGTGTCCAATATAATGTTTCCCACAAGTGAGACAGCGCCGACTAAGGTGCCAATACCTGGAAATACGAGTGCTAAGGTTCCAAACGCCGTGACGCCTTGTGCTGCGAGAAGTATGGCCTCCATCTTGGCGTTCAGGAGGAACTTAGGACCCGAAGCCAGCGACATGATCATGCCCCAGTCTTGTTGCTGGAAGTTGTTGGTTTGAGCCGAGGGGCGCTCACTGTCGCTCGTAATGGTGATGTGGGTGCCAATGATGATGTTGTTCACCTTGCTGCAAGCCTTGGGAGTAGGGCAGGCCGCGATTGCTGAGAGCATGATGGAATTGCCTTCGGCATTAATCGACGGGTACTCGAAACGGAAAACATAATAGGAGAAGTCCAAGAAGTAAGAGTCGTTCAAGTTGCCCCACTGGTATTTACCATTATCATCCAACACCTTCTTGCGGGCAGCACGACGCGGTTTCATCGCACGATCCACTTCTGCCGAGTCGCTGACGTTTACATTTTCCGACTGCCAGATAATTTCCTGTTCAGAGATGAAGAGAAAAGTGTCGACCTTCTGCGTTGTCACATCGGTTCTCGTATAGAATGCCATATCGCTGACCACTACTCCGACGTCAGTGATACGAGCCTTGCTATAGTCGGGAGGAGCAGTGTAGCCGTAGTTTCCTTGTGCCGACATGCCAATTGCCAACAGCAAGAGAGTAAAGATTGCAAGTATTTTTTTCATAATGAATTGTGAATAGTGTCTAGTGTAAATCGTCTAGTGTATAGTTATCCCCAATCAAAGACCACTTAATTCGCCTTATATATAAATAAGGTGAAATCGAGGAAATAGGGTTATTCAGATTCCTCCGAAACAGTTTCGAAGTCGACGTATTCCCCTTCGTCTTGAGGAATAATTTTCTTGTTGGCTTCGTCTTCAGAGCGGTGGTCGATGACGACATTCCCATCTGACTGTGTCTTTCGCTGGGTTTCGCTTTCCTGACGGAAACGGCGGAAACCTCCCTTCACCTGTTGCCAAACGGAAAACAGAAACACCAAGATGGCGAAGATGCCAAGTAGCAGAAGTACAAACAGGAATTTCAGAATGAACATAGGCTATGCTGCTTTTCGTTGGGTGATGATTGACAACAGCACATACCAGGCAATGATGATGGCAATGCCCGTGATTCCGAAGAAGATGAGCAGGGGTACACACGAAAGCAGGAAGAGATAGCGAACCTCGTTGCCGCTCCAACCCCAGTGTTTGAACTTCAAAGCAAACATCGGGACTTCCGAAACCAACAGCCAACAACTGAGTAGCATGAGCAGGAGCAGAATGAATGCGCCCCAAGGCAGAGACTCAATCCACTGGTGGCTACCTACGATGAGTGCTCCCCAGAAGAGTGCGTTGGCTGGGGTGGGGAGTCCGATGAATCCCATTGTCTGACGCTCGTCGAGATTGAATTTGGCAAGTCGCAAGGCTGAGAATGCGGCCATGATAAAGGCTGCATAGGGAATCAGCGAGGCCCATGTGGCTGACGAACTGCCAAAGACGGTTTGCTGCACTGCGGAAGGATAGTCCATCACGCTGAGTTGGGAAAAGAGAATGGCTGAAGGTGCTACACCGAATGTCACGACGTCGGCCAGTGAGTCGAGTTCCTTTCCGATAGGGGAGGAGACGTGGAGCAGGCGGGCAGTCATTCCGTCAAAGAAATCGAATACGGCGCCCATAATAATCCAGCCCAGAGCGAGGCGAGCATCACCATAGAGCGCAAATATTGTAGCAAAGCAACCTGAAATCAGGTTGCAGCAGGTAATCATGTTTGGAATATGGCGTTTCATGTCGATAGGTTTAGGTGGAAGGTTTGATGTCTTTAACTCTTCATCTTGGCGATGATGGTCTGGTCGCCAGTAGTGGTCTGTCCCATCTTGACGCAAACCTCAGTGCCAATCGGCAGATAGACATCAACGCGCGAACCGAACTTGATAAATCCCAGATGCTCGTCGATGTAGCATTCCTCGCCTTCCTTCGCATAAGTGACGATTCGGCGGGCAACGGCTCCTGCAATCTGTCGGCAGAGCACATCGACGCCTTTCTCGGTGGTAATCATCACGTCTGCATGTTCGTTTTCCTCGCTGGCCTTTGGCAGCCAAGCCTTGTGGTAGTTACCGTTCTGGTGGTGAACAAATTTCACTTTTCCGTCGATGGGGAACCAGTTGGCGTGAACGTTGAACAGGCTCATGAAGATGGAAATCATCAGTCGGCGATCATGAAAATACTCGTTCTCATCAACTTCCTCAATCACGACAATCTTGCCGTCGGCAGGAGCCACGACGATGTCTTCGGTGTCTTCATTCGGGAAATGGCGGATGGGACAGCGGAAAAAGTTGACGATAATTCCATAGGCAGTACCAAATATAGCGACGAAAATCCAGAAGGGGATTTTCGATTCGAGGCGCCAGAGAAGTAGAGCGATGGCTGCAATCACGACGAAACTCCAGATGAGGGTATCGGTGCCTTCGCGATGCAGGCGTATTTTCTTGAGTTTTTTGATTTTTTCTCCCATGATGTTAGTTTGCGGAATCTTCCAACGTGCAAAGGTAATATTTTCTTTTTAATTTTCTAGCAATTTTGTTCAGAATTTTTCATAATAAGTCATTTTTTCGTTTTTTCAAACTTTTCCTCACGTTAATCTTCGCAAAATGTTTGTTCTATCAGAACATTTTTTGTAATTTTGCAAATTAGCGGCACAGTCTAAACAGAAGTTGCCTACAATAAGAAAAATGGAAGATTTCGTTCACCTTCACGTACATACATACTACTCAATTCTCGACGGACAGTCGAAGATTTCTCGTTTGGTCGACAAGGCAATTGCCGACGGCCAGCGCGGTTTGGCAATTACCGATCATGGCGACATGTTCGGCATTAAGGAATTTCACGACTATTGCAATGGCGTGAACAAGAAACGCAAGAAAGAGGGACTGGAACCCTTCAAGCCCATCTTCGGTTGCGAGATGTATGTGTCCAAGCATGGTCCGAAAGAGAAGAAGGACGGCAAGGAGGACATGAGCGGCTACCATCTGATTGTGCTGGCGAAGAACTATCAGGGCTACAAGAACCTCATCAAACTCGTCTCGCGTTCGTGGATTGATGGCTACTATATGCGTCCCCGAACCGACCGAGCCGATCTGGAGCGTTATCACGAAGGACTCATCGTCTGTTCGGCATGTATTGCAGGCGAGGTGCCCAGAAAGATTCTCGAGGGCGACATTGCAGGTGCGAGGGAGGCTATAGAGTGGCATCATCGGCTCTTTGGGGACGACTACTATCTGGAGTTGCAGCGCCACGAGGTGAAAGACCCTACGATTCGTGCCAATCGCGAAACCTTCCCCATGCAGCAGAAGGCCAATCGGGTGCTCATAGAACTGGCTCACGAATACGGCATCAAACTCATCTGCACGAACGACGTCCACTTCGTCAATCAGGAGAATGCGGAGGCGCACGACCACTTGCTCTGTCTCTCAACGAACAAAGACCTCGACGACCCGACGCGTCTGCTCTATTCGAAGCAGGAGTGGTTTAAGACGAAGGCCGAGATGAACGAGATTTTCAGCGATGTGCCTGAGGCGATGGCCAACACGCTGGAGATTCTCGATAAGGTGGAAATCTACAGTCTCGACCACGACCCAATCATGCCTTTCTTTCCTATTCCCGAAGAGTTCGGTACGGAGGAAGAATGGCACAAGAAGTTTACGAACGAACAGTTGTTTGAGGAGTTCACCCGTGACGAGAACGGCGAGAACCCGCTTCCCCGCGAGGAAGGTGAAAAGAAGATTGCCCACCTTGGTGGCTATGAGAAACTCTATCGCATCAAGTTCGAGGCCGACTATCTGGCCAAACTTGCCTATGAAGGTGCGAAGACTCGCTACGAGATGCCCCTCTCGAAGGAGGTTGACGACCGTATCCGATTCGAACTCCACATCATGAAGACAATGGGTTTCCCGGGCTACTTCCTCATCGTGCAGGACTTCATCAATTCTGCCCGAAACGAGTTGGGCGTGATGGTGGGTCCGGGACGTGGCTCGGCTGCAGGCTCGGTGGTGGCCTATTGCCTTGGTATTACGAAGATTGACCCGCTGAAATACGACTTGCTGTTTGAGCGTTTCCTGAACCCTGACCGTATTTCACTTCCCGATATCGATACTGACTTCGATGATGATGGTAGAGGCCGCGTGCTGAAATGGGTCGAGGATAAGTACGGACACGAGAACTGCGCCCATATCATCACCTATTCGTCGATGGCCACGAAGAACTCCATTAAGGACGTTGCCCGTGTGGAGAAACTTCCGCTGGCGCAGTCGAACGCACTCTGCAAGGCTATTCCCGACCGTCTGCCCGACGGAATGAAGATGAATCTGCCGAATGCCATTAAGTGTACGCCCGAGTTGCGTGAGGCAGAGAAGTCGTCAGACCCGATTTTGTCGCGAACCATTAAATATGCGAAGATGCTTGAGGGCACGGTGCGCGGAACGGGTATTCATGCTTGTGGCTTCATTATCTGTCGTGACCCCATTTCCGACTGGGTGCCTGTGTCTACGGCCGATGACCCTGACTTCAAGGACACGAAGACCAACTGTACGCAGTATGATGGTCACGTGATTGAGTCTACGGGTCTTATCAAGATGGACTTCCTCGGTCTGAAGACGCTTTCGGAGTTGAAGGAGGCTTGTGCCAATATCAAGCAGCATCGAGGCATTGACATCGACCTTGACCATATTCCTATCGATGACCCCAAAACCTATGAACTCTATCAGCAGGGACGCACCATTGGCACCTTCCAGTTTGAGTCGAGCGGAATGCAGAAATATCTGCGTGAACTGAAACCAACCGTCTTCGAGGACCTCATCGCTATGAACGCCCTCTATCGTCCGGGACCTATGGACTATATTCCCGCGTTCATCAGACGTAAGACGGGCGCAGAGCCCATCACTTACCCCATTCCCTGTATGGAGAAATACCTGAAAGACACGTACGGAATTACGGTCTATCAGGAGCAGGTGATGTTGCTGTCGCGACAATTGGCCAATTTCACCCGAGGCGAAAGCGACGCCTTGCGTAAGGCGATGGGTAAGAAGAAAAAGGACATCGTTGACGCAATGAAGCCGAAGTTCATTGAGGGAGGAAAGAAGAACGGTCACGATCCGAAAGTGCTGGAGACCATCTGGGGCGACTGGGAGAAATTTGCTTCCTACGCCTTCAACAAGTCGCATGCGGCTTGCTATTCGTGGGTGGCCTATCAGACTGCCTATCTGAAGGCAAACTATCCTGCAGAGTTCATGGCCGCTATCATGAGTCGTCGTCGTGACCAGATTACGGAAATCACGAAACTCATGGACGAATGTAAGGCGATGGGCATTGCAACGCTTGGTCCCGACGTGAACGAGTCATTCCAGAAGTTCGGTGTGAACCAGAAAGGTGAAATCCGCTTCGGTTTGGCTGCAATCAAGGGTATGGGCGACGCAGCGGCTCAGGCGATTATCGACGAACGTGAGAAGAACGGACCCTATAAGGACATCTTCGACTTTGTCCAGCGTATTAATCTGGGAGCTGTGAACCGTAAGGCTTTGGAGTCGCTGGCACTCAGCGGCGGTTTCGATAGTTTCGGTATTGCGCGTGAGAGTTTCTTCGGATCAGACAATCGCGGAAACGTCTTCCTCGACACTCTTGTTCGCTACGGCCAACTCTATCAGGCAGAGCAGCAGGAGGCTCAGACCTCGCTCTTCGGAGCCGAGGGAGCGGTCGACATTGCAACTCCGCCTATTCCACAGGCCGAACACTGGAGCACAATCGAGAAACTGAATCGCGAACGCGAACTTGTGGGAATCTATCTGTCGGCTCACCCG
The DNA here is from genome assembly GCA_024697645.1 of Prevotella sp. Lineage (GTDB taxonomy): Bacteria > Bacteroidota > Bacteroidia > Bacteroidales > Bacteroidaceae > Prevotella. The sequence continues at coordinate 18,805 of JAILFH010000097.1, forward strand.
CTCGACGAATTTAGTTTTGTGCTGAAGGCGATGTGCAACACACATTGTTCTGAACTTGATGACAAAATGGCACTTCTCAAGAAGGAGGAAGTCACTTTTGGCGGTATTGTGACAAATGTTCGTTCAACCTTCACCAAGACAGGAAAGCCTTGTGGATTTGTCACACTCGAGGACTTCGAAGGCTCTGGTGAACTCCCATTCTTCGGTGAGGACTGGGGACGCTGGCGTGGTATGTTCTCTGAAGGCTGTACGGTTTATGTCAAGGGAAAATACACCCAGAAGTTTGCTACGAGTAACTTCGTCGACTTCAATATTGCAACGATAGAATATCTGCAAACCGTTCGTGACAATATGATTGACCGCTTCACGATTACGATTGAGCGCGACGCTATTGACGAGGCTATGGTGAATGATATTGCGACGATAGTCAACGACAATCCGGGCAAGACGGAACTCTATTTCCAAATCATTGATCGTGAGCACAACACGAATCTACTTCTGCGTTCAGGGTCGAAGAACATCAGCATCGACCGTGCATTGCTGCAATACATAGAGGCCAACGAACGCATGGGATATAAAGTGAATTAGCAATTGGCACGACATTTGCTATGATATAGTTGAGACGTTATTTTATTCACATTTAATAGAAAATAAATCATGGAAGTAAAAATCACCAACGAGAACTTTGAGGAATATCGCAATGGCGAACTGCCTCTGGTTGTAGACCTTTGGGCACCCTGGTGCGGTCCTTGCCGCATGCTTGGTCCTATCATTAGTGAATTGGCCAACGACTACGATGGTCGTATCGTCGTAGGAAAATGCGATGTCGATGAGAATGACGATGTTGCCATTGAGTTTGGCGTACGTAACATTCCCACTGTCCTTTTCTTCAAGGGTGGACAGTTGGTTGACAAATTCGTAGGTGCTGCTGCGAAGTCGACTCTCGACGAGAAGTTCCGCGCACTGCTCTAAGAATTTTCTTTATCATATAGCGGTAGAGCCATTATCTCATCAAAACTAAGTGGTTTGCATGGGGTAGTGGCATTACTGTTATTTGTGTCTTCTATTTTTATTTACTCTTCTATTTTTATTGAGATGAAGAATCTGAAACTAAGGTCACTTATTGTCATCCTGATTCTTTGCAGTACTGTACTGACGACAAGTTGTTTCAGGAATAAGTCCAAGCCAACTGAGGACAGTCGCGAATTCGTGACGCTGACGGATGCTGTGCCTGATGCAATTCTTGAAATACGCTATTTCGGTACTTATAACTTCGTGGGCCAGCGCATTGATGGCTATGAGGAACCTGTAGCATTGCTCACCCGTCGGGCGGCTGATAGTCTGCGGGCAGTGAGCGACGATGTGAAGAATCTAGGGTATCGACTGAAGATATATGATGCTTATCGTCCGCAGAAAGGTGTCGACCATTTTGTTCGTTGGGCAAGTAATGTTAGCGACACGCTGATGAAGTCGTATTTTTATCCCGACCTTGATAAATCAGTGTTGTTTCAGCAGAATTACATTGCTGCAAAGAGTGGTCACTCGCGTGGTTCGACGGTTGACCTGACGTTGTTCGATATGAGCACAGAGAAGGAATTGGATATGGGAGGAACGTTCGATTGGTTCGGACCAGAGAGTCATCCCGATTTCTGTGGTAATCCCGAAACAGGGGAATATAGCCTGAAGGCAGCCGAAGCCCACAAGCGGGGAATCACCGAACAGCAATTCCGCAACCGTCTGATTCTGCGCCAGGCAATGTTGCGTCATGGTTTTAAACCAGTTGATACGGAGTGGTGGCACTTCACGCTGAAGGACGAACCATTCCCCGATACTTATTTCACCTTCCCCGTCAGACAATTGCCGTCGAAAGAAAGGGTGAGCGTGAAGTAATCTTAAATTCGTATTTGAGAAGAATCTACCAGGCGAGTTGTCTTGAACCATCAGGCAACTCGCTGATGTTTACGCACAGGGCAGTCTCAGGAAGAAGTTCTTCGATGAGTTCAGGCCATTCAATCAGGCATAGGGCATCAGGCTGATAGAAATAGTCCTCGTAGCCCATGTCGTAGACTTCTTCGAGCCGTTTGATGCGATAGAAGTCAAAGTGGTAGATGGCGCCAATTTTCAGGTCTTCCGAAGCGGTGTTCTTGGCAGAAGGCGGCGCAGTGATGCTGTATTCGTTTACAATTGCAAACGTGGGAGATGTGATGACCTCCTCAACGCCCAGTTCCTCGCAGAGCGCCTTGATGAAAGTGGTCTTGCCTGCGCCCATCTTCCCGTAGAAGGCAATGACGTTGTGCTGGGGCAGTGCCTCACGGATGAAAGTGCGCGCTGCCTCGTGAATCTTTTCTATATTGTCGATTCTGATTTCCATATTCTATTATCTTTTCTTTGGTGTCAAAGTGATGAAGGGAATGAGCATTTCCTCCATCGAGATTCCACCATGCTGGAATGTTTCGCGATAGTAACTCACGTAGTAATTATAGTTGTTCGGATAGGCAAAGAACGAATCGCCAGTGGCAAATACGTAACTTGTCGACAAATTGGGCGCGGGCAACTTGGCACGCTGTGGTTCCTTGATGACGAAGACTTCCTTCGGGTTGTAACTCAGGTTCTTGCCCAGTTTGTAGCGAAGGTTAGTATTCGTGTTGCGGTCGCCGATGATTTTCAGGGGCTTCGACGTGCGGATGGAACCATGATCGGTCGTAATAACCACTTTGTAGTCGGTCTGTGCGAGTTGCTTAAGTACCTCAGCCATAGCCGAATGGCGGAACCATGAAAGCGTGATGGAACGATAGGCTGATTCGTTGTTAGCGAGTTCGCGCACCATCTTCGACTCGGTGCGGGCGTGGGAGAGCATGTCGATGAAGTTGAAAACAACTACGTTCAGGTCGTTTTGGCGTAAAGACGGGAGTTGGGCGAGGAAACGCTCTGCATCCTGCGAAGTGTTGATTTTGTGATAGGAATAGGTGTCATGTCGGCGGAATCTCTCAATCTGCGTTCCGATGAGGGGTCCCTCGTTCAGGTTCTTGCCTTCCTCTTCGTCCTCGTCAACCCACAGTTCCGGGAACATTTCCGCAATCTTCACAGGCATCAAGCCCGAGAAAATGGCATTGCGGGCGTATTGAGTTGCTGTGGGAAGAATGCTCATGTAGAGTTCTTCCTGCGATTCAAACAAGTCTCCAATCTCCTGTGCGATGATGCGCCACTGGTCGAAGCGGAAGTTGTCAATCACAATCAGGAAAACCTTCTCGCCCTCGTTGAGAAGTGGGAAAATGCGCTTCTTGAATACATCGGGCGACATCATCATATCTTTTCCGTCCTGACCTTTTGGGGCTTGCCCTTTCTCACGGGCTTCAATCCATTCCAGATAGTTCTGCTTAACAAATTTTGCAAAACCGATGTTGGCTTCCTCCTTCTGCGTAGAGAGAATCTCCGTCATCGAACTGTCGGCAGAACTGAGTTCCAGTTCCCAGTGGACGAGGCGGCGATAGACTTCCACCCAGTCCTCAAACGTGCGACAGTCCTGAATCTGCATCGAGATATCCATGAAGTTTTGCTGATATCCCGCCTGGGTCACTTCGGTCACAATTTCACGTTTGTGGATGTTCTTCTTTAGTGTCAGCAGTATCTGCATGGGATTAACGGGCTTAATCAGATAGTCGGCAATCTTTGAGCCGATGGCTTGGTCCATGATGTTCTCCTCCTCGCTTTTCGTACACATCACCACGGGGGTAGCAGGTGATATCTGCTTGATGCGCTGAAGGGTCTCCAACCCTGTCAGACCAGGCATCATCTCATCGAGCATCACAAGGTCAAAAGCCTGCTGCTGACATTCCTCAATAGCATCTGTACCATTGGAAACTGTCACCACCTCATAGCCTTTCTTCTCAAGAAAGAGAATGTGCGCTTTCAGCAATTCAATCTCATCGTCTACCCAGAGTATCTTTCCGTTCGTCATAAGCCTAAAATTTTTGCAAAGATACTATTAAGTGAGCGAAAATCCAAATTAAATTTTGTTTTTTGCGCAGTTAATCGTACCTTTGCACTCCAAAACGAAGAAAAAGCAATGAAACTATATAGCGACCAGGAACTCTCACAGATTCTCGATCAGGAAATTTTCCATCTGATTGGGCGTTGCGCCGATGAACTCGGTGTAGAGTGCTATGTGGTCGGTGGATATGTTCGCGACATCTTCCTGGAACGACCTTCGAAGGATATTGACGTTGTGGTCGTCGGAAGTGGAATCGAAGTTGCAAAACTGTTGAAGAAAAGTCTCGGCAGAAAGGCACATTTGAGCGTTTTCAAGAATTTCGGAACGGCACAGGTGAAGTTCGGACATGAGGAAGTGGAGTTCGTGGGGGCACGTCGTGAGAGTTATAGTCACGATTCGCGGAAACCCATTGTTGAAGACGGTTCGCTTGAAGACGATCAGAATCGCCGCGATTTCACAATCAATGCGCTCGCCATCTGCCTGAATCATGATCGTTTTGGTGAACTTGTCGATCCGTTCGACGGCATTTACGATTTGGAAGACGGAATCATCCGTACTCCCCTTGATCCCGATATTACCTTCAGCGACGACCCGTTGCGAATGTTGCGTTGCGTGCGTTTTGCCACACAGTTGGGCTTTTTTATTGAAGATGAGACCTTCGAGGCGCTGCAACGTAATGCCGAACGTTTGAAGATCATCAGTGGTGAGCGTATATCAGATGAGATGAACAAAATCATGATGTCGCCCCATCCCAGCACGGGCTTCGACTATCTGTATCGTTCTGGACTTCTTCAACTCATTCTCCCCGAACTCACTGCGCTCGATGATGTGCAGACTGTTGGGGGACGTGCCCATAAGAACAACTATTATCACACGCTCGAAGTCCTGGAGAACGTTGTTCGCACAGATGCCGGACTCTGGCTTCGTTGGTCGGCTTTGCTTCACGACATTGGTAAGATAAAAGTTCGCCGATGGGAGTCGGGTACAGGCTGGACTTTCCACAATCATAACTTTGTCGGTGCAAAGATGGTGCCTCAGATATTCCGCAGACTGAAGTTGCCGATGGATGCGAAGATGAAATATGTCCAAAAGTTGGTGGATTTACACATGAGGCCTATTGTCATTGCCGAGGAGCAGGTCACAGACTCAGCCGTTCGTCGATTACTGAATGATGCGGGTGACGATATTGATGACCTGATGACGCTCTGCGAGGCCGACATCACGTCGAAGAACTCACAGCGCAAAAAGCAGTTCCTGAATAATTTCCAGATTGTGCGCGATAAACTTGCCGATTTGCAGGTGCGCGACTATAAGCGCCTTTTGCAGCCTGTGATTGATGGTAATGAGATTATGGAGATGTTCCATTTGCCGCCTTCACGCGAGGTGGGAACTCTGAAACAGACGCTGAAAGACGCTGTTCTTGACAACAAGGTTCCTAATGAGCGTGAGCCCCTGATGCAATTGCTCATGGAAAAGGCGAAGGAAATGGGGATTAGCAGAGTAACAAAGTAACAGAGTAACAAGGTAACAAGAAATCCGCAGATATCATTTTCAAAGCATATTAGGGAACGTGATAAAGCAAACTAGTGTTTTGCCCTGAAGTTCGAAGACGTTTTAATCCACAATAAAAAAAACAAGGTATCAGTTTCCGATACCTTGTTTTATGTTTTACTTAAAACGATGTTTTTACTTCATTCCCACCATTTTCATGATGACCTTAGCGTCTTCATCGCCATCGGCTAATTCCTTGCGCAGATGATCTTGAACTTCCTTGCCGTCCTTTTCGTTCTTCACGGCTTTCTGGAACCAAGCCTTTGCCTTAACCTTGTCGACTTTAGTGCCTTTACCTTTCAGATAGCATTTGCCCAAAGCCAGTTGAGCGTCACCATTGCCTTGCTTAGCGGCCTTGCTGAAATACTGGAAAGCCTTCGCCTGATCTTTGGCCACACCTTCACCGTTCTTATAGCATTTACCTACCTGATACTGGGCCTTTGCATTACCTTGGGCAGCAGCCTTAGAGTACCAAATGAAGGCCTGCTTGTCGTCTTCGGCTACTCCGTTTCCTTTATCATAGCAACGTCCAAGACGATATTGAGCCTTCTTGTGTCCCTTCTCGGCAGCAGCCTTCAGTTTCGGGAAAGCCTGCGTGTAGTTCTTGGCATCATATAATGCCTTACCTTCTGTGTAGAGTTTCTCGGCGTTCTGAGCGCCAACTGCCGTGCAGAGCAGCAGCAGAATTGTTGTCAATAGTCCTTTCATTTTTCAATCTTTTAAAATGATTCGGCACAAAGTTAAATTATTTCTTTTGAATAGCCAAATTTTTTGTTGCTTTTTCCTTTTAATTGGCTAATCTTTCACATTTGCGTTATATCATGTTAAAAAGGTTAGGGAAGTGAGCGAAAAAAGGAAAAATCTTTGTAATTTTGCAGTCTCAAAAAACTCACATCCATTTTTCGGTTTCCCGTCTTGGGCTGATTTTTGGGAAGTGTCGGAACTTGATTTAACAGTAGAATTTAAGTAATTATTATAATAGAAAAGTATGAAAATCAGTAATTATTTGTTAGTAGCAGCATTTGCTGCATTGCTAGCCTCGTGTGGTGGAAAACGCGGTGGCATGCCTAATTTTGGAGATGACGAATATCCCGTAGTTACAGTGGGAACGTCGTCATCGGCTTCGCAGACCACTTATCCTGCAACCATCAAGGGTGTTCAGGATGTTGAAATCCGCCCGAAGGTAGCAGGTTTCATTACGAAGGTGAATGTGAAAGAAGGTCAGTCCGTTGGTGCTGGTCAGGTGCTTTTTGTTATCGACAACGCCACTTATCAGGCTGCAGTTCGTCAGGCCCAGGCCGCTGTGAACACTGCGAAGTCGCAGATGAACACCGCCAAGTTGACTTATGAGAACAATCAGAAATTGTATGAGCAGAAGATTATCGGCGACTATGAACTCTCGACAGCCCGTAACAGTTACGAGACCGCAAAGGCAGCCGTTTCTCAGGCAGAGGCAGGACTTGCTTCAGCCAAGGAGACTTTGAGTTTCTGCTATGTGAAGAGTCCCTCAAGTGGTGTCATTGGCAATCTGCCTTATAAGGTTGGTGCTATGGTGAGCGCATCGAGTGTGCCCGCCCTGACCACTGTTTCAAATAATTCTTCGATGGAGGTTTATTTCTCGATGACAGAGAAGGATCTTCTTGATATGGCGAAGACTTCTGGCACAGCCCAGGCAGCCATCTCGGCTATGCCTACTGTAAAACTGCAACTCGCCGACGGAACCATCTACAATCACCCGGGTAAGGTGACCAAGATGAGTGGTGTGATTGATGCCGCTACAGGTTCTGCTCAACTCATCGCAGTGTTCCAGAATCCTGAGCGTCTGCTGAAGAGCGGTGGCTCTGGTTCCATTATCGTTCCTCACGACAATAGTTCGGCTATCGTCATTCCTCAGTCTTGTGTTTCTGAGGTGCAGGACAAGAAGTTCATGTACACCGTGACTAAAGATAATAAGGTGAAGTTCACAGAGATTACGGTTGCTCCTCAGAACGACGGTAATAACTATGTTGTGACCAGTGGTCTGAATGTTGGCGACCGCTACGTGACCAATGGTATTACCAAACTTACCGATGGTCAGGAGATTAAGCCAATCACTCCCCAGCGCTATCAAGAGAAGATCAAGGAGCAGGCCAAGGCTATGTCTGCTGGCGAGATTGTGGGAGCCATGAAGAAATAATCCTTTTCGTCTATGCACTTTTGTGCTTTAGAAACGAAATGGAGATAGAATTGATTAAATCGTAAATAGAAATGACATTTACAACATTCATAAAACGCCCAGTGCTTTCGACGGTGATTTCCGTCGTCATCGTATTGCTGGGTTTCATCGGCCTGGCCACGCTGCCTATTGAGCAGTATCCAGACATTGCACCACCTACGGTAGTGGTGTTCACCAGTTATCCTGGTGCCGATGCTGAGACAGTAAAGAACTCTGTGCTTGTGCCCCTTGAAGAAAGTATCAACGGTGTGGAAGGCATGGACTACATCTCGTCTTCTGCTTCGTCGGGTTCTGCTTCGCTGTCTATTCTGTTCCGTCAGGGTATGGATCCTGATATGTGTGCCGTGAACGTGCAAAACCGAGTGTCACAAGCCCAGGCTCTGTTGCCGGCTGAGGTAACACAGATTGGTGTGACGGTGATGAAACGTCAGACCTCACAGGTGATGATGTTCACGCTGACATCAGATGGTCGCTACGACGACAAGTTCCTGACGAACTATAGTAACATTAACATCATTCCTGCCCTGAAGCGTATTCAGGGTGTCGGTGACGTTCAGAGTCCTGGTGTGAAGACCTATTCAATGCGTATCTGGCTGAAGCCCGACGTGATGAAGCAATATGGTCTGATGCCGACTGACATTACTGGCGTTCTCGCTGAGCAGAACATCGAGGCTGCTCCTGGTACCTTCGGTGAACAGTCGAACGTGGCCTACGAATACGCTATGCGTTACACGGGTCGTCTGAAGAGCGAGGAGGAGTTTGGAAACATTATCATCTCGAGCGATGCTAATGGAAACACGCTAAGACTGAAGGACGTTGCCAAGATCGAATTGGGTGGATTGCAGTATTCAGTATCGATGAAGAACAACAACATTCCTTCGGTAATGGGTATGGTTCAGCAGATTGCCGGTTCAAACGCTAATGATATTGCTGTGAAGGTGAAGAAGGAACTGGAGGAGCAGGCTAAACTCTTCCCACCGGGAATGACCTATAAGATCAACTATGACGTAACGGAGTTCCTCTATGCAAGTATTGAAGAGGTGGTGTTCACGCTTCTGATGACACTTGTACTGGTGTTCCTCGTCGTCTACATCTTCCTGCAGGACTTCCGCTCTACGCTCATCCCGCTGATTGCCGTTCCTGTATCGTTGATTGGTACGTTCTTCTTCCTGAAGGTATTCGGATTCTCCATCAACTTGCTGACGCTATCGGCTCTGCTCTTGGCAATTGCCATTGTGGTCGACGATGCCATTGTGGTCGTTGAGGCCGTACACGCAAAACTCGACCAAGGCTATAAGTCGTCTCTGACTGCATCTATCGACGCCATGAACGAAATCTCGGGCGCTATCATCTCCATTACGCTTGTGATGGCCTCAGTGTTCATTCCTGTGTCGTTCATTGGTGGTACGAGCGGAACGTTCTATCGTGAGTTTGGTGTGACAATGGCCGTCAGTATCTTTATCTCGGCTTTGAACGCCTTGACGCTGTCACCTGCTCTTTGTGCAATCTTCCTGAAGCCTCACGACAAGGATGGTAATGAGGTGAAGATGTCGCGCATCGATCGTTTCCACGCTTCGTTCAACGTGGCTTACGACAAGGTGCTGGGTAAATATAAGAAATCGGTTGAGAAACTTGTGCGCAAGCCTGTTGCCATCATTATCGCAGTGGTAATCGGTATTGTTGTTCTGGCTAGTACGATGTTCACCACCAAGACGGGTCTGGTGCCTGATGAGGATACGGGTACATTGTTCTGCACGATTTCAATGCCGCCTGCAACATCAGTGGCTCGAACGACTCAGGTTATTAATCAGGTTGACTCTATTCTCGCTGCCGATCCTGCTATTCAGAGTCGTGAGCAGATTCAGGGTTATAACTTCATTGCAGGTGCTGGTTCCGACCAGGCTACGTTCGTTATTAAACTGAAGCCGTTTGAGGATCGTCAGAAAGGTTTCTGGTGGAAACTCTCAGGCTTGTGGCAGGGCGACGGCATCTATCGTTTCTTCCTGAATCCGTATGATGCAAATGGTGTTCTGGCTCAGATTTATCTGAAGACTGCCCACATCAAGGATGCTAAGATTCTTGCTTTCGCACCACCTATGATTCCTGGCTTCTCTGCTAACTCTGGTGTTTCACTGGTGATGCAGGACCGTACGGGTGGTTCGCTCAACAAGTTCTTCGAAGTGACGCAGGAATATCTGACTGAACTCAATAAGCGTCCTGAAATCCAGCAGGCTATGACCTCTTACAACCCGAACTATCCACAGTACATGATTCATGTGGATGTGGCTAAGTGTAAGCAGAGCGGTATTTCACCGAAACTGGTGCTTGCTACGCTGCAGGGTTATTATGGTGGTCTGTATGCATCAAACTTCAATGCCTATGGTAAACTCTATCGTGTGATGGTGCAGGGCTCTCCCGACACCCGCATGACACCTGAGTCGCTGAATAATGTATATGTACGCACGCCGAGTGGAATGTCGCCTGTTCAGGAGTATTGCTCACTGGAGCGTGTCTATGGTCCTACAAACATCAGCCGTTTCAACCTGTTTACGTCAATTACCGTTACGGCAACCGTTGCTGAAGGCTATTCTACTGGTGAGGCCATTAAGGCTGTAGAGGAAGTGGCTGCTGACTATCTGCCCACAGGTTACACCTACGACTATTCGGGTCTGACTCGTTCTGAGGCTGCATCGAGCAACTCTACCGCACTCATCTTCCTGCTCTGCTTCGTATTTATCTATCTGATTCTGTCGGCACAGTATGAGTCTTACATTCTGCCTCTGGCCGTTGTGCTCTCTGTTCCGTTCGGTCTGGCTGGTGCATTCCTGTTCACGCAACTCTTCGGCCACTCCAACGATATCTACATGCAGATCTCGCTGATCATGCTGATTGGTCTGTTGGCTAAGAATGCTATTCTGATTGTGCAGTTCGCCCTTGAGCGCCGCGAGTTAGGTATGGCCATTTCGTGGTCGGCCGTGCTGGGTGCTGCTGCCCGTCTGCGTCCTATTCTGATGACCTCACTCGCAATGGTTATTGGTCTGTTGCCAATGATGTTTGCAAGCGGTGTAGGTAAGAATGGTAACCAGACACTGGGTGCTGCTGCCGTTGGAGGTATGCTGATTGGTACGATTTGTCAGGTGCTTGTCGTTCCGGCACTGTTTGTCATCTTCCAGTCGCTGCAGGAGAAGTTCCGTCCGATGAAGTTCGAGGACGAGACCGATGCTGAGGCTGCTGCCGAGTTGGCTCAGTATGCTCATGGCGTTGTGCCGAAGACCTATAAGATTGAAGAATAATATTGTTGGATTATGAAGAAGATCAATATAGTATTAATAGGCCTTGCAGCAATGGTCGCACTGACTGGCTGCAAGAGCCTCTACGGAAAATATGAGCGTCCCGACGTGAATGCAGAGGGACTCTATCGCGATCCTGTTTCGCTCACCGACACATTGGCAGTCAGCGATACTACGTCGTTTGGCAACATGCCTTGGCGCTCGGTGTTCACCGACCCGCAGTTGCAGTCGCTCATTCAGACTGCCCTCGACAACAACGTGAACATGCTCAATGCAGCATTGAACGTGAAGATGGTTGAGGAAGCGCTGAAGGTGGCTCGTCTTGCATTCCTCCCGTCGGTGGCTTTTACGCCTCAGGGAACCATTGCCAAGTTCGACGACAATCCTTCGACGAAGTCCTATCAGTTGCCGCTGTCGGCTTCATGGAATGTCGACCTCTTCGGCAATCTGCTCAATGCGAAGCGTTCTGCCCAGATGCAGTTGCTCGCAACGCAGGACTACCAGACTGTAGTGAAGACCAATCTCATTTCGGGTGTGGCCAATCTCTACTACACGTTGCTGATGCTCGACCGTCAGGTGGAAATCGTCACAGAGATGGAAAATCTCACCAAGGAGACTTGGGAGAAGATGCAGGTGATGAAGGAGACGCGCATCGGCTATCGTTCGACAGCCGTTCAGAGTGCTGAGGCTGCTTACTATTCAGTGCAGTCACAGCGTGTCGACCTGCTCCGTCAGATTCGTGAGATGGAGAACTCGCTCTCGCTGCTCCTCGGTCAGCCCGCACAGACCATTCAGCGTGGCACTTTCGACGGACAGTATCTGCCTGAGAACCTTGCTACGGGCGTAGGTATTCAACTGTTGAACAATCGTGCCGACGTGCACGCTGCTGAACTTTCTTTGGCACAGTGCTTCTACGATGTCAATCAGGCTCGCTCGCGCTTCTATCCCAGCATTACGATCACTGGCACAGGTGCCTTCACCAATCAGAACGGTCTTGTCAATCCTGGCAAGTTGCTCTGGTCGGCTGTTGGCTCGCTCGTTCAGCCCATCTTCCAGCATGGTCAGATTGTTGCTGGCCTGAAAGTTGCTAAGTTGCAGTACGAACAGGCTTTCAACACTTGGCAGAACACTATTCTGCAGGCTGGCAACGAGGTGTCGAATGCCCTTGTGCAGTACAATTCGTCGGCAGAGAAAGCCGCTCTCGATGCTAAGCGCGTAGAGGTTCTGAAGAAGAATGTTGAGGACACTCGTACGATGATGGCAACCTCTTCGAACACTTCCTACCTCGAGGTGATTTCTGCTCAGTCGAACCTTCTCAATGCCGAGATTTCTAAGGTTACTGACGACTTCAACAAGATGCAAGCCGTCGTGAACCTCTATCAGGCTCTCGGAGGTGGTGCAAAATAATTGATAATTGACAATGATTGAAAATTGGTAATTATGGCAAGTGACATTTCTCCAAAAGCCGAGATATCGCCCAGGGCGAAAATCGGCGACAACTGTAAGATATTCCCCTTCGTCTATATTGAGGACGATGTGGTCATCGGTGACAATTGCATCATCTTCCCCTTCGTTTCGATTCTGAACGGAACGCGCATGGGCAATGACAATAAGGTGCATCAGGGTGCCGTCATAGCAGCCCTGCCTCAGGACTTCAACTTCAATGGTGAGAAGTCGGAGTGCGTGATTGGCGACAATAACGTGATCCGCGAGAATGTGGTTATCAATCGCGCGACTCATCGTAGTTGCCAGACCGTCATTGGTAACGGAAACTTCCTGATGGAAGGTGCCCACGTTTCTCATGACACGAAGATTGGCGACAACTGCGTGTTGGGCTATGGTACGAAGATTGCTGGCGATTGCGAGATTGGCAATGGTGTCATCTTCTCGTCATCGGTCATTGAGAATGCGAATACTCGTGTGGGCGAGGGATCGATGATTCAGGCTGGCACGACGTTCTCGAAGGATGTTCCTCCCTACATCGTTGCAGGTGGCAAGCCCATCGGCTATAATGGCCCCAACAATACGATGATGACCGCCTATGGCATTTCGGATAAAGTGCAGAAGCACATCGCTAATGCCTATCGTCTGGTGTTCAATGGTCAGGGAAGCCTCTTTGACGCTATTCTGCAGATAAAGGACCAGGTTCCTGACAGTGAGGAGATTCAGAACATCACGAACTTCCTCGAATCATCCGAAACTGGTATTATCACGAAGATGTAGGAACCCTGCACACAGAAATCGTGTTAGGATTCAATGAACAGAACAATACCATATCTGTCGAGGCAGATTTCCATTATGCTGCTGTTTCTACTGACAAGTCATTTGTCGGTGGAAGCAGCGGTTTTTGATGATGGCGATTCGCTGAGCACAGCGCCCAAGATAGCCCTCGTCCTGGGAGGCGGTGGGGCAAAAGGTGCTGCTCATGTGGGCGCGCTGAAGGTGATTGAGGAGGCTGGTATTCAGCCCGACATCATTGTCGGCACGAGCATTGGCGCTATTGTCGGTGGCCTTTATAGCATTGGTTATCGGGCAGCAGATCTCGATGAACTCTTCCGTTCGCAGCAATGGCTCGAACTTTTCACCCGCGAAGCCATTGAAGGAAACGCCATCAAGTCGATGCTCGACAGTCTGGTTTCCCTTCGGCTTCCACAGGCAGAGGCCGATTCCACGCGTATTCCCTTTGCCTGCATTGCTTCTGACCTGCCAACGATTTCAGAAGTGGTGCTCGACGACGACTCGCTGGCGCGGAACATGCGGGCGAGTATGTCGATTCCAGGTTTGTTTAAGAAGGTGAAGTTCGATGGTTACGTACTCCTCGACGGCGGACTGTTGAATAATCTGCCTGTCGACGTAGCGCGCCAGATGGGAGCGGATATTGTCATTGCTGTTGACCTTACTGTGAATCATCACGATGATGTCGATGACGACGACGATGATGACGACTTCGGCCTTTCCGAGATATTCGACATCTCGAAGGTGAGTGGAGTGATTGGGTGGTTGCTCAATCGTCCTGATTTCAAGAAATATCGAGAGAATAGTCATGCAGCCGACATCTATATCAATCCTGTACTCGAAGGCTATTCTGCTACGAGTTTCTCTGCCAAAAGTATCTTAGAAATGATTGGGATTGGTGAAGAGGAAGCCCAGAAGCACTTCACAATTCTGAGAAGTTTTGCCAATTCGCGGACTTTTTGATTGATTTCTTTCTTTACTTTAGTTTCATTCCTTTATCTTAGGTTCATTTCTTTTCTTTTAGGTTCACTCCTTTTATCTTAGGTTCACCCCTTTTTCTTTAGATTCCATCAACGATATGTTTGTGTGATCTTCTTTTTTGATTCCACCCTTTTACTTTTGATTTCCTCCTTGCTTTTTCATAGGGTAGAAATTCTCTTCTGAAGAAAAAGCAAAAAGACCTACCGACCTACCATAACCCCTCGCAAACGCCTTCTGGCAAAGGGTTTGAGGCACGGTAGGTCTTTTTCTAACACCTACCATACACCTACCATAGACCTACCATGCTGAAAAGTAAAAAAGTAAAAGGGTAAAGAATTAAAGCTTCTGAGGGATGTTGTCGTAAGTCACTGTAAATCAGTGGTTTAAGGAGATGGGAAACAAAAATATCCTTCCTCTTGTGATTAGTTTCTAGTTGTTGCCTTATGGTAGGTCTATGGTAGGTCTTTAATGAACACCTACCATGCCTTCAGCCCTTTATTCATCGGGGTTTGCGAAGTGTTATGGTAGGTTGGTAGGTGTTAATTGAAAAAAAGTTGTGGCGAAATTTTTGATGCTTATATAAAGGACAACTTTCTACCCTACAGAGCATACTTCTCTACCCTGCAGAGGACATCTTTATATATGTATAAAGGTATGCTTTCTATGGTCAAAAGGTATGCTTTCTATAGTCCAAAGGTATGCTTTCTATGGCCGAAAGGATTGCTCTCTATAGTCTAAAGGATGCCTTTGTGTAGTTAAGAGGATAGCGTGGTAAGGTCAAAGGGCATGTTGTGTCGAGACTAAAGGATGTGAGTGCAAAGTTTATGGTTGTTCAGTGGCTATAGTGAAGAAACAAATAAAGCGCGGAGGTTGATGGTCCGCGCTTTTGCTTTATGGATTGTTGATGAAATAGTCAGGGTAGGGAAGAGTTTACACGTTGAGCGTAAGTTCCACAGGACAGTGATCGCTGCCAAGAATCTCGGTGTGAATACTGGCGTCGAGAAGTTGTGGACGAAGGCGCTCGGAGATGAGGAAATAGTCAATACGCCAACCTGCGTTCTTCTCACGGGCACGGAACCGATAAGACCACCACGAATAAGTCACTTGCTCGGGATAGAGTGAGCGGAATGTGTCAACGAAGCCATTTGCGAGCAGCGTGGTCATCTGCTGTCGCTCTTCATCTGTGAATCCTGCGTTCTTGCGGTTGGTTTTCGGGTTCTTCAGGTCGATTTCCTCGTGAGCAACGTTCAGGTCGCCACAGAGAATGACGGGTTTTGTTTCGTCCAACCGTTTCAGATAGGCGCGGAAGTCGTCTTCCCATTTCATACGATAGTCGAGGCGGCGCAATCCGTCTTGCGAATTCGGCGTATAACAGCAAACGAGGAAGAAATTCTCCATTTCCATCGTAATGACGCGGCCTTCGTGGTCGTGCTCATCAATACCAATGCCGTAAGTCACGCTGATGGGTGTGTGGCGCGTGTAAATAGCAGTTCCGGAATAGCCTTTCTTCTCGGCGTAGTTCCAATACGACTGATAGCCGGGAAACTGCAAGTCGAGTTGTCCCTCTTGCATCTTCGTCTCCTGCAGGCAGAAGAAATCGGCGTCGAGTTCGGCAAATGCGTCAGCAAAACCCTTGCTGGCACATGCTCGCAGTCCATTTACGTTCCAGGAAATGAATTTCATACGAATTGTTGTTTTATTTTGTTAGTTTAAATATCGGAACAATGAGCAAGGGGCAAAGGGCAAGAGATGAGCCTATACTCTTTAATCCTGTTCAAATTTTGCTTCAGAGCATTTTACTGCTCCTCTAATTTTGGACTTAGGCACAAGACATATCTCTTGCCCCCTGTCCCTTGCTCCTTGTCCCTTTATAATAATCTAATTACGACTTTTTACCGTAGAATACGACCAATGCGTAAGCATCATAGGTTCCACCACCCTCAATCTTCACTGACTTGAGAATCAGATAGGTCGTCATAGTCTTGTTATAGAAGGTTCCAACGGAATAGTAGCCGCTGTAGTAACTGGCTGAAAAACTGCTGGCAAAGGTGAAGGTGACATTCTTCTGCTCCTCACCAACGGTTAGGGGAAGTGTCACAACATAGTTGTCCTCACCAAATGGAACGGCTCCGTAGTAGTAGGTCTGCAGTGTTCCTTCTGTGCCATAGGGGCGATAGAGCGAGAGGTGCACATTCAGATTGTGAGTGCTGTCGTTCTGAATAGCGGTCTTCAGCGCCTCGTTCTGAATGTTCGTTGCAAACACCTTCATCGGTACGTTCTCAATCGTCATCACTGAGTCGGTAGCCGTCACTTTCCAGTTTGCGCCCGTAGAATCTGTAAATGCAGAGTAGTAAGAGTTGTATTTGAAATAGACGGAACCCTCATAGGTGCCCTGAATCTCATTGATTTGCTGGGCAAGTTCTGACGGCGTGAGTGGAACAAAGACATAAGCATCTTCATCGTCGCTGTTGCACGAAGCAAAGCCAGCAACGACAAGAGCGGTCAGTGTTGCAAAAAATAGTTTCCTGAATGTTTTCATTGTCTTTTGAATTTTGAATCTTTTTACCTTTATGAGAATCTATCTTGCGATGAGGTTCATGAATTCCTGTCGGGTCTTAGCCTGATTGAAGGCTCCGCAGAAGTCGCTGGTGGTCGTGATGGCGTTTCGCTTCTCGACGCCACGCATCTGCATACACATGTGCTTGGCTTCGATGACGACCATTACGCCAAGTGGCTTGAGGGTCTCCTGAATGCAGTCCTTGATTTGTTGTGTGAGTCGTTCCTGCACCTGCAGCCTGTGGCTGTAGATGTCGACGACGCGGGCTATCTTCGAAAGTCCGGTGATATAGCCATTGGGAATATACGCCACATGGGCTTTGCCATAGAAGGGCAGCATGTGGTGTTCGCAGAGTGAGAAGACATCGATGTCTTTCACAATGACCATTTGGTTGTATTTTTCAGCAAACAACGCATCGGTGAGCACCTTGTGAGGATCCTGATCGTATCCACGAGTGAGCACCTGCATTGCCTTTGCCATACGCATGGGTGTCTTCTGAAGTCCTTCGCGTTCAGGGTCTTCACCCAGAAGTTGAATGACCGAGCGATAGTGGGCTGCGAGTTCGTCAACACCCTCGCGTACGTAGATGTCTGTATCAATCATGATTTCTAATAATGGTTTTCGGATTTGGGAAAATGTCCGTATTGCTATGTTAATATTGTACGGAAATCTTTCCCTTCACGATGACTGCCTGCTTGTAGCCCAGTTTCTTCACATTGGCCAGCATTCGTCTGGCTTCCTCCTGAGTGCGGTAGTTGCCCATGCGGCAAATCCATCGTGGTGAATAGAAATGAACGTAGATGGGTTCGGAAGGATAGGCGCGCTTCACGACACGTCCGGCTTCCTCAGCCTTCTGTTTGTCAGCGCGAGAGTTGCCACCAGCAAAGACCTGAACACGGAAGCCATTCACCTTCTGGGCTCCGCGCATCACCTTCTTGCTCATGTCGACTTCCACCTCGCCTGTGCCTTCGGGGTCGGTTTTAGGCATGTCGGGACGCAGGGCCTGACGCTCCTTTGCCTCTTCCTTCTCTTTTTCCTCCTTTTCTTTCTCTTCCTTTTCCTTTTCAGCAGCGGCTAATTCCTGAGCCGTTGGTGTTTTTGGGGTAGTGACAACGGGGGCAGTGCCGTTAATCAGTTCGTTCAGTTCCTTGCTCTGAGTGACTGAAACGGTACCCAGTCCCTGTGTCTTCTGCTGCAGATGGTCCAGATAGGACTGAGCAGACAAGGGTAGAAAAGTAAAGAGATAAAAAGGTAAAACCATGAATACCCTTTTGATGATTTGATGTCTTCTCTCCATAAGATTCAAGTTTTGTTTACTTTTTTACTTTTTACTTTCCTACCTACTCACATATTTTACTTCTTCCAAGCGTCGATGATACCCTTGAAATCAGCGCACTTCAGTGAAGCACCACCGATGAGGCCACCGTCGATGTCGGGCTTTGCGAACAACTCGGGAGCGTTAGAAGCCTTGCACGAACCACCATAGAGGATCGTTGTGTCGTCAGCAACAGCCTCGCCGTACTTCTCAGCGATGATAGAGCGGATGTAGGCGTGAATCTCCTCAGCCTGCTCTGCTGTAGCGGTCTTGCCAGTTCCGATGGCCCAGATGGGCTCATAGGCGATGACGATCTTGCGGAAATCCTCCTCAGCGAGGTTGAATACAGAACCTTCCAGTTCGGCCTTCACTACCTCGTTCTGCTTGCCGGCTTCGCGCTCTTCGAGGCTCTCACCGATGCAGAAGATAACCTTCAGACCGTTCTTCTGAGCCAGCAGCACCTTCTCGCGCAGCACTTCGGGAGTCTCCTTGTAGTATTCGCGACGCTCTGAGTGGCCGAGGATAACATACTGAGCACCAGTCGACTTCACCATCTCAGCACTTACTTCACCCGTGAAGGCACCCTTCTCCTTGTCGGCGCAGTTCTCAGCGCCCAGACCGATAACGTCCTGATCGAGGAACTGAGCGATAGAAGCCAAGTGGATGAACGGTGTGCAGATAACTACACCGCAGTTGGGCTTGTCAGCCTTCAGTGTCTCGTTGAGTTCCTTTGCCAGAGCAATACCGTCTTGCAGGTTCATGTTCATTTTCCAGTTGCCTGCTACAATTTTCTTTCTCATTTTTGTTTTGTTTTTATTTAAATAATCTATGAAAAATCAATGCTTCTGCTATAACGGAGCAAAGGTACGAAAAAAAAACGATATATCGTGCCATTTTCCCCCGAAAATGCTATTTTGATATAAAAATGTGTGTATTTGTTTCAAGTAAGGCCCGTTGGATTTTAACTATTCTCGCCTTTCTCTATTTCGGCTTCCAACTTGCGTTTTTCCTTTTTCTTGCGTCTGACGCGGAACCATTTGGTCCACATCCAAGTGCGGTCGGCAAGTGTGAGAATGGTCAGAGGAAGTGCAAACCAAAGCAGAATGGAGCCAATCTTGCGGGCTGTCTTAGTGTCGTATGTCGAAGCAGAACCCGTTTTTTCGGGCAACTGGGCAAATTTGAACTGTTCCAGCGGTTGAGACGACAAGGCTGGGTCAATAAATGGCAGTCGGTTATGGCTCCATTTGTTCACGACGACACCATTCTTCAGAAGAACCAATCCTGGATTAGAGCGGATGATGGTCTTCAGCGTAATCTCATCAGTTGCGCAGAATGGATACTCCGCACCAGTCAGTTCTATCCAGCGCTCAATGTGTTCCTCTGTCGAGGCAGTGAGGCAGTAGAAGGGATAGTTGTGCTCAATGGCATACTCGTAAATCTGGTCGATATTACCGAAATTGCTGTCGTCAGCCTGTTCGAGATGGGGCGACACAAGCAGGAACGTGTAGCCTGGGTCAGAGAGAATCTGGTCGGTGATGTCTTCGCCCGATTGATTGTCAATAATGGAGAAATCATGAATAGGCGGTACGTATCCTTCTTCAATCTGAACAGACTTAGAATCGATGAAGGTCCACGTGGAGTCGGGATAGTTCTCGAGGCTGAATTCCTTCTGCTGGCCGTCTTTCTCCATGATGAACGTTGTCTCGAACTTCGGCTGCGGTGCTCCTTCGGGAATCTCCATGCCTTCAGGGATATTGGCTCCGATATGATAAGGGCGGAAGTCGAACTGTGGTAGCGAATAAAGACTCCACAGGCTGGAGATGAGGATAAAGAGAATCGTGTAGTTGATGAGAATCCACTGGGTGTTCTTCGAGATGAATCTCACCATGAGCAAGGGCCACCAAGCAACAACAATAGCACATGCCAGCAGGACAATGTTCTTCAGGAGTGTCTGGACGTTGGAGAGTTTCAGAGCGTCGCCAAAACAGCCGCAGTCGCTGATGGGATTGGCAACAGCAAGCCAGAGTGTGACCAATGTCATCACAATCATGAATGCAAGCGTGAGCCTTGAGGTCAGTCGGCGCTGAATGGCGAAGAGCAGAAAGATACCCAGACTGAATTCCAATGCGGAAAGGACAACGGAACCTCCAAGCGTGAGCCAGTCGGGAGCAAGCATAGAAAGTCCTGCTGCCTCAGCATAGTCGTGCAGTTTGTATTGGGTTCCCAGTGGGTCAATTGCCTTTACGTAGCCCGAGAAGATGAATGTCAGGGCTAATACAAAGCGACAAAGATTGACCAATATTGCCTTTATCTTCATAATCTTTTCTCAATCTAAGCGAAACTCCCTCTTTGTTTCGTCAATCAGTTGTTTGTCAGAACTTTATGACTGCTAACTAAAAACTCTGAAGTTGTTTGTCAGAACTTTATGGCTGCTGACGAAATTGTCTGAAAGCCGAATCGAACATTTTGAATTTTTGAATGAATAGCCTTCAAAGTTTGTCTGTCTGTTGGCGTAATCAGTTCTGAAGGATTAGAAATTTCCTAATTTGATGCAACCAAAGACAGCGTAGTTGATGATGTCCATATAGTTGGCGTCAATACCCTCGCTGACGAGAGTCTCGCCGTGAAGGTCTTCAATTTCCTTGATGCGCTGCAACTTGGTCAGAATGAAGTCGGTGTAACTGCTGACACGCATAGAGCGCCAAGCCTCGTCGTAGTCGTGATTTTTCTTCAACATCAGTTCGAGTGCCTCATTGGCGTGCTGGTCGTAGAGCACCATTGCCTCGTCGGGCGAGATGTCGACTTCGTCAACATAGCCGCGTTCCAACTGGATAAGTCCCACGATTCCATAATTGATAAGCGCCACGAACTCTGGTCTGATGCCTTCGCCTACCTTCGATTCCTTCTTGATTTCGAGCGAGCGGATGCGCTTAGCCTTGATGAAAAGTTGATCGGTGAGCGATGAAGGACGCAGGATGCGCCACGAGGCTCCGTAGTCATGCAGTTTCTTTTCGAAAAGCGCGCGACACTCTGCCATCACGCTGTGGAATTGCTGTTCTGTATTCATTTCGTTTGCTCCATTCGTTTTCTAATCATTCTTACTACGCCAATCATCGCTTCATAGCGAGCCTGCAGTGAGTCGCGCTTCACGCCAAGCATGTTGCGCTTATAGATGTCCTGCTCTTGTTGCATCTGCAACTGTGTGGCCTGAAGTGCCGAGTCGGTCAGCGCAATATCTTCCTGAGCCATTTTCAGCGAAGCCTCCTGCCAGATGCGCAATGCCTGCTGGCGCTCCTTAATGGCACGAGGATATCGAGCGCGCAGTGATTCAATCGAATCGAGCGTCTCGCTGTATTTGCCCTGTTTGTAGAGTTGCTGTATCTTTGCAAAGAGTTCGCCTGCAGGGTTTTCAGTCTTTTTCTGACACGCCGAAAACACCGCTACAGTCGCAATGATGAGCAGTAATGTCCTTTTCATGCTTGCAAAATTAAAAAAAATATGTCTTTTGCACCACTACTTGACGAATAAAAAACGTTAATTCATGAAAATTTGACCATCATCGCTATGTTTATAAAACAATATGGGCAAACATCGCGATGTTTATAAAACAATCTGGGTGAACTAAAAGGAACAAGGAGCAAGGAGTAAGGGGAAGAGTTTAATCTCAATTATCAGCCTAAAATGTTGCCTTTAGACATATCTCTTGCCCTTGCCTCTTGCCCCTTCCTCTTGCTTCTTGTCCCTTGCTCCTTGCCCCTATAAGGAAAGGATGTTAGACATCCGAAACTTTAATGACGATTCTCGTCTATTTGCTTACTTTGACGCGCATAATTGAGAACGACATGGGCGGGAATTCATATTCGAACTGCTTTCCGAAATGACCGAAGAGCGTTGTGCTCGGAGCAAGTTTCGTGGGTTGTTCGAATGTGTTCTCGTCGTTAGCATCGCCATTCAGCGTGATGACTTTACCCGTCGGCATTACGTTCTTTGCACCAGCAATCTCGAATGCGCGGCTATAGGGTTTGTCTGTGCCGTTAACGACCTTAATGACAAGTTCGCCAGTTGCTTCATCGTAGCCAGTCTGACAGAACTGACGAGTATTCTCTGCGGGTTTGGCAACAGTCATTTCCTGATTGTCGACGAAGAGTTTCACCGTCATCGGATTCACTTCGAGTCGCACGTCGTACCACTTGTTGTCTTCAACAGTCTGGCGAGCACGACGTCCCAATACATCGTTGGCGCGTCCGCGACGAATAGGCTGAATCGCTGTCGTGCGATTGTTCCAACCACCAACATTTGCAGCGTAGCCGTTACCTCCACGCTCGTCGAGGCCGTAATAGATGAAGAAACCTTCCATACCGCCAGTCTTGCGGGCCTTTAGTTGCAGCGTATAGGTGTCGTTACTGAACTGTGGAAGTTGGGTCAGCGTGAGTTGCTGGTTCGAAGTCTGACGAATGATGTCGCCGTCGACCTTCCATTCGCCTCTCTTAGCAACAAGTTCTGCGGGACTGACCTTCTTCACAGTGCCATCAGCGGTAGTGATCGTAATGTCGCGATATTCGCACTGAGTAGCGTAACTGCCCAGACCGATTCCACCAGCCTTGAAGGGCTCAGGCTTACCTGCCGTTGTGGTCTCGCTTACGAATACGTTATAGGTAGGACGATTCTCTGCTGCCATCTGCTGCACGTAGTAGGAAGCGCGTCCAAAGACGTCGCTGCTGTTGATATGAATAAGGTTGCAGGGCCAGTCGCGATGATTCTCGTTCTCGAAAAGCGGAGCATAAGAGGTCATCTTCACGACATCGCTATTGCGTTCCATACCCAGAATGAATGCAGCCTCACTCAGTGCTGCCAACAGGTTTCCTGCGCCGACGCCACCATTGCAGGCATATTCGCCCACATAGATGTCATGAGTGCGGGGAGCATCATCGAAGAGATGATTGTTGGCGAAGAAGAAGTCGGGATTGCGGTACCAGTGAGGATCCACCATATATTTACCCGGAATCTGCTCCAGCAGTGGGCTGTCGTGTCCCAGGGTGTTGATGAAGATAATCTGCGGATACTCAGCGCTCAGTTTCTTGAAGATGTAGTTGAAATGAGTTACATACTCAGGTCCTACGTTCTCATTACCGATTTCCACATATTTCAGTGGGAAGGGCTTCGGATGACCAGCATCAGCGCGCATCTTTGCCCATTTGTTGGTTGCGGGATCAGCAAGCGCATAGTCGATAGCGTCGCGGAAGTCCTGAATCACTGCATCCATATCCTCGTCGCTGCTCACGTAGTCGCCGTTGCGGACAGAGCAAGACATACCAGCATTGTCGACGAACATTCCGTCCATACCTAAGTCCTCGCAGAACTGCAGGAACTCATGATAGCCCATGCCCCAAGTGGCGCGATAGCCCCAGAGGTCCCATTCGCCGCGACGTGTCATCGGGTCGCCAAGCGTCTCCTTCCACTTCACGCGATTCTCATAGGTCGCGCCTTCAACGATACAGCCACCGGGCCAGCGCATGAACTTCGGATGCAGGTCGACGAGCATCTGAGCCACATCGGCACGCTGACCGTTCTTGCGGCCCTTGAAGGTGTTCTGGGGGAATAATGAAACATAGTCGACAAGCACTGTACCCGCCTTGTCGAATTCCAAAGCGAGTTCGCCCTTGGGAGCAGTTCCAGTTGCAGTCAGAGTAGCCGTCAACTCGGTCCAGTCCTTCAGTTTCTTGTCCTTGAATACGGCCGTTCCCAGCGATTCGCCTGTCTCGCTGTTTCTCAGGCGGGCAGTAATGGTGCCTTTGTAGTTGCTGCTCTTCACGTAGAAACGCAGGTCGTACGACTCACCATTCTTCAGTCCCATGCCCCAGTAACCAGTATTGATCAACTGAGCGCAACCGCCTTTCTGTACTTTCTTGATAGTCAGTTGCATAGCGTGAGGAGTGTTCTGATGAAGCGGTGCCTTTGCCTCAACAATATCACCTTTCACATTGGCTCGCTCGCCTTTGACTTTCCAGCCAGTCATCTTTTTCTCTTCCACATTCCAGGGAATGTTCCACTTGCGATTGTTGCGGTGCTCATAGTTCTGAGCGTCAATGGCCCAGGCCCTTCCCTCGCGCAAAGTCATACTTGAGGGCAGCACGTGTTCCTCGAAGCCGCGATTCTGAACTAACTCTGCATAGAGACCTCCGTCGCCAGCATGATTGATTTCCTCGAAGAAGATTCCATAGAGATCGGGTGATACTACGGCTCCCTTTTGTCCGAGGTCGATGCGAATAGGCTCCGTCTGAGCCATAGCAGCCAGACTTCCAGCGCAGACTGCAATCGTAAGAATAGTTTTTCTCATTGTGTTATGTCGTTTTTATTGTTTATCCCAAAGTTGCTTATTCCAAATTTGTTTATCTATCCTAAATTTGTTTATCCTAAATTTGTTTATTCTAAATTTGTTTATCCCAAATTTTATATCCCAAAGTTGCTTATCTATCCCAAATGTTACGGCTCATTTGCATCAGTTCCCTATCGTGATGGCTTAGCGGCTGACACTTGTTGTCAAGTATCATCGTGATTCCCGTCTCCTCATTATAAGGCTCCCACTTCGGCAGACCCTTCACGTTGGGATTACCCGTCTTGATGAATGCAAGCCAGATGCTGCTGATGACCTTTTCAAACTTGTAGGCAGTAGCAGAGGCGCCCGTCATCTCGCGCTGCAGGCTTACATTGTGAAGCATGAAGGGAAGTTCCATTCCGTGAGAAGCACCGAGGGCATTGCTCTCTGGCTTCCATGTGAAGAGGTAGAGATAGGCAGGTGCACCACCTTGCTTGGCCTTAGCCACAGCCTGTTTCACGGCTCCAGCACGGAAGCCCGTATCTACGTAAGTCATCTCCTTCGGCTCAGCCTTCGGATAGGCCTTGCGGAAGGCAGCGATGAACTTGCCTCCCTGCTCGTCGCCCATGCGTTTCTTGACCGCTGCTTCGGCTTCGCCCCAAGTCATGTCGTGACTGATGTCGAAGGTGAATTCGTTGAAGTCGGTACCAATCAGCATCGGAACGTCTTTTGATTCGGGTGATGCAGGGTCGAACGGATGCTGCGGAAGAATCACACCGTCGACAACGGGTGATAATCCACTGCGAATGCCGCGTTGTGCCAGTCGGCTCACAGCGAAGTTCAGTTCCTCATAAGTGTATTTTGAGAAGTCGGCTGCAGCAGTAGCGGGCTGCCCGAGTTCCTGAGCAAGTGCAATACCGAATTGGCGAGTGGTAGCAGGGTCGGCCTGACGCAGCGTAGAACCGCTCTGCACGATAGCCCGCTTGAAGAGTCCCTTTGCACTCGGCATTGCCAGCAGCGTAGAGACCTTTCCACCGCCTCCAGACTGTCCGCCGATAGTTACTTCGTTGGGGTCGCCGCCAAACAGCGAAATGTTGTCGCGAACCCATTCCAGAGCCTTCACGATGTCCTGCTGACCAAGATTCACGCTCTGAGCGTATTTGCCGCCAAGTCCCGTGAGATCAGCATAGCCGAGAACATTCAGTCGGTGATTCAGGTTCACCACAACAATATCTCCTGCTTCGGCCAGTCCGCGTCCCTCATAGCAAGGAAGATCGTGACCAGAGCCGCCGGAATATCCACCGCCGTGAATCCAGACGAAGACAGGACGTTTCTTCTTGTCGCTGATGCTTGGAGTCCAGACGTTCAGCACCAGACAGTTCTCTTCGTCCATAGGCTCGGTGACAAACTGATTGCCGAAACCATAGTCGCTCTGACTGTTCCGCTCGTTCCAGCGAAGCGATTCGCCCTGAGGCGCCTGAGGTCCATAGACCTTACACTGCCTCAACTCCGTGAATGTGTCGGGCTTCTGCGGGGGCATGAATCGTTCTGCCTTAGCGTAGCGAATGCCTTTAAAAGTAAAGATACTTCCATCCTGATAACCCTCAATCGGGCCGTAGATGGTGTTAACGCGCGTGTGCTGTCCAGCAGTGATGGGCTGGGCTTGCATGATGCAGGCGGTCATCACCGCCATTAGGGAAAAGAATAGACGCTTTTTCATATTAGTTGGTAGTCTAAGTGTTAATTGTGGTGCAAATATACGATTTTTTTCGCACATTTTCATTGTAGTAAATGCCCAAAGATTTGCACTATTGTAACATTTGTGACCAAAATTCGGTATTTTCCAAAAGAAATTATGTATATTTGCAACGGCAAACTAACTAGCCTCATCATGAGAAGATTCGTTTTTCTATTGTTAATATATTTCATGGCGATTCTACCATCGTGGAGTCAGCCATTTCAGAAACTCTCTCTGCCCAATCGCGAACTACTTTCGTCAGAGCGTGTCCTCTTTGTGATGCAGGACAGCGAGGGCGCTTTGTGGTATGCGACTGAGGGCGGTGGAATCTGTCGCGACAACGGGATTCAGATGGAAGTCTTCAGGGCCGACGCCGAGCATCCCGACTTGTTGGGAAGCAATAATGTCGGCTGTCTGGCGGAGCAGGGAAACTATATCATCATTGGAACTTTTCATGGAGCCTATCTGCTCGACCGACGCGATTTCTCGATTCGCCGCTTGATGGAGGTCGACGATAAACGCGTTGATGACATTCTGGTGACGAGAGGTGGGAAAATATTCCTCACGGCCAATCGGAAAATCTACGAATACAACGACAAAATGCTGCTGCAGGCGACTCATGCTTCCCGTTGGAAGGGGAGCGATGTCTATGTTTCTCATATCTACGAGGACCGTCAGGGGCGCATCTGGGCCACGCAGTGGGATGGGGGATTGCTCTGCCTGAAGAACCAGACGTTTGTTGAGGCTGAATGGCCCTTTGACAACGCTCCGACCGATGTGTCCGACGACCCGTCGACAGGTGAACTGTGGATTGGAACCGTTGGGGCAGGTGTCGTGCGCTACAATCCTGAATCGGGAAGAATCACGCTCGAACCCAGGAACCTTGCGGGTATGACCGTCATCGACATGCAACTCTCAGCCGACGGGAAGAGGCTCTGGGCTTCCACAACGCAGGGACTTCAGTGTCTCGGTCTCGGCAGCCAGTTGGAGTCGTTGCCTCCCTATGGAAATGAGCCCGACGCCACGAGTACGCTCAACCGCCTTTCGCTCGACCATCAGGGTAGATTGCTCGTTGCCGCAGGAAGTCAGGGGGCTTTTGTCGTGGCCGAGAATACTCCTCGATTGTGGTACGATGGAACAATCAGGGAAGGCGACACCATCTGGACCTTCCGCGAGCGACAGGGGCTGCTGGCACTGACGCCTACGGGAGAGATTCGGGTCAACACGAATGGACAGCAACTGCAGCCGTTTATGGCCAAGCGTCGGGGAGCAAGTGGAATCTGGGTCGCTGGTGGAAATACGCTCTACGCCTGCACCACCGACTCGCTTCAGCCCTTTACGACGCTTACCTCAAGACCTCTGGCTCTTGCCGACGACGGAAAAGGCCGCCTCTGGTTCTCTACGGGCAAGGTCGTTCAGAGTCTGCAACTCAGCACCAGGCAGGAGGAGCGGCCCATCAGCCTTCCCGATGTGTCTTCTGTCGCCTTCACGCCCGACGGAACGCTCTGGCTGGCAACCATTTACGGAAAGGTCTATAAGTATCAGAACGAAAAACTCATTGCCGACGAATATGCGAGCAATGAACTCGGCGATGCAATCACGGCGCTTTCGGTTGATAGTCTGGGCCGACTGCTGATGGTCAGCGACCACTACATGCGGCTTTACGACCCACAGAAGCAGACCCTCAGTCAGCAAAGTCGTGAGGAAGAGGGAGTCTACTGCATCGAACTTCGTCCTACGGCTCCGGGAAAGCGCTGGAGCCAGCCTGCCGACAAGGAGTTGGAACCCCGTCTGCCCGACTGGATGGCCTCGTGGTGGATGATGTGCGTCTATGCGTTGCTGCTGCTGGGGCTCGTCTGGCTCATCTACAACTATTATATATTAAGGAGACAGCGCACCCGCTTCCTGAAGAAACTGAACGAGCAGTCGGTTCAGTCTGAACTCCTCCAGCCGATGGAGACTTCTTCGGAGTCGAGTCAGCAAGAGGATGAGGCTTCTGCCCAGTCTGCTAAGAATGAGGAGAAAGGCAGTGGGCAAAGTGAAGACAAGGAGAAGTTGAAGGAACCCTCGCCACTTCCTGCCAAAGAGGAAAAGAAGGGCGTTTCACCGTTCCTGAAAAAGGCAATCGCCCAAGTGGAACAGCACTTGAGCGACGAGAATTATAGCGTTGAGGAACTCAGTCGTGATCTTTGCATGAGCCGAATGACGTTCTATCGCAAGATACAAACCTCGACTGGCCAGAAACCAACGGAATTCATTCGTTCCGTTCGTCTGCAGCGCGCAGCCGATATGCTTCGTCACGGACATCGGAACATCACCGAAGTGAGTTACGCCACAGGTTTTTCGTCGGTCAGTTATTTCAGCCGCAGTTTCCGCACGATGTTTGGCGTTGCTCCCACGCAGTTTCTCGCCGACTGGGAAGCGCGTCGGGAATCGGGAAGTACGACTACCGCAGCCTCTTTGTCGCCTAACGAAATGCCCAGTTGAGAAAGGGGCATCGTGTCGAGCAGAATCCCCGAGAGACTATAGATTCCGACCATTTCATCACCATCGGCCTGCATGTTGACGATTCCGTTCACATCAGAGGGAGTCGGTGCGCTCTGACCTTCGAGTGGAAATATGCGCAGCCATTCTATTTCGGGCAATCCGTTATTATTCGTAGCTGTGAGCATCAACTCATATGCTCCGGCCTCTTTCACTTCAATATCTTTTTCTAAAAAAGCATCCGTGTTCTTGGGGAAGTATGCCCGGGTGATGCTGTCACCGTTGAGGGAAAGTGTAGAACCGCGGAACTGTGGGGCAGAATACTTAAAGACGAAGCGATATTTGCCTGCCGAACTTAATGTAACACCCCAGCGCATCGTGGCGCCTTTCTGATCGGCATTGTTCAGTTCTGCACTATCCATCAGGGCGTTGTCGCCAACATAGAAGGTAACGGTGTCGGTTGCCTGAGTACGGCCGTCGGTATCTGTAGCCATTGCGCAAGCGGTATGAACGCCAATCTCGGCTTCTTCAATCGGAATCTCGTAGGGTTCTTCTGTCGCAACGCCTTTCTTCCGCTTGTCCATTGTGAAAGTGACCGACTGCGTGCGTTTTCTGATGTGAGTCACCTTTGCGGAGAGTTTCAGATCTTCGGCGGTTACGGTTTGGTCCTGTGTCGGCGACAGCATCGATGCTCTCATCACCCACGAAACGGTTGTATGCTTCACGCCGAGGAATGCGTCCATCATCACCGTAGGCATGCGGGTCGACTCGTCCCAAGCTCCCATATCGTAGCCGCCCATAGATTCTGGCTCCCAATAGAAGCAGCCTAAGTCGCCATTAGCCAGCATTCGGGCCATCACGCCCACCAGATACTGGTTGCCTTCGATGGCTTCACTGGGGTAGTGGCCCGTTTCAACTATCATGCAAGGCGTGTTATAGCGCTTCTTCAGGTCGTTGATGTTGTTCATCACGCGGTTAATCATTGTCGGTCCATCGAGATGCGACCAGCGGGGATAGGCCGAAAGTCCGATGATGTCCCACGTTGCGCCGTTCTTCCTCAGTCCGTCGAAGATGCTGCGATAGAGCGAGTTGTCGTGACCGTCGGGCAGATGAACAATCACCTGCATCGTTGAGTCAACGGCCTTCACGGCGTCGTAGCCGCTCTGTACGAACTTGGCGAAGGCCACCGAACCTCCTTGGTTGGTCTGCCCAACGGGATAGAGCATTCCGCGCTTCGTCTCGTTGCCCACCTGCACCCATTTCGGCACGACTCCCGCGTCCTTAATGGCTTTCAGCACGTCGTAGGTGTGGTCGTAGACATTCTTCGACAAGGCTTCAACGCTGTGGTCGGTCCACGCCGAAGGAATCGTCTGGCTGCCTGGGTCGGCCCACGTGTCGCTATAGTGGAAGTCGATCATCACGCCCATGCCTCTCTGTTTGGCACGTTTGCACATCGCAACCACTTCGCCTTTGCTGCTGGCTCCGCTATTCACGGTCCACACGCGCAGGCGGATATTGTTAATACCTTGTTCTTTCAGAATTTGCAGAATGTCCTTCTGCTTACCGTTTTTGTCGAGCCACTTGGTTCCCCAACTTTCCATCTGGGGCACGAAGCTAACGTCGGCTCCGAAGGCGAAGTCCTCTTCGTGTTCAGCACGATTGAAAATGGTGTCGGTTATGGTGTCAGCACGGCCAACCAAAGCCAGCCATGCGAACACCATCATCAGTAGTAGGCGAATCTTAGTCATTCTTGTTAGGTTTTCGATCAAAGTTGATTATTTTTCAGTAACAATTTTCTGCCGGCAAAGGTAGACAATTCTGCAGATATGGCTTTTCAGCATTGTATCAATTTGTTGAAATCATGTCGCAATGTGGTTGTCAGAAGGTGTTACAAACGCTTTTCATCTCTCTTCCGTAGTAGGTGCGTAAAAATCAATTGTCCCATTGTCACAATTGTCACACGTCCCGATTCGAGCAGTTAAATAATATTAAATATGTAATTCAATCCATTGCGCTATCAGGGAAAAGTCATATCTTTGCGATATCAAAATGATATCAACCAAAAACTTTAAAATTTATGGAAACAAAAGAGTTTAAATTCAAAGGAACCGTCCTGAATGGCTTTGTGATGCTGTTCGTTACTATCGCATTACTCATCGCCTCAATTGCAGGAATTGTGTTCGGCATCATCCAACTTGATTCTTCAGATGGCCAGAGTGGCCTTTGGCTGTTATGTGGCAGCATCCTGCTGTTGCTGATAACCATTATCTGCATGTGTAGTTTCATGCTGCTGGAGCCCAATGAGGCACGGGTGATCACGTGGTTCGGCAAGTATAGTGGAACTTTCGGCGAGACTGGCTACTATTGGATTAATCCGTTTTATGGCACCAAGAAGGTTAGTCTGCGTGCGCGCAACCTCGATGCAGAGCCTATCAAGGTGAACGACAAGACTGGTAACCCCGTGATGATTGGTCTGGTGTTGGTTTGGAAACTGAAGGACACCTACAAGGCGTTGTTCGAAGTGGATACTCAGACGATGGCTTCAACTGCCAATACCGCTGGCACAGATGCCAAGTCGCTCATGAATGCGTTAGAGAAATTTGTACGCGTACAGAGTGATGCAGCCTTGCGTCAGGTGGCTGGCGAGTATGCCTACGACGATGAAGATAGCAAGAATAACGAACCCACACTGCGCAGTAGTGCTGAAGAGGTGAACGAGCAGTTGGAACTGAAACTGAACGAGCGTCTGGCTCTTGCCGGTATCGAGGTCGTTGAGGCTCGTATCAACTATCTGGCGTATGCTCCTGAGATTGCCGCCGTCATGCTTCGCCGCCAGCAGGCTACAGCCATCATTACCGCCCGCGAGAAGATTGTTGAGGGTGCTGTATCGATGGTGAAGATGGCTCTCGACAAACTGTCTAACGAGGAGATCGTAGAACTTGACGACGACAAGAAGGCTGCGATGGTCAGCAATCTGCTCGTCGTTCTCTGTGGCGATGATGCTGCTCAACCCGTAGTGAACACAGGAACGCTGAACCACTAATCGATGGCAGAGAAGAGTACCAAGAGTTTTGTCCTACGCGTTGACGCTGAGACGATGAACGCAATAGAGGCCTGGGCTGCGGACGAGTTCCGCAGCACCAATGGCCAGTTGCAATGGATCATCACCGAGGCCCTGCGCAAGGCTAAGCGTCTGCCTAAGAAGAAGCGCCAGGAACCGAATCCAGACTAACCGTAAGAGGCATTAACCTAACCTGAATCATTCGTTTTAGAGTTACTCGTTGCCCTCAACCTTCGGCAGGGGTAATGTATTTGTCCATTCAACTTTTTCAGTGTGGCACACCACCGCAAACCCTGAATATGGTTGAACGGTTTCCTGCTTTGGCCGTTTTTTGAATCGCTATTTTGGGCTCAGTTATTGCAGAAAATGGCTCACAAAACTGAAAAAATGGTTCGACAAACTGTATTTTGGCCTTCTTTGTTGCAAAAATCGATGCTAAATGATTCGGGTTTTGGACGCTTCACGCCCTTATCTTGAATTATTTCCGTGAAGTATATTTTTGCGATTTGTCACAGTTTTCGCCACTTTTCTTTTGATTTGTCGCAAATTTTCGTTAATTTTGCACAATCTTTAGCGAAACCACTCGTCTTTGATGGCTGGTAAAAAGCATTGTTTTTATGGGAGATATTAACGTAATTATTGGTAACATAAGCAATTTCCTGTGGGGTTGGCCCATGATCATCCTGTTGTTGGGAACTCATTTGTTCCTGACGATTCGTCTTCGTTTCCCGCAGCGGAAACTATTTCAGGGCATCAGGCTGTCGCTCCAGAAGGATAAGGACGCCACAGGCGACGTCAGCCAGTTTGGGGCTTTGGTCACTGCGCTTGCGGCAACTATCGGAACTGGTAACATTGTCGGCGTAGCGACTGCTGTGGCCCTCGGTGGTCCAGGCGCGGTGCTTTGGTGCTGGCTGACGGGTGTTTTCGGTATTGCCACGAAATATTCTGAGGGTTTGCTCGCGGTAAAATATCGCATACAGGCTGAGGACGGCCGTATGCTCGGTGGTCCGATGTACGCGCTTGAGCGTGGACTGGGCATGAAGTGGCTGGCGGTTCTCTTCGCGGTCTTCACGGCCGTTGCCTCGTTTGGAATTGGCAACACGGTTCAGGCCAACGCGATTGCCTTGCTCACGAGCGAGACATTCGGCGTTCCTAACTGGATTACGGGACTTTCCATCAGTATTCTCGCGGGACTTGTCATTCTCGGAGGCATCAAGAGCATTGCCCGCGTCTGCACCATTTTCGTTCCCTTCATGGCCTTGCTCTATGTGCTGGGTTGCGTCTATATTCTCTTCCTGAATGGCGATTATGTCTGGCCTGCAATCAAGTTGATTTGCGAGAGTGCATTCAATCCGCAGGCCGCTGGAGGTGGTTTCGTGGGGTCGAGTGTGATGATGGCGGCTCGCTACGGTATTGCCCGAGGCTTGTTCAGCAATGAGAGCGGTATGGGTTCAGCGCCCATCGTCGCTGCTGCTGCACAGACGAAGACGCCCGTCAGACAGGCTCTCGTGTCGAGCACGGGCACGTTCTGGGATACGGTAGTGATTTGTGCTTTGACGGGACTCGTGCTGGTGAGCAGCATTCTCGCCTATCCCGATATTTCCTACGCCGACGGCGCCGCTCTGACCAAGATGGCCTTCAGCAAGATTCCTTACGTTGGCGCCCCGTTGCTGACCTTCGGCATCATCACTTTCGCCTTCAGCACCATCTTGGGTTGGAGTTACTATGGCGAAAGGGCCGTAGAGTATCTCGAAGGGGGATATACCACTCGTTTCTATCGCATTCTCTACATCATCGCGCTGTTCTTCGGCAGCACCATCAGCCTCGACCTCATCTGGAATCTTGCCGACTGCATGAACGCCCTGATGACCATTCCGAACTTGGTTTCCCTGTTGCTGCTCTCTGGCGTTATAGCGCGGGAAACAAAGAAAATGGGAGACGAGATTTAGGCTTCAGCCTCGCTCTGTTGAGAGGTGTTGAGAAGTGTTGAGATTTGAGCGTTCCCATTGGGGAAGCGGCTTAAACCAAAGGGGATATTCGAATGGAAATTGGAAAATGGAAATTGGAAAATTATAACTGCTGAGTTCCGCCGTTGGCGGCTTTAAGATTTGAGCACTCCCCGATGGGGAGGCGGCCTAAGCCAAAGGGGACGCATTGGATGGGCTTTG
>JAILFH010000014.1 GCA_024697645.1 Prevotella sp.
AAAAATCATCCGCAATACAGAAAATTTCAGTAATTTTGTCCTCGGTAAACATTAGCGATATCTTTTAGTTTGACTTTATGGGTGGTACTACAAAGTTACTAAAAATATCGCTAATTTCCTAATAATCAGACAATTATTTCATATATTAATTTCGTCGAACTCACGTTAATTATAACTCTTAACTCTCAATTATGAACTTTCAACTTTAAATTGCCCACAAACAATTTACGTTTGCAAAATTGAAAGTTGAAAGATCGGTAGTTTCAAGTTTACGACATTCTGTCGTGATTTTCGGCGACGCTTTTCCAAAGTAACAAAATAACAAGGTAACAAAGTAACGAAGTGTTTCGCACAGTTTAAGGTTTCAAGTTTTTACCCACAGATTTCACAGATTTCTCAGATTATTCTATTTTTGAAAAGTACTAAGTTGATGCTATAGAGATTGCAATAATCTCATAAATGAATGCGCCGATGGAGGATTCCGTCGGCGCATTTATGTTGGTGGGTGAGACATTACTCATTACTCATTGCTCATTACTCATTATTATCTGTTCCACCAATGTTTCTTTTTGGGGGCTTCATGTTGCTGGAGACTGCGACGTGAAGCCTGATTAATAAGATCTTGCCAGGTGAGACCTTCGGTGATCATCTGGTAGATTTGTCCCCAGTCGGGAAGTCCACCAATGTTACGATCGTCTATCCAAAGGTCTGCCTTGATTTTACGGGAGAAATGGTTGTTCCATTCCTCTTTCTCCTCAGGGTAGTCCTTGTTGACTGCATAGAATTCAACGCCACGTTCCCGACACCAGTTTATGGCGTCTTCAAGGTGTTTTCCCTCTCGTACCGACCAAAGTATCAGTCGGTGTTTTTGTTTGATAAGCATACGGAGAGTTTCGGTCGCGAACACACGCTCTTCGCCTATCTCCGGGTATCTATCCTCAACAATGGTACCGTCAAAATCTACTGCTATAGTCATAATCAAAATTGAAATTTTGAATCAAGCGGTAGGCTCTTGCCTATCGCTTGATGGAAGTGTCGTTCTTGTCACCATAGTGACTATTGCCATAGTGGCCATAGACACCATAGGTGCCATAACTACCGTAACTACCATAAGAACCCTTGCCATAGCCGTACTTACCATAACGTCCGTAACGTCCGTAGCGTCCATAACGTCCATAGCCATAGTAGTAGCCATACTTCTTCTTCGACATGTCGATACCATTGATGACAATTGCCATCTTGGGCAGTTTCTTCTCTGCATCAAGTGAGTTGATGAGGTTGAAGCTTTCCTTCGGTGTATAGTCGGCACGGCACATATACACAGTCGCATCAGCAACACGGCCAATCTGCAAAGTATCAGTAACGAGACCTACAGGAGCAGAGTCAATAATGATATAATCGTAGTTCTCACGAAGTTTTTCGAAGATAATCTCGAGTGACTTGCGGGCGATGAGCTCTGTGGGGTTGGGAGGAATCGGACCAGCAAGAAGTAGATCGAGGTTGTTGTTAATACCTGAAGCCAAAATCTGATCCTTAATCATGTCCCATGTAGGTTCATCATGAGTAAGCAGAGGGGTGATACCATGCTTATGATCGTCAATCTCAAACAACTCTGCCAGACGAGGCTTACGAATATCAAGACCAACAATAATTACTTTCTTGCCCAGCAGTGCGAAACTGACAGCAAGGTTGGCAGCATTGAAAGTCTTACCCTCACCAGACGTACTTGATGTAAAGAGTATAACTTTCTCGTTTTCTTCGAGCATGAACTGAAGATTGGTACGCATGGAGCGGAAGATTTCTTCCATCTGGTTGTTCTTGTTTTCATGAACTACGATATCAGCCTTAGTTTTTGCTGTTTCACTAGCCACAGCCACATCTGCAAGTATGGGCAACTTTGTGAGGCGAGCCACATCATCATGACCTTCAATCTTATAACGGAAGAAAGTAATGAGGAACAAGATGAGGGCAGGAATAGCCAAGCCAAGAAGCAGGGCAATGAGCATAATCATTGACGATTTCGGACTCACCTTTCCTGCAGGTGTTGGTTCTTCAATCAGTTTACCCTTATCAGCAGTTGCTGCCAAAGAAATGGAGTTTTCCTCACGTTTCTGGAGCAACATTAGATAAAGACCAGACTTCACGTCCTGCTGACGACCAATCTGGGTAAGCATACGTTCTTGTTCAGGTGTTGAACCCACTTGAGCAGAATACTTGTTGAACTGAGAAGCCACTGACTGGCGCTGAATCTCATAGTTCTTACGTGTCTGGTTCAGAGATGTCTGAATACTATTCTGAAGTTCATCAAGTTGAGCTGTAAGTGGCTGAACTGTTGGACTGTTCTCTGAAGCAGAACGAAGCAGACGGTTGCGCTCAAGAGCAAGTTCATTGTAACGGTTGATCATCTGCTGGGTTCCCTGATCTGCTAAACCAACATTAGAAGGCAGTGTCTTATAAGTGCCAGCCGAAGCTGCCATCTCTTCATTCAGACTGTTTATAAGTGCTACTTGAGTATTTGCTTCTGCCAGTTTTTGGTCATAAGCACTTTGGTTTGCTACAGCCTGACCTGCATTCATACTCAGATTCACCATGTTGTGACTCCTTTTATATGCTTCCAACTGACCCTCGGTATTACCCAACTCGGCGTTAATTTTCTCCAAACGCGAGTTGATAAAAGCCTCAGTTCGTACAGCAACTTCATTTTTGTCTTCATTGGCCTGGCGGTTATAACAGACAATTAACTGTTTTAGATAATCAGTAGCTCTATAGGGATTCTCATCGTTGAGAACTAACTGTGCTATAGTCGTTGTTTTGGAGGTCTGTCCAACTGAGAGTGAACCTGCATATTTATAAGACATTGCCTTAGGAGAACGAATAATAGCAATATAAACAGCGCCTGGTTCAATGGGATCTGTTGTATTGGAAGTAATCGAAATAGTACCAGCCTTAGTACCAATAGTTGCAGGAAGTTTCGCAATAGTCTTATCGAGAGTGCCAAATTTGCCTATTTGGCCCGTAACATGGTAGCCATTACTTTCTGCCTGAATTTCCAAGCGAATAGGATCCTTTAGTTTCTCAAGATGAGCAGGGTCAAGATCCACCGATAATGGATTGTTTTTGTAGAGGAGGTTTGCCTTGATTTTACCCTTGCTAAAATAAGTAACATAGAGTTTCAAATCGCGAACAGCCTGTTCTGCAATGGTACGCGACTTAAGAATTTCCATCTCGTTGTCAATACCGGCAGAGTTGGAGATGGTTCCCAGAGTAGCAGCATTGATGATGCTGTTTCTACCACTACGTTGGTTGTCCTCTTCTTTGATTAGCATCTTGGCATAAGCCTGATAAATAGGCGTCTTGTAGCGCAGATAGATAGCTGCTAATCCCAGACAGATAATCATAGAGAGCAAGAACCACTTCCAATTCAGGATGAGGGTGGTGTAGATGGTCTGAAAGTCAAAGACGGATCTTTCTTCCACTTCCTGTACATTCTCTGTACTTAAATTTTTGTTTTCTTCCATTTTATTTTTAATGTTATTATTATTTGTCAACTTTGTAGTTTAGTCTTTGATGAGTTGCAGGAGATATTGACCATAGGCGTTCTTCTGCATGGGTTGTGCAATAGTGCGCAATTGTTCGGGGGTAATCCAACCCTTGTGAAGAGCAATTTCCTCAAGACAGGCAATCTTCAACCCCTGACGCTTCTCTATGACTTCAATAAATGTACTGGCCTCAGAAAGACTGTCGTGAGTTCCAGTATCGAGCCATGCGAACCCACGTTGTAAAGTCTTTACCTTGAGAATTTTCTGGTCGAGATAGGCCTGATTGACTGTAGTTATTTCCAATTCTCCACGGGCACTGGGCTTGATGTGCTTGGCAATCTCTACTACACTGTTGGGATAGAAATAGAGTCCAACCACAGCATAGTTGCTCTTGGGATGGGCAGGTTTCTCCTCGATGCTCAGACAGTTGCCGTCTGCATCTAGTTCTGCCACACCATAGCGCTCAGGATCGTTAACGTAATAGCCAAAGACGGAGGCAAGTCCTTTTTCTTCTGCATCTACAACACTTTGTTGAAGCAGGGCCTCAAAACCTACGCCATGGAAAATGTTGTCGCCTAAAACAAGGCATACACAATCATCGCCAATGAACTTCTCGCCAATGATGAAAGCCTGAGCTAATCCGTCAGGACTCGGTTGCTCTGCGTATTCGAAGCGCACACCAAAATCGCTGCCGTCACCGAGCAAACGCTGGAAACCTGGCAGATCATGTGGGGTAGAGATAATGAGTATCTCGCGTATGCCCGCATGCATCAGAGCCGAGATTGGATAGTAGATCATCGGCTTATCGAAAATGGGGATCAACTGTTTGCTGATTCCTTTGGTGATTGGATAAAGGCGGGTTCCAGAACCGCCTGCCAATACGATACCTTTCATTGCAATGTATTTAATTAGAGGTCTCTATGGGGGCTATAATTGCCCAAGTGCTTTATAAAACGGTGCAAAGTTACGAAAAAAACAGGGATGCGCAAACGTTTTTCATTACTTTTTTTTGTTATTTCCCGATATTGTTGTAATTTTGCAGTGCGTTTGACAAGACTAACGCAAGAAATAACAGTCAAAAATTTGTAAAAATATTATGGGATTTTTATCTAAAATCTTCGGAAAGAAGCAAAACGAGAATAAAGCCGGTGGCATGGAAGACTACATGACATTGGTTAGAGTTTATTTTCAAGCATCATTGGCTTCGCAGTTGGGTATCAATAACTTATCGATGCTACCGGACCTGCGCACCTTTAAGGCAACTTTGAGAGTTCCGACTCAGAACAACAAACTTGGAGTAGGAGAGAAGAACTACTGCAAAAAGATGATGAAAAACATTTATAATACTGATGACGATTTCTTCAAGGAAATAGATAAGAGCATCGGTAAGAACTGCCGGAAGTTGCAAGACGTGCAGACTTACCTCATTCAGTTCCAGGGCTTTTCACAAGACTTGATGATGCTAATGGGCAATCTGATGAAATTCAAATTGCGTCTGCCTTCGTTCTTCAAGAGCGCTATCTATCAGATGACAGAGAAAACGGTTAACGATATATTTAATAAGAACGACTATAAGGATGCTGCCGTGATGAAGACCGTGGTGGATATCCGTCAATATAATAAACGCTTAGGATTCTCGCAGAAATGGATTACCGATTTCGTGTATCAGGTTGTGATGCTTGCGAAAAAGGAGCCAAAGAAGAAGGAAACTGAGGATTAAGCGCATGAAAAAGAGGAATTGGCATTTAAAGTGTCATTTCTCTAAAAAAGTTTACAAAATATTTGTGCATTTCAATAAAATGTGTTAATTTTGTAACCAAATTGTAATCTTATGGACCAAAACGAGAAAACAATAGCGCTTTTTACTACCCGCCTGAGGCAAATGATTCTCCAGTTCAAAGAAGCGAAAAAGGAGAATGCCGGCCTTTATGCGATGGTGGATGAGCGTGATGCCCGAATCAAAGAACTCGAGGCACAACTCTCGCAGTCTCGTAATGATTATGAAAGTCTGAAGATGGCGAAGATGATTGAGATTTCCGACGGGGATCTGGAGGGTGCCCAGAAGAGATTGGCAAAACTCATCCGCGACGTCAACAGATGTATAACGCTACTGAGTGAAAAGTAAAAACCTGGAGCGATGGCTGAAGACAACAAAACCCTGAAAATAAAGTTGCATCTATACGATACCGATATGTCGGTGAAGGTTTCTCCACAAGAGGAAGAATCCTATCGTAAGGCGGCTAAACTCATTGTCGAGACAATGAATACTTACGTTCCTATTCTCAAGGGGAAAAGGAGCGAGAAGGACATTATGTATGCGGCAATGCTTGCTATTGCGCTACGATATGAACAAGAGGCGATGCGCAATGACACTATCCCATTTACGGATATTCTCGGAAAGTTGACTTCAGAGATCGAAGAGGCACTGAAGGAATGAGAATATTTATTAACAACAAACTTAAATGATAACAATACTGATTACAGCTGCGGTTGCCCTACTTTTGGGTGGCTTAGGCGGTTATGCTATTTTCCGATATGTCATAAAAGGAAAATATAATGAAATGGTTGCAGCAGCCGACAAAGAGGCTGAAGTGATTAAGGAAAAGAAATTGCTGGAAGTAAGGGAGAAGTTCCTGAACAAGAAGAGTGAACTCGAGAAGGAAGTTCAGCAGCGTAACCAGCGCATCCAGCAGAGTGAGAACAAACTGAAACAGCGTGAGATTTCGCTCAATCAGCGCCAGGAGGAACTGGGACGTCGCCGTCAGGAGGTGGAGCAGAGCCAGCAGCGTGTGGATAATGAGAAGAAACTCCTTTCTATCAAACAGGAAGAACTGGAGAAAATGCAGTCGCAGGAGCGCGCAAAACTCGAGGAACTTTCTGGACTGAGTGCCGATGAGGCTAAGGCTCGTTTGGTTGAGAGTCTGAAGGATGAGGCTCGTACAGATGCAGCCAGTTACATCAATGAAATTATCGATGAGGCTAAATTGAATGCCAATGCTCAGGCAAAGAAGATTGTCATTCAGACAATTCAGCGTGTAGCAACGGAAACCGCCATTGAGAATAGTGTTTCCGTCTTCCATATTGATAATGATGAAGTGAAGGGTCGCATCATTGGTCGTGAAGGTCGTAATATTCGTGCATTGGAGGCAGCTGCAGGTGTTGAAATCGTTGTAGACGATACGCCTGAGGCAATCGTGATTTCTGCTTTCGACCCTATTCGTCGTGAGGTTTGTCGGTTGGCTCTCCATCAGTTGGTAAGTGACGGACGAATTCACCCTGCACGCATTGAGGAAGTTGTTGCCAAAGTGAAGAAACAACTTGATAATGAGATTGTGGAGACTGGTAAGCGTACCGCTATTGACTTAGGTATTCATGGTCTTCATCCCGAGTTGATTCGCATTGTCGGTAAGATGAAATATCGTTCGAGTTATGGTCAGAACCTCTTGCAGCACGCACGCGAAACCGCAAATCTGTGTGCAGTGATGGCCGCCGAACTTGGACTGAATCCTAAGAAGGCTAAGCGTGCAGGATTGTTGCACGATATAGGTAAAGTACCCGATGAGGATACAGAAGATCCGCACGCTATCTATGGTGCAAAGATTGCAGAGAAATTTAAGGAGAAGCCCGATATCTGTAATGCTATTGGTGCTCACCACGATGAGATGGAGATGCAGACTCTTTTGGCTCCAATCGTGCAGGTATGCGATGCTATCAGTGGTGCTCGTCCTGGTGCCCGTCGAGAGATTGTAGAGGCTTATATCAAACGTTTGAACGATTTGGAGGCTATAGCAATGAGTTATCCTGGTGTCACGAAGACTTATGCCATTCAGGCTGGTCGTGAACTCCGCGTAATTGTTGGTGCCGACAAGATGACTGATGCAGAGACTGAGGCACTGAGCGGTGAGATTGCCACGAAGATTCAGAATGAGATGACCTATCCTGGTCAGGTGAAGATTACTGTAATTCGTGAGACTCGTTCTGTGGCTTATGCGAAGTAAATGTAAGTACCGATATATAAAAACCGCCGATTGTCATTGAACAATCGGCGGTTTTGTTTTTGTATGGAATGATAAATGATAAAACTTTCTGCAAGTTAAACGAATTAGAAATTGGGGAATTCGCTTTTCTGATTCTTAATGGCCATAGTCTCCATCTCAATAAGCCAACCCGGACGACAGACCTTAGCATTGACAATCACCCAGGTTTTGTTGGGGAAACGCTCTTCATAGAGTTCGCGAACCACCTCATAATCTGCTGGATCGCGTAGATAGACTATCATTTGGGCAGCATCATCGTAAGTGCATCCTGCCTCTTTAAGTAATGCTTCCACATTCTCCCACATACGATGGCATTGTGCTTTCACATCGCCCCGATGCATGATTTCACCTTTGTTGTTGATACTTGCAGTACCAGAAATATAAACATGTCGGCGATCACCATAATTGATATAGGTTCCGCGTTCGAATGAAACGCCATAGTCGCTTGTGCGATTGAGGTGGGTGGAAGCATAGAGATAATGAATCTGTTCCTTCTGAATACCAGCAATCGCATAGGCGTCCATCTGAGAGAGAACCTGAGGATCAGCCTGACGACCTCCGATTCCTGTACTTGCAATGAAATGGGTCTTATCAGTCAGATTCTGAGTGATGAAAACCTCGTTACGGGCTTTCACGACACCATTATAGTTCAGGTCAACATCGTTCACAAAGAACCAAGTGCGAATGCAGTTGTCAGCCAGCGAACAGCCTTCACCCATCAATTGCATCACGTAGTCATTGAGCAGAATGCGGGTCTGGCGCTCAGAATCCTTTGCATAGTTACTGGCATAGGCCAGCCACAGATGACGAAATGATCCATGACGGGCTTCATAAAGGCCATTCGACAATGCACGCGTCTGTACACCTGTAGCAAGATAGGCCCACATGGCAATTTTTGTGCCATTAAGAGGGGCCTGCTGCACAATGCTAATAGCCCCATCAGGCGCTTCCATTTCGTGATTCATCAACTCGTCGGTTTGGTTGCTGGCATCACTGAGGAAGAAACGCTTGAATACCACAGCAGCATTTGGCATTGCCTCATGCCTTACCTTTGTGAAGGTGTCGAGAATCGTTTCTAATTGCTGTTGGTAGGTGAGCAGTTTATTTGTCAGACTGATCACCACTTGATATTCTGTCACTTCAGTATCATTGTCGAAACAGAATATTTTGGCAACAGCATGTTCAAAATTAATAATCTTATTCATTTAAGTTTCTATTTGCCTGCAAAGTTACAATTTTTTACTCATTAAAAAGAATAACCGCAGAACTTTCTTACTTTCTGCGGT
This sequence comes from Prevotella sp., assembly GCA_024697645.1. Taxonomy (GTDB): domain Bacteria; phylum Bacteroidota; class Bacteroidia; order Bacteroidales; family Bacteroidaceae; genus Prevotella. The sequence goes on from JAILFH010000014.1 coordinate 8,863, forward strand.
AGTTTTTCTTTATTTTTCTTCAGAGAATTGTGTTTGTAATATTAAGCATAACTGTGCATTCCACCAAGTACATAGTTTACACCGAAATAGGTCATGAGTATGGTAAGAAAAGCCAACACCATAAATATGTGATAGACAATAGGCTTACGGAAGATGGGAAGTGATTGCGTGTGTACGACAACTGCGTAGACCATGAAAGTGATGAGAGCCCAGGTCTCTTTGGGGTCCCAACTCCAGTAGTTTCCCCACGAAACGTTTGCCCAAATGGCTCCAATGAAGATTCCAAATCCCATAGTGGTGAGAGATGGATAGAGGAACAGTCGGGAAAGGACAGCCAGAGAGGCGAGGGGACCAGTCTTGTCGTCAAGAGGCTGACGATGTTTCAACTTGTTGATTGCCGCAATAAGGAGGGCAACAATTCCACAGATGAAGGTAAGGCTGACGAGTGCGTAACTCATCATGATGACACTGACATGAATGGTGAGCAGCGGAGAGTTGAGCACAGGCATCATGTGTGTAATCTGTGGATCCATCTGTGAGATATGGCTTACTAACAGGAAGAAACCTGAGAGCAGGAAGCCAAAGGTAAGCACTAAAGGAGAAAGGGCAGTACGGCGACTTGTAAAGAGTGTGATAATCTGAACAAACCATGCAGTGAGGAGCATTGTTTCATAGCCGTTTGCCATAGGAATGGTGCCCTTGATAATCCATCTTAGAATGATGCCGAACGTAAGGGCAAGGAATGAGAACAGCAGCAAAATCCAAAGCAGAGTGTCAAATTTTGCATGAATGTTTTTTTCTGCTTTTGAAATCTTTTCAGAAGCAACTTTTTTCTGATTGCTCTTTGTGCGAGTCATTCGGAAGATGCAGTAGAATAGTGCAACAAAGCCCAGAGTGAGGTTCAGCATGAAAAGAATTGTGGCAAACGGAATAGCATTGTATATATGCTCGGCATTGTCTCTATTGGCAGAAGGTAGTGAGTTTGCCCCAAGTTCGTTTTGGTAACTGCGTATGCTTTCTACGACATTTCCGAAATGAGCATAGTTACCAGAGAGTGCATCTTGATAGAGGGTATTGAAAACAGTCGAAATATAAATGGAATCGGTTGCCTCTATATCAGTTGGTAATGCTTCCGTAGGCGATAGCCATTTGGAAGAAGATGGGAAAAGTTTCAGTGGGGTTCCTCTTCTCAGATCCATAACGAGTGACACTTTCTCGTCGATTTGTGCTGCCTGTTTGTGGAATCCGTCATTATTTCCATTGTAGTATTCTTTCAGATAAGGGCCAATGATATAGCCGCCCATTGTCTCGTTGAAGAAGAAGTTGACAGAGCAGTATTTCGGCAGATCAAGTTGACTTTTCAGATCGCCGCCTTTGATTTTCAGCATAGGCTCCTGACTCCATTCGTCGCCAAAGAAAATGTATCCCAAAAGAACCTGAGTCGCAGAATAAGGGCCATAGTGGCGTTTGCCATAGAGTTTCTTGGTGAAGTCGATGGCATAAGTCTCAACGGGACAAATGCGGTCGTTGTAAAGAATATGCAGGGAACCGAATGCTTTTGCTTCTTCCTTTGGAATAGTGTGGAGTGTTTTTGAAGGAGCGGTCGCGGCAATAGTGTTGTTTACGCTCAAGAATGCTATAAGGATGAAAATTCCTTTCTTCAGTAACGGAGAGCGCAAGAGTTGGCGGAAAGTTCCCCGTGGGTCGATGAGAATATAGATGAGGGAGAAGAAGAGTAGGGCGTAGCCTGTATATGTGACGGGAATGCCCCAGGGATCGGCATTCAGAGCGAGTACACTGCCTCGCTGGTCTTCATCATAACTGCTCTGATAGAGTCGATAGCCGCGATGAGAGTAGATTTTATTCATGGAAACCATCGCCTCAGTTTCAGTGTCGCCGTCAATAATCGTCAGATAACTTTCATAATCGGCAGCGGCCATTGTGCCTTCGTGATAGTCGATGTTGAATTTGTCGAGACGCAATTTGAAAGGCAGATTAGCAACATTCATACCGATCTCAGTTGCAGATTCATAATACAGATTCGTTGTCTCGCCCAATCGCAGATGAATCAATCCCTGTTTAGAAGTAAGGTGGGTGAGTAGTGCACCAGCCAGAATGACCACAAATGATGCGTGTAGCAGGATAAGAGACCAACGACGCATACGCTGTCGAATGATATAGGCAATTGCAAAAGCAGTGAGCAAAGTCCATAACAAAGAAAACCACCATGCTCCATAATAGTGTTCAAGCGCATATTCACGTCCGTGAGCATGTTCGATAAATGTCGTTGCGCCCAAAACAACGACAATGAGAATGTAGAGCAAAATAGTGACTTTCTTCAGCATAAAATATTCTAATTTGTGTTCAGATGAAAAATCAAGGCCGAAGTCTTGGCTCCGGCCTTGATGAAATCGTTCTTTGGAAAAATTGAACTTATTAGATAGATTCGATGAACTTCACGACAGCATCACGATCATCCTTCGAGAGGTTATAGAACTTCACGGTGGATGCGTAAGCGTCAGACTTCTTCGAATATCCGTGCCACATGATTGCCTCGATAACGGTACGTGCGCGGCAGTCGTGCAGGCGATCATCGGCACCAGTGAGTTGACGGCTCAGACCACGTCCCCAAAGTGGAGTAGTGCGGCACCAACCTGTACGGATGTCGTTAACCATGAACAAACGGTGCTGTACCATATCGGTATAAGGCCAGATGGTCTGGTTGGGGAACTTCGGCAGCAACTTCGTGTAGTCGCCGTCCTTAGCCAGTCCGTTAGCATCGGCATAAGCCTTTGTGGCTGCATCTACCCACATGTTGTCGTTACCAGTCTTCCAAGAAGGACGATGACACTGGGCACAACCCATCTGTGTGAAGAGGGTCTTACCGCGTTTCACCTGTTCGTCGTTCAAGTTACGAGCAGCAGGAACTGCAAGACCGCGATGCCAAACCATAAACTGATAATACTGCTTGTCGGTCATTTCTTCCTCGCCATAATAGGGAGCGCCTTCGAAAAGATACTTGTCGAAGGTTTCCTTCTTGGCAATCGACGAACAACTGAGAATTTCATTCACGCGCTCGCTGATACCTTCGTTGGTTCCATCAGCATAATATGGGTGCAGAATGCTTGATTCTGATGCACCGTGACGCTTGATGTAGTCGATGACCTCAGTGTCCTCGCTCTGTGCTTTTGCCCAGGCGGGAGTAGTGTAGAGCCAGTGACGGTCGCTGCGGGTAACGTTGGTGATGTTCCAGATAGCGTTTGCACCAGCACCATCTTGCAGCGTACCACGAGTCATTGCATAAGTGAAGCGCTTCAGCGGACCATGAGAACCGTGGAATGAGCCAGTATCGTTGTAGGGAGCATAATAATAAGCAGACGACTTGAATGTATTGGCTTCCTTGTCCCACATTGCAGGATTCAGGTCAACATACGGTGCTTCGGCAGCCCACTGTGCTTCGATATCTTCATCAGTAAGCGCGTCAAGCAGACCTGTTCCATATAGGCCAATGGTTGATTCCAGACGTACGTCGTAACCTTCAGGTTTCGGATTGGTATTGAAGGCAGACTGCGGGATAGTAACGACAGGATAGATGAGAGAATAAGTCTCGCCATCGGCAAACTTCATAGGAAGTCCGCTCTCCATCTCTGTTACCTCAGGCCATTCAATCTTGATCTGTTCCTCATCGATAGGAGCCTTGAATGGTGACATAGCCTGCGTCTGAGGCATACCTGTAACCTCTGAAATATACTTGTTGTTTTCACTTGGTTTATAAATTACGAGCAGATAGCCGTTACCAATCGTGTTGGCACGATATTCTGTCTGGCGCTTGCCGTGACCATAACTCGGATGACAGGCGATACAGCCATTACGAACCCAAGCCGGACCCAAACCCTTACGAGGTGCCTGCTCAAACGTGTAAAGATGTTCGAAGAAGTCCTCACCAGTGTTGAAGTCTTCCTCCATACCTGCGACGTTTACAACAGCGGGAGCCGCTGCCGAATAACTTGCCTTCTCTGTTGTTCCGAGTTGACCGCCCGGATACCATTCTTCAGCAGAGAAAACATCGTTTGCCTGTCCGAATACATCTTCCTCTGCCACAATCGGTCCAAGGTTCAGGTCATCGTCATCGTGGCAGGCCACGAGTACAGGCATTGTCAGCATTCCTAAGAAAGCCAACTTTGTAATGCTTTTCATTTTTGTCATAATATTTTGTAGTCTTTTATTAAGTCGGTAAAAGCGTCTCGCCTGTTAGTCATCAGGCGAGGCGCTGTTCCTTACATTATTTATAATAAGGACCAATGGGCATTAATCCCAGTCCTCATCATCCTCGAAGTCAATGCCCCAGATGGTAGAGCAATACTTCACGAAGGGAGCAGGCATAGCACCAATGCGAGTGATGGCATTGTTGAATGCGTTCACCACGCTGGTGTTGGTAGAACTCTGACCTACGCTTGCGAAGAATCCGTTGAAACTAACACTTGCTGCAGAACCATTGGTCGATCCGTACCATACGTTGCGGATAGAACGAATGTTGTCCTGGAAGTCAGTGATTGAGTTATAACTGTAGGGAGACTCTACATAACTGATGTCGCCTGCAGAGAAGGGATTAGCAATCTTTGCTGTACCAACTTCAGTAGCGATGGCAACGCAAGAACCCTCGTCGTCAGAGAGAACCTGAGCGATAGCAGATTTCAGCGTAGAGAATGTGCTCTTCGAATTTACACCAGCACCAATAAGGTTTTCACCATAGGATAGACCATTCTCGGTTGTGTAGTCGAGACCAGCAGCCTTTACGGCAGCAACGCGGCTTGCATTCTTGGTAGTAGCACCTTCCCAAGCAACCTGCAGTTGATAGCAACGCTCCTTCAGCAGTTTGCAGATGGTCTGAGCATAAGCCAGTTCCTGAGCGCCTGTAACTGATGTGAAATTCTTGTAGGTGTCGTTTGTCTGCAACTCAGCAACCTTGCGAGGCTGACCATTGCGGAAGAGGATGAACTCCAAAGCGTGGAAACCGAGGATGGTGGCGTCTTCCAACATCTCCTCGCTCATACCGTTGTTGAAGTAGTTCAACAGCAGCGAACGGTTGAGAGGCCAAGAGTCAATGGTGGGGTCAACGTCGAAGTCGCTTGCGGCACCCATCAGGAATGCTTCAGAGCGCTCCCAGTTCTCACGTGCATCCTTGAAGTCTTCGCAGGCGCTGTTGATCTGACTCTGTGTAATAGTGCTTGTGGTAAGGCCATTCAGAGTCTTTTCCAGATCCTCAACGTCGTCGGCAAGGTCGGTATAGGTCGGAACAATCACGTTGTTTACGAGATTGGTCAGCACGTTACGCAGATAAGCCTCCTGATCGTCGGTGAGATTGGCTTTGGCAATAATTGTGTTGGCAGCCTCGAATTCTGTTACAACGCTGGCACAGGCATCAATTGCTGCATTACCATACGACCTGTCCTTGTAGACATCCTCAGACGTGTTGTCGTCATCGTCGTCACTGCAGGCAGTAAATCCTGTTGAAAGGGCGAAAGCAGTTGCAAATAGCAATGCATACTTAAATAACTTTTTCATTTTACTTTGCTTTTATTAATTGTTAATTGATCGTGTTTATTTTTATCTAAAGAATCCCTCATAGGCAATGCCGATGTTCAGGGCTGGTTCATCGTTGTAGAGATCCTTCAGGAAACGATGTGAATATTCAGCCTTCACAACAATCTGGGGGAGGGGATAGTAGTTCACGCCTACTGCCATTCGCTTGATGGCTGTATAGTCATAGGGCGTGTTGTTGGTGTTGGAGGCATAGGGATTGTACATCTCATAGCGGCCAAACACATAGAGTTTCTGATTATCGGCACGAAGGCGCTCAAACTGAGAGAACACGTTGTAGCCTGCCTCGATACCGATAGCATAGGCGTTCTTCGAAACGAAAGCCGAATGCTTGAAAGGTGACTTGGAGTTCAGACGGTTATAGACGTATTTCAGTTGGGCTGCGTCGCTCAGATAGCCATAGTCAGCCTGTCCGCGAACAATCCAGTTGTGGTCGTTATATGAGAAGTCGAATGAACCAATGACTACGCGTCCTTTATAATTAGCGTCAACTCCGTTTGCATTACGGGGATAACTATTGCCGATACTGTGGCCATAATAACCACTTACTGCCATTCGGAGTCCTTTCACGGAATAGTTGTCGACACGTGCCGAAACACCGTATTTGTTGGCAACGTCGTATTCCAGAGGTGACTTGTGTCCCTTATGAATCCAGCCTGTATTGGTGAAGTGGTCGGCATTCAGACCAGCGAGGAACTGCGCTTCGTAGCGGAAATCGCCAGAACGACCCCAGAATGAAACACCCGTCTGGTGCCAAGTGCTGGGCAGAATGGTGTTTTCGCCTTCAGGACGATAGACAGTGAAGAAGTTGAGAGGCTCGTGATGGGCATTGTTCAATCCTACGGGGACAACAATATGACCTGCGCGGATGTTTGCAAAACTACCGAACGACTTCTGAATCCAGAACTGCTCCAGTTCTACTTCACCGCCTTTCTCGGTTTCCTGTTCCCATTCACCGCCTTCTTCGTCTTCTTTCTCGTAGGCAATGCCGGTTCCTCCGTGTTCGAACTCTATTTCAGTGCCCATGGACCATCCTTTACCGAAGTCGTAACCCAGATAGATGACTGCATGGGGAATGTCAAATTTTCCATGTGAAGGGTCGTCCTTGTGCTGTTCGGGCTGGGAGTAGCGACTCACGTGGTCGCTGTAGAAATTGCGGCTGAGAGCAACCTCACCGTAACCACCAACACTCAGACGGTTGCCTTTAGCGTGACTCATCACACTATCGCCTGCGTTCACCTGTGCCTGACCCTGAATTGAAAATGCAAGGGCGGCTGCAGCAAGCATTATTTTTGTTTTTTGTACCATTTTTAACCTAACAATTTAAATTCGGTTGCAAAGGTACTGTGTTCCTAGATTTTCTGCAATACCTAAAAATAGTGGTTTTTACAACGATATCACGCACTAAATGAAGTCATTGTCGTCATCGTTATGGGGACTTGATTTTGAACTGTTTCTTCAAAAATACCTAATTATGGTTATTGCGTATTTCAGTTTTTTTTTGTTATTTTGCACCGTCATTATTATAAATAAGGTGTGATATACAAAAATGAAGAATCAGAAAATGTACGAAGCGGACGATAAGTTAATCTCGATAATCCGCGACAATTATAACATTTTGCAAAGTCTTGGCTCGTTTGGTATCAATCTTGGATTTGGCGATAAAACCGTACGCGAGGTTTGTGAAAACGAGGGCGTTGACACTTATACTTTCCTGGCCGTTGTCAACTTCACCATTAATGGGTATCGTGACTATGATGATGCCGACAGGCTGTCGATACCTACTCTTATGAAGTATCTACGTGCCAGTCATGCTTATTATCTGGAATTCCAGTTGCCTTTCATTCGTCGTGAACTTCAGGATGTGCTTGACCCAGAAAACTCTCTGTCGACGCTCATCATGAAACTGTATGACGAATATGCGCATAGTATTCAACTTCACATGAAATATGAGGAACGTATGGTTTTCCCCTATGTCGACAATCTCCTGGAAGGACGTCTGACCTCTGGCTACGATATTGAGACCTTCTCGAAACATCACGGCCAGACTGATCAGAAGTTGCGCGAACTGAAGCAGATCCTTATTAAATATCTACCGAGTGACGGATTGCGCAACAATCAACTTTCGGCAACGCTCTACAATATTTATAACAACGAGGAATGGCTTTCGCAGCATGCAGAGGTGGAGGACCATATCTTTATTCCCGCAATTCGGAGGCTTGAGCAACGCTCGAGACAGAATGATGTTTCGGCAAAGATTTCAAGTATGATTAATCAGTCGCCAACATCGACGGAAACGCTTTCAGACCGTGAGAAGGATGTGGTAGTGTCGGTTGTTCAGGGTATGTCGAACAAGGAAATTGCCGATCATCTCTGTATTTCGGTCAATACGGTGATTACTCATCGCCGAAATATCGCCAGAAAACTTCAGATTCACTCGCCGGCAGGTCTTACCATTTATGCAATAGTCAACAATTTGGTGGATATTACGAGTGTGAGTCTCTAAACTATAGTGGTAAATTTTTGTTATGAGCGCGCAAGCATTCTCTTGGATGTATGCGCGCTCAATCGTTTCTATTGATCTCAAATATTCTATGATTGCAGTCCGTTATAAGCGGAGTCGTTTTGCCAATTCAACTTCGATGAAAAGGCGTTTTTCTTTTCAATATCTACATATTTTTCCGATGAAATGGAGCATTTTCCTTCTTCCTTTTACTGACAAAATACTGAAGAAAAGGAGCATTCTCCTTCTTCTGTTTTCTGACATAATTTCGATGAAAAGGCACATTTCTTCTTCAATCTGCACTTCCTATTCATTAAATATAAAGGAAAGTATCCCCCGAACATTCAATTCGAGTCTGGGTTAAGGAAAAAAACTCCTATTTTTAAGGTAGATCACTGTCCATCAAAAATTATAGTGTGACAATTGTGACAAATGACACCCTGTTTTTTACACACTTCAGAAATAAAATAGCGGCTTGTAGGTCATAAGGCGAACCTTCTCTCTCAGTTTTTTCCCTCAACATTCACCTGTTTTCTTGCATCTAAACCCCCAAAAAGTGCAACTACTAAGCCAATAACTGCGCCTAAATCGATAAAAACTACCACAAAAACTGTTAAAACTATGTTAATTAATTAGTTATTATTATTAATATTTATTAAATATATTTTATAACATATTGATAATCAATCAATTGCAAAAATCTCGCCAAATCGGTAGTGTGTAAAAATCAATTGTCCAATTGTCACAATTGTCACAGCCTAAGATTTCTAGGTCGTTTTTAAATACCTAAAAACAGGTGCGAATCTCCACTTTTCTTGCTGGAAAAGGCGAAAAAGTTGCTCATGAACGAGTTTTCCTGCTTATAAGACGCAATAATAGGCTCCAAACTAAAGCATATCTTTTGATCTTACAAAGGTATGCTTTCTATGCTAGAGAGCATTGCTTTATACCTATATAAAGATATGCTCTGTATAGTCGAAAGATATGCTCTGTATAGTCAAAAGGTATGCTCTGTACAGTCGAAAGGTATGCTCTGTATAGTAGAGAGGTCTGCTTTGTATAATTGATACGTTTACTCTGTGTAATCGAAAGCCTTTCTCTATATGTGCTAAAGATTTATTCTATATGATCTGAGGATTTTGCTTGGTATGATCTAAGGTTGATTCCTCTTTCCTATTCAAGTTCTATATTCCAGTTGCCAGGCTCCCAGATAGTATCAAATGCGTTACTTTTTGCCATCTGATTCAAAATGATTTACAAAATAATGATGGTTATTTCGTATTCAATTCTTGTCAAATGTTTTCCATTTTGTTCACTTTTTGGAAAACTTTCATCGGATGAAGTTTCTAAAAGTTTTCTTTTTCGAAAAATTTCAAATTCCTTTTTTTATGAATTGGTTGGTCGGAGTTGATAAATGGTGAAAACGCAGAAAAATTGATTGTCGGCGTTCGTTTCTATTTGATAATCAATAATTAACATAAATTCTGTTAATGGAAAACTGCAAACTTTTGATTATTTTTCATATATTAAAATTTGTAAAAAAGATAATTTTCTTCGGTTTCATCGCTTGTCATATCATCTTTTTTGTTAACTTTGCAGTCGCAAGTGAATTAACAAAAAAGAAAACCTGGAAGGAGAAAGATGTTGGAGGGATTTTCCAAAACGGAAAACTTTTCGAAAAATTTCTGCCCGAAAGTTTTCCAAAACCTAAACCGAAATGGAAATAAGAAATTTTACAATCACGAAGCGTGACGGCACTAAAGATCGCTTCTCATTAGACAAAATCATGAACGCTATTATTAAGGCGTTCGAGAGTGTTGACGCCCCTGTTGACCTAGGCAGTATCTATAAGATTCTCAGCCACTTAGAGATTCAGGATGACATAAAGGTTGAAGACATCCAGAACCAGGTCGAGGAGGCGTTGATGCGCGAAGGCTACTACCAGGTGGCTAAGTCGTTTATGCTCTATCGTCAGCAGCACACTGAGGACCGCGAGACGTTGGAGAAATTGAAATTTTTGTCAGACTACTGTGATGCTGCCAATGCTGCAACTGGTTCAAAATATGACGCAAATGCAAACGTTGAACATAAAAATATTGCAACATTGATAGGCGAATTGCCCAAGGCAAGTTTCATCAGACTGAATCGTCGCCTGCTGACCGACCGTATTAAAAAGATGTACGGTAAACCTCTGAGCGATGAATATCTGAGCATGCTTTCTCAGCATTTCATTTACAAGAATGATGAGACCTCGCTGGCCAACTACTGTGCATCAATCACGATGTATCCTTGGTTGATCGGTGGCACAACTTCTATCGGAGGCAATTCAACTGCTCCTACCAATCTGAAGTCGTTCTGCGGTGGATTCGTCAACATGGTGTTCATGGTGTCGAGTATGCTTAGCGGTGCTTGTGCAACTCCTGAGTTCCTGATGTACATGAACTATTTCATTCAGAAGGAGTATGGTAAGGATTATTATAAGGATCCCGAGCGCGTAGTTGATCTTTCACTGAAGCAGCGCACGATTGATAAGGTCATCACTGACTATTTCGAGCAGATTGTCTATTCGCTGAACCAGCCTACTGGTGCACGTAACTATCAGGCAGTGTTCTGGAATGTTGCCTACTACGATCGTCCTTATTTCGAAAGCCTCTTCGGTGAGTTCTATTTCCCCGATGGCTCACAGCCTGACTGGGACGGTCTTTCTTGGCTGCAGAAGCGTTTCATGAAGTGGTTCAACAAGGAGCGCACGAAGACCGTGCTGACCTTCCCTGTAGAGACTATGGCACTGCTCACCAAGGATGGTGACTGCGTTGATAAGGAGTGGGCTGACTTTACGGCCGAGATGTACTCAGAGGGTCATTCCTTCTTCACTTACATGAGCGATAATGCTGACTCCCTGAGTTCTTGCTGCCGTCTGCGCAATGAGATTCAGGACAATGGCTTCAGTTACACACTGGGTGCTGGTGGCGTTTCGACTGGTTCAAAGAGTGTGCTGACTATTAATCTGAATCGTTGCATTCAGTATGCAGTGAACAACGGATTGGATTATCGTGAGTTCCTGACTCATATCATCGACCTCTGCCACAAGGTGCAGTTGGCTTACAACGAGAATCTGAAGGAATTGCAGAGTCATGGTATGCTGCCGCTGTTCGACGCTGGTTATATCAACATTGGTCGTCAGTACCTCACAATCGGTATCAACGGTATGGTCGAGGCCGCTGAGTTCATGGGTCTTCAGATCACTGACAATCCCAAGTATCTGGCCTTCGTTCAGGAAATCCTGGGCTTGGTAGAGAAGAAGAACAAAGAGTATCGTTCGAAGGATGTTCTCTTCAACTGCGAGATGATTCCGGCCGAGAATGTTGGTGTGAAGCATGCTAAGTGGGACCGCGAGGATGGTTATTTCGTACCTCGTGATTGCTACAACTCCTATTTCTATGTGGTTGAGGATGAGTCGCTTAACATCATTGATAAGTTCAAGATGCATGGTGCTCCTTACATCCAGCATCTGACTGGTGGCTCGGCTCTGCACATGAATCTGGAAGAGCATCTCTCGAAGACTCAGTATCGCCAGTTGCTTTGTGTAGCCGCCAAGGAAGGTTGTAACTACTTCACATTCAATATTCCTAACACGCTCTGCAACGATTGCGGTCATATCGACAAGCGCTATCTGCACGAATGCCCGAAGTGTCATTCAAAGAATGTGGACTATATGACACGTATCATTGGCTATCTGAAGCGTGTCAGCAACTTCTCGATGCCTCGTCAGGAGGAAGAGCATCGTCGCTACTATGCCGGTAAGGAGAAGTTGACGCTCGAAAACAAATAGTGTTTCGATAGGGTAGTGCGTGAATGTTCTTGTTTTAAAGGAATTTGCGGACTATTCTTTCGCTGGAATTTGAATTTTAAATCGTAAATGGGTAAATAATAAATGCTCAAGTATGTAAATACGGGCGTCGTCTTTCAGGAGATTCCTGACGAGACGACGCTCTCCGTGAATATCTCTAACTGCCCGTGCCATTGCCCTGGGTGTCATAGTTCTTATTTGGCTGAGGACATCGGTGAAGTGCTTGACGAGGCGGCCGTCGATGCTTTCTTTGATGAATTTGGTTCAGACATCACCTGCATTGCTTTTATGGGAGGCGACGCTGATCCACTTGCCGTGAATGCTTTGGCGTGCTACGTTCATGAGCGTCATCCTCGATATAAGGTGGCTTGGTATAGTGGTAGACTAAGAATTGCGAGTGGAATCAATAAGGCAGATTTCGATTATATCAAGATAGGACCGTATATTGCTCATTTGGGTCCGCTCACCAAACCTACTACTAATCAGCGGCTTTACAAGCAAATGCCTGATGGTGAATTTGTTGATATTACTTCGCGATTTTGGAAAAAATAGCACATTTGGTGTTCTTTTTCTCAAAATAATGTGTATCTTTGCAATCGGAAAGTAAATTTTTGCACATGGAAAGACCCAAAATGGCTATCGTTGATCCTAATACGTTGGCAACGTTAGGATTGAAACATCTGCTCCAGAACGTCATGCCCATCATGACGGTCGATGTCTTTGGCTCATTTGCTGAACTCGAGGCGAACAATCCGGAACAGTATGTTCACTATTTTGTGGCCATGAATATAGTACTTGAGAATCGTAACTTCTTCCTCGAACGACGAAGGAGGACGATAGTTCTAACGGTGTCTGCGGGCCCTAATTCACAGATGAAGGATTTCCATTCTATCTGCATCAATGTGCCTGAAGATCAACTTGTCCGTTCGTTGCTGATGCTCGAGCAGCATGCACATGCACAGGGAAAGAATCTTCCTCCTGTTCCGAGAGCACTGCAAGCAAAGATTCTCACCGATAGGGAAATTGAGGTGTTATCACTGATTGTACAGGGGTATATTAATAAGGAAATAGCCGACCAGTTGTCTATAGGACTTACTACTGTGATTACTCACAGGAAGAATATTATGGAGAAACTGGGGATGAAGAGCGTTTCCGCCCTGACTATCTATGCGGTCATGCATGGATATGTTGACATCAATAAGATCTGATATTCCTTCTTTTTTTAACTTGGAAAGTCGCAGGGTAGGGAATCGGGATTTTAGCATAATTTTCTCGTATTTTCTGACAATTTTGATTATTCCATCGTTCGAATTGTTAAGAAATCGGAAAACTTTCATTATTTTTTGAAAAAAGTGGTATAAAAATTTGGTGGGTTGGCGGAAAAGCCGTACCTTTGCACTCGCTTCGCTCAAAAACGGAGCAATATTTAAGGCGATCTTTGAACAGATTTACATAAGACAGAAGTAGTAGTACAAGAAGCGAGCGCGGCTTTATATTATTAATAATGTATAAGCCGTTGCT
>JAILFH010000032.1 GCA_024697645.1 Prevotella sp.
TCTTGGATTTCGTAATCACGCTTCAGCCTTTCGCGCAGTTGCCCGGCCGTTTCAAAAGGAGGGGTAAACCAGCCTTTTCTAGACAGTATGGTGTTCACAAGCCAGTCCGAGATTCTTGACTCACCTCTCACATAGAAACACGCGATAAAGGCACCTCCGGTTTTCAGTACACGGTTCACCTCCGAGTAGGCACGTTCCTTGTCGGGAAAGGCATGGAAGCCGTTCATGCTTAATACGACATCAAACTGACCGCCATTGAAAGGCAGTGCGCCAACATCGCCCTGCTTGGTTCTTACATGTCGGAGGCTGTTCGCCTTGAAACGTTTTTCTGCCTGTAATAGCATGTCTTCGCTGTAGTCCAGGCAAATGATGTCAGCGTCTTTTATGATGCCGTATTTTTGGTAGGTGAAGACACCCGTCCCTACGGGCACGTCGAGCAGGCTGCCATGGAAATTGTCAGGGATGTATCCCAACACTTTCCGGGCTATCTCATTGTCATCCACACCGCCCCAGAACAGGTTCATGTAGAGTCGGCTCCACCAAGTGCTCCTCGTGAGAACATCATCGTAGATGTTTCTGGTTTGGCGATAGGACGCCATTATCTTGTCATTCATGTGCTCTTTATGCTTTTTTTCTGTGAGATTGCTGCTGCTATTTGATGCTGAAAACAATAGTTATTTGTCACCAAGATTGACTTTGCAAAGGTAATACTTTCTATGTATATCAGCAATACTCAAATATTGGTAAAGCATAATGCGGGCTTTGTCTAAAGAATGGTATTCAGGGTAAATGGGGTGGTGGAAAGGAGTTCAGTAGTATGTATCGCATGCGTGTAACCTCCGATTCCAGCCATTGAGAATCGGAGGTTTTCTTTGAGTGAGGAGTCGGATTTGAACCTAACGAGCAGCGAGAGCAGATGCAGCCTTTTTTCGTTTAAAGAGAAAATGAAATGAAATCTATCATTTTCTCAAAAAGGCTGAAAATATCCATAGAAACAGAGCGTCTTACAAGCGAAAATGGGAGCAGTTCCATTGTGGAACTGCTCCCATTCGCTTACTGATAGATATTTGATTCTATGAAATCTCGATGGCCTTGGCGGCTTTCTTCTCCTCTTTCTTCACCTTCGGCAGGGTGACAGTCAGGATGCCGTTCTCCACCTTGGCAGCGATGCCCTCTTTGTCTACATCTTCGGGCAGCGTGTAGTTCTGCTCGTAGTTCGAGTATGAGAATTCGCGGCGCAGATAGTGGTGCTTCTTGTCCTCATCCTTGTGCTCCATCTTGTTCTCAATGGCGATGCAGAGATTGCCGTCGTCGTTGATACTCACTCGGCAATAATCTTTCTTGATGCCCGGAGCAGCCAACTCCATCGTGTAGGCACTCTCATCTTCCTTCACATTCACGGCAGGTGCTGTAGTGTTGGCACGAGGCATAAAATCAGTGTTAAAGAAATCTTCGAACATAGTCGGCAACCAACCATTTGTTCTCATCAAACTTGTCAACATAATCTTTACCTCCTAATTATACTTTTAGTTATACGATGTTGTTTGAGATTACCTTGGATAACTCCTTGGCTCTCACCCTACTTCTTGCAACAAGCGTGCCATTGCCCTTGATGTGACAAAATGTCACCTTTTCGTTGACAAATTGTCAATATAACAATTTTTGAAAATAGAGAAAATGGTGGGTCTTCGTCCACAACCACCCGAGCGGAAACAGAAACCTTTTGTTTTGACACAAATTTACCGTAATTATGTGGCAAAATTTGTTGTGGCCAACCAGAATGAATAATTCGTAAATATTTTTTTAATGCTTTGTGTGTTCGGGAATAAAGTATTACCTTTGTATCAAATTTCATTATTGTTTAATTCAACTTTCGCATAGTTCAAGTTGTAGGTTTAAGGTTCTTAGGTAAAAGTTTTTTGCTCACAATGCGATTAACAATGCCGGCCTTATGACCCTCAAACCTTATAACCTCTGAAGCAAAACCTGCGAAACTTCAGTAAACCAAATCTTTTAAAATGCGTATATTATTGTTATCGTTTTTGCTACTCATGGCAAGCAGCGGATTGAAGGCGCAGACGGAACAGTCAGACTCTGTTCTTCGGACTCTTAAGGAAGAACTGAACTATACTATGGTGCAGTTGAAACAGAAACCTGTACCAGCGTACTTTATGAGTCTGCGTATGCAAGACATTCAGAGCCTCATAATTAACAGTGTCTTTGGTTCGGCGTCTGTTTCTGACAACCATAGTCGTTTCATTGTGCCGAACATACGCATAGGCAGCAAGGAACTCGATAACTATAAGTTTGAGAATCAGGGCATAGAGGATGCGTATAACAGAAGTGCTCCAGGTGATGGCGTGGCTATATCTGGAGGACCGTTGCGTCAGTATCGTGATGAGATATGGCACGCTTCTATGAATAGATACCGCACGGCTGTGAAACGCTATGAGGAGGCTGTGGCGAGGTCAAGGACGGATGCACAGTTCGAGGATAAATCACCATGCTTCTTAGATGCTCCTGTTGAGTCATACTATGAGGCTGCTCTCTCGCCATGGAAGGTAGATACCTTGGCATGGAAGAACAAACTCAACAGGGTGAGCAGCGTGTTCAAGGAGTGCCGTCTGCTCGAAGATGGTTTCGCAAATATTGAATTTGGGACAATCAGGACGTATGTTGTAAACTCGGATGGTACGTCGGTGGTGCAGAACCGCCGTTGTGTCCGTATTATGCTGCAAGCCATGGTTCTTGCTACCGATGGTATGCAATGCCCTCTGTATGAGGATTTCTTTGG
>JAILFH010000070.1 GCA_024697645.1 Prevotella sp.
ATGTTCTGAGCACCGGCACGAGCGCGCTGAACATCACCCTTGCGCTGAGGACCGTCGAGAATCATCTGGTCGCCAGTGTAAGCGTGAACAGTGGTCATGATACCGCTCTGGATAGGAGCGAAGTCGTTCAGAGCCTTGGTCATGGGAGCCAGGCAGTTGGTGGTGCAAGAAGCAGCTGAGATCACCGTGTCGGCGGGAGTCAGAGTCTTGTGGTTCACATTGAAAACGATGGTGGGCAGATCGTTTCCTGCAGGAGCAGAGATAACAACCTTCTTGGCACCAGCGGTCAGGTGGGCAGAAGCCTTCTCCTTAGATGTATAGAAACCTGTGCACTCCAGAACGACGTCTACGTCCAGCTTGCCCCAAGGCAGCTCAGCAGCGTTAGGAATAGCATAGATGGTGATCTTCTTGCCATCGACAACGATGTAATCTTCACCAGCCTCTACAGTGTGCTTGTTCTCACCGAACTTACCAGCGAAACCACCCTGAGCGGTATCATACTTCAGCAGGTGAGCCAACATTTTGGGACTTGTCAAGTCGTTGATAGCGACTACTTCATAACCTTCAGCCTCGAACATCTGACGGAAAGCGAGGCGACCAATACGGCCAAAGCCGTTAATAGCTACATTTGTCATTTTAATTGAATTACTTTAATAAAAGGGTTAAAAATATTTCCTTATTTGATTAAATTCTATTTCTGAATGCGCTTATTCACATTATCATAAACCTTTGTTCAACCCCAAAATGGGAAAAATGGAAGATTTTTTACGATTAAAACGCATTTTTTTCCTATTTCGAGCGCAAAGTTACAAAAAAATTTCTATATTTGCACATGAAATCAGTCTTAATTTAAATTAAAGATTAGTGATTAATGATAAAAGATTGAAAAATTGAGAGGAAATGCATAATGATTGCAAAATGTAGATTGCAAAATCGATAATATTTAGCATTAACTTTTATATTAACTCTTAAAAATTAAAGATTATGGGATTTATTAAAGAATTCAAGGAGTTTGCCATGAAGGGCAACGTAATGGACATGGCAGTCGGTGTAATCATCGGCGGTGCTTTTGGCAAAATCGTTAGTTCTCTCGTCGACGACGTTTTGATGCCTCTCGTAGGTATGATTACTGGCAACGTAGACTTCACTAAACTTGCTTTCAAGATTGGCGAAGGTGAAGAGGCTGCTACACTGGCTTACGGTAACTTCATCCAGAACACAGTTGACTTCCTGATCGTAGCATTCTGTATCTTCTTGATGCTGAAGGGCATTAACAAGTTGAACAAGAAGAAGGAAGAAGAGCCCGCTCCTGAAGCACCCGCTGGTCCCACTCAGGAAGAGTTGCTTGGTGAAATCCGCGACCTGCTGAAGAACAAATAATCTCAGGACATGGAACTAAGCAAAAACGCTTAAGTAACGAATAAGGGTGTGTCTGACCAATCAGATACACCCTTACTTATTGAAATAAGGAAATTACTTCTCTGCAATTCGAGCGAAGATTCCTTCTAAGACGAAAGACATCTTCCGCTATTCGAGTGAAGAATCATCCTATAGGCGCAATGCGTTTGGAACTGGATTTCTACAAATCAGTACAATTCGCAAATTGCCTTCTGCATGTCACAAAGCATTAAAGACTAATAAGTTACAGCATTCAGAATGCCCTTGAGGATTCCCTTCAGTTCGTTGCCAAAAGCCTTCAGTTTGTCGAACACGCCATCCTTCATGCCCTTTGCCATATAGCCAGCGCACTGACCTTCCAGTTTTCCAATCTTGTCTTTCTCCTCAGGAGTGTAGTCAAGTTCGTGTTTGCTGATGTTCTTGCGAATCTTCACAAACTTCTCGCCGGCACGCTCCCATTCGGAAACAGAGTATTGAGCACTATGGTCACGCAACTCGTAGGAGAAATTCTCCAACTGATTGATGGCGTGCTGCTTCGTTGAACATGAGGTCAGTTGCAAAGCCAAAAGCATTCCTGCAGCGACCACGAATAATTTCATTCCGTTACGTTTCATTGTCATCTTTTCTGTTGGTAAATATTTCGGGTGCAAATATAGAACATCTGAACCAAACGACCAAATTCTGCTTGTTAAATATTCCTATCATAATGCGGAAATGACGCTACAGAAAGGTCTTTAGTTAAGATTTGTTATAAACGAGAACAGCAAATAAACTATTAATAAATTTCATCATCAAAGAAGAAAAATAGGATAGACCAGAGATTTCTGGCTCCATTAGATCAACGAAATAAAAGTAGAATAAATAATAAAAGATTTTTATGAAAAGGCAAATTTTATTTAGCATTGCGTTGCTAAGTTTTGTGATTTCACCGACCACGACATCGGCTCGACAATGGACTTTACGCGAATGCATTGACTATGCTCTGCAAAACAACATTACACTGCAAAAATCGCGCATCAACAAACTTTCGGCTCAAGAAGACATTTTCCAAAGCCAGGCAGCACTTCTTCCATCTCTCAGTGCAAGCACCGGACATAACGTATCATATCAACCCTGGCCCGAAACAGGACGTGCTCAGGTTCAGAATGGATACGTGGAACAAAGCGTTGACAAGGTTTACTACAATGGTTCTTATGGTGTGAGTTCGAACTGGACCGTATGGAACGGAAACCGAAACCGGAACACCGTCAAACTGAACGAGATGGCTGCAGAACAGGCGGAACTCGACTCAGCGACAACTGCTAACAACATACAGGAGCAGATTGCACAACTCTATGTTCAGATTCTTTATTCTGCTGAAGCCATCAAGGTGAACAAGCAGAGTCTGGAAACCAGCATCAAGAACGAACAGCGCGGTAAGGCTTTCGTCGAAGTTGGCAAAATGAGTCGCGCCGATTTGGCTCAACTGACATCGCAGCGCGCTCAGGATGAGTATAACATCGTAGAGGCAGAAAGCGCCTTGAGAAACTATAAGCGTCAGTTGAAGCAATTGCTGCAAATCGTTGATACTGAGGAGTTTGACATTGTTATTCCTGAGACTACAGACGAAATGGCTCTACAAGTGGTTCCTGCCCTTCAGGAAGTATATTCCTATGCACTTGAACAGCGTCCCGAAATCAAAAATGCGAAGTTGGGTATTGAGACCAGCGACCTCAACATTAAAATGGCTAAGGCCCAGCGTCTGCCGACAATTGGCGTAAGTGCAAGTGCGGTTACGAACACTTCCTCAATGAGCAGCAACGCTTGGGGTTCGCAGTTGAAGAATAACTTCAACCTGGGTGGAGGCTTCAATGTGAGCATTCCCATCCTCGACAATCGCTCGACAAAGACTGCCGTGAACAAGGCTAAACTGCAACGAGAGAACTATATGCTCGAACTGAAGAATCAACAGACAACGCTCTATTCTACCCTTGAGAACTATTGGCTTCAGGCAGTCACCAATCAGGAGAAATTTAAGGCTGCAAAGATAGCCACAGAGAGTGCACAGACAAGTTACGATATGCTCAGCGGAAAGTTTGAGCAGAAACTCATCAACATCGTTGAACTCATGCAGGGGCGTGACGCATTGCTGAAGGCTCAGCAAAACGAACTTCAGAGCAAGTATCTCACAATCCTGAACATCGACATGCTTAAGTTCTACGAGACTGGCGAACTCAGATAAAAGGAACACAACTGATCATTTCATTTCGACCAAAATATCAAGTATATATATGAAAAAGGTAAGTAAAAAAATTTGGCTCGCAGCACTTGCCGTTTTGGCTATCGGCATCGTGATTTGGCTCCTGACGAGCAAGAAAGAAAAAGGCGAAGTTTCGTTTGAAACCGCCAAGGTGACTGTTAGCAACATTCAGAATTCCATTACCGCTACAGGTACCATCGAACCTGTGACTTCGGTTACAGTCGGTACTCAGGTAAGTGGTATTGTTGCCCATCTCTATGTCGACTACAACAGCGTTGTACGCAAAGGGCAGGTCATTGCCGAACTCGACAAAACCAACCTGATGAGTGAACTCAACACCGCTAAGGCAAATCTCAACAGTGTGCAGAGTTCGCTCAACTATCAATCGGCAAACTACAATCGCTACAAGACGCTTTACGAGAAGGGACTTGTCTCTGCCGACGAATTTGAAAGCGCCCGCCTCTCCTATCAGCAAGCCAACCAGCAAGTAGCACAGGCCCGTGAAAACGTGAAGCGTGCCCAGACCAATCTCGGATATGCGACCATCACCTCTCCTATCGACGGTATTGTGCTTTCGAAATCGGTTGAAGAAGGACAGACCGTAGCAGCATCGTTCTCTACACCTGAACTGTTCACTATTGCGCAAGACCTGACCAACATGCAGGTGATTGCTGACATCGATGAAGCCGACATTGGTGGTGTTATTGCCGGACAGCGCGTAACGTTCACCGTCGACGCATTCCCCGATGATACATTCGAAGGTTCGGTGAAGCAGGTTCGCCAGCAAGCAACGACCGAAAGCAACGTCGTTACTTATGAAGTGGTCATCTCCGCTCCCAACAACGACCTGAAGTTGAAGCCCGGACTGACTGCCAACGTGACTATCTTCACACTTGAGAAAAACAACATTCTCGTTGTGCCTTCAAAGGCTCTTCGTTTCACTCCCAATGCAGCCATCCTGAATAAGGATCAGGTGATTGAGGACTGCGAAGGCGACCATAAACTTTGGACTAAAGAAGGCAACACCTTCAAGGCACATAAGGTGGAAATCGGCACTGCAAACGGCACACTTACTGAGATCGTAAGCGGCATTAAGGAAGGAACCGAAGTGTTGGCCGACTTCAGTATGTCAGCAGGCATAGAAGAAGCAGGCGGACAACAAGCCAACAATCCTTTCATGCCGAAACCGCGAAACAACAACAATAATAATAAAAAAGGTAACACCAATTCACAAGGCAACGCCAACAAACAATAAAATATGGCTGAAGAAAACAAGAAAGTCGTCATTGAACTACAGAACGTGAAGCGCTACTTCCAAGTAGGTTCCGAAACAGTGAAGGCGTTGCGCGGTGTGTCGTTCAAGATCTACGAGGGCGAATTTGTCACTATTCAGGGAACATCTGGATCTGGCAAATCCACACTGCTCAACCAGTTGGGTTGTCTCGATACACCCACGAGTGGAGAGTATTTCCTCGACGGCATCAGCGTTCGCAGCATGTCGAAGACGCAGCGTGCCCACTTGCGTAACCGCAAGATTGGCTTTGTGTTCCAGAACTACAATCTTCTCGCCAAGACAACTGCTGTGGAAAATGTTGAGTTGCCGTTGATGTACAATTCAGAAGTCTCTGCCAGCGAGCGTCGCGAAAAGGCCATCAATGCGCTGAAGGCCGTTGGACTGGGCGATCGTCTCTATCATAAGTCGAATCAGATGTCTGGTGGACAGATGCAGCGTGTGGCCATTGCCCGCGCTTTGGTGAACGACCCTACTATTCTGCTTGCCGACGAGGCAACTGGTAATCTTGATACGCATACGTCGTTTGAGATGCTGGTGCTCTTCCAGGAACTCTATTTCCAAGGTCACACGATTATATTTGTGACCCACAACCCTGAGATTGCCGAATACGCCAGTCGCAACATTGTGTTGCTCGATGGCAAGATTCGTGAGGATACGATTAATACAAACATCAAGTCAGCAGCCGAGGCCCTGGCCAAACTTCCTATAGACGATTAAGACAATGAACATACTCAATCTATTTAAAGTAAGTCTGAAGGCCGTAGCCAATAACAAGATGCGCTCGTTCCTGTCGATGCTGGGTATCATCATCGGCGTTGCAGCAGTCATCATCATGATGGCCATTGGACAAGGTTCGAAAGAGAGCATTCGTGCTGAACTTTCAACGATGGGCACTAATCTGCTCACCATCAGGCCAGGTGCCGATATGAGAGGTGGCGTACGTCAGGACCCATCAGCAATGCAGACGCTGAAGATAGCCGACTACGAACGCATCATCAGAGATAAGAAATTTGTCACGAAGGTTTCTCCTGAGGTGACAGGAAGTGGTCAGGTTATCTATGGTAATAACAATACGACAACAACTATTTATGGTGAGTCTACTGACTATCTCGACATCAAGCAATGGACTGTTGAGGAAGGAGAATGCTTCACTGAAGAAGACATCAAGAAGTCGGCGAAGGTTGTTGTTGTGGGTAAAACCATCGTTACAGAACTATTCGGCGACGGAGTCGACCCCATTGGCAAGACAATCCGATTCAAATCAATCCCCATGCGCATTGTAGGCGTGCTGAAGTCAAAGGGCTACAACTCGTGGGGAATGGACCAGGACAACGTGATGATTGCCCCCTATACTACTGTCATGAAACGCATTGCCGCACAGACTTGGTTCTCGAGCATCAACTGTTCGGCGGTGACGGAAGAACTCTCTGATGCAGCCATCGAGGAACTCACTCAGATTCTTCGCGACAATCATAAGTTGAAGGAAGAGGCTGAAGATGATTTCACAATTCGTTCGCAGGCCGAGATGATGGAAACAATGTCTTCAACGATGGATACGGTGACGATTATCCTTGTTGTGGCAGCAGCATTCTCACTACTCGTTGCCGGTATCGGCATTATGAACATCATGTTGGTTTCAGTCACCGAGCGTACCAAGGAGATTGGCCTCCGAATGGCTGTGGGAGCAACAGGACCCGTCATTTCACTACAATTCCTCATCGAGTCGATACTCATATCGGTGACAGGCGGCCTACTGGGCATTCTGGTAGGCTGCGGCGCAAGCGAGTTCATTGTACCTATGTTCGGAATGCCCTCAAGTGTTCCCCTGTGGTCAATCAATGTGTCATTCCTCGTGTGTGTGTTCATCGGTATTCTCTTCGGTTACATCCCGGCACAAAAGGCTGCCAACATGGACCCGATCGAGGCCATCAGACACGAGTAAGAAGTTCCTCTGGCGACTCCACAAGCGTTGTGGCGCCGTGCTGGATAAGAAATTCACGATTGCGGAATCCCCAAAGCACGCTGATGCAAGGGATTCCGCAGTTTTTTGCAGTCTCTACATCCACATCGCTATCGCCTACATATACCGCGCCTACTTTCCCTACGTTGAGTTGACGCAGCGCCTCGAAAACTGTATCTGGAGCAGGTTTCTTCCTAATGCCCTCTGCTTCGTGTTCGCCTATGGCAACATTAATCGTGTCTCCAAAGAAATGCGCAATGAGTTCTTGAGTTGCCTTATAGAACTTATTACTGACCACAGCCAGTTGACATCCTCTTGCCTTCAGTTCTGCCAACATTTCCCGTATGCCTTCATAAGGCTGAGTTTTGTCTAGTCCATGAAGAAGATAATGCTGTTGGAATGTGGACAAAACTTCCTCTATCTGCTTGGCGGAAGTGCCTGCGGGAACTGCCCGTTCTATCAATCGCCGTACGCCGTTGCCGACAAATTGCCTCACCTCATCACGTGAGTGAACAGGCATCCCATGCGCTTCTAGCGCATAGTTGCAACTGGCAGTCAGGTCGTCCAACGTATCGAGCAGAGTGCCATCAAGATCAAAAACAATTGTTTGATATGTCATAGATTCTGCAAAATTACAAAAAAACTTCTATATTCAATCTTCTATATCCAATCTTTTTTGTACTTTTGCAGCATGAAAAAGAAGTTTATCTATTCGGCAGTCGCCTGCTTAGCAATTATTCTCGGCACTGCCTACTATTATTTCTTCTCACCGTTTCTGAGCCAACCCTCAGAAACCCATTATCTGTATGTTGATCGCGACGACAATATCGACTCCATCTATACAAAGTTGAAGCCTGTTGCCAACAACGGCTCTTTCAATGGACTGAAGACTCTCATCCGCCAAAGCCATTATGCAAATAATGTGAGAACGGGACGTTATGCTATTGAAAAGGGAGAGGGTGCTTTCACGGTGTTCAGAAGGCTGAAAAACGGTCAGCAAACACCTCTGAATCTGACAATCCCCAGCGTAAGAACAGTTGATCGGCTCGCTGCTGAACTGTCGCAGAAACTTATGCTCGACAGCGTCGAGATTGCCGATGCGCTCTTCTCTAATGAAGTCTGCAGCAAGTATGGTTACGACACCACAACGATTGCATGCATGTTCATTCCGAACACTTATGAAATCTATTGGAATACAAACTTGGACAAGTTCCTCGACCGCATGCATAAGGAAAGTGAGAAGTTCTGGGAAGCCGACCAACGAAAAGACAAAGCCGCTGCGGCTGGTCTGACGCCAAATGAAGTGATCACTTTGGCAAGCATCATCGATGAGGAAACTGCCAACAATGCTGAGAAGCCAATGATTGCGGGCATGTATCTGAATCGCCTTCATCTCTCGTCGGGTGAGTATCCAAACGGAATGCCCCTGCAAGCCGACCCGACCATCAAGTTTGCTTGGAAGAAGTTCGAACTGAAGAGAATCTACAACAACCTGCTGACCATCGACAGTCCTTACAACACCTATCGATATGCGGGACTGCCTCCTGGCCCCATCCGCATTCCTTCGGTAGCCGGAATCGACGCGGTCCTGAACTTTACACATCACGACTATCTGTACATGTGTGCCAAGGAAGACTTCAGCGGAACTCACAATTTCGCAGCGACTTATTCGGAGCACCTGCAGAATGCGGCAAAGTACTCCAAAGCCCTTAACGAGAGAGGTATCAAATAGATAATTATTGAAAAACAAATACTTATGGATTGGTTAGTAAATCTTTTCACATCAACAGACTCTGTAGCCCACATTGTTCTGCTCTATTCCATCGTGATTAGCGTTGGAGTTTTTCTGGGAAAAGTAAAGATTGGAGGCATCTCACTCGGTGTCACCTTTGTTCTTTTTGCAGGAATCCTGGCTGGTCACATCCATTTTACAGCCCCTATTGACATCTTGAACTTTGTTCAGGACTTCGGACTTATTCTCTTTGTCTTCTGCATTGGTTTGCAGGTTGGCCCAGGATTCTTCGAAAGTTTCCGTAAGGGCGGTATCACCCTTAACCTGTTATCGACAACAGCCATTCTGCTCAACATCGCAGTGATGTTTGCCTGCTATTTCCTTTTCTTCGACACCAGTAACCCATTCAATCTGCCCATGATGGTCGGCACACTCTATGGTGCTGTAACCAATACCCCTGGACTTGGTGCTGCCAACGAAGCGTTGCAGTCGGTGTTCACAAGTGGTGAGATTCCGCAGATTGCCAGTGGTTACGCCTGTGCCTATCCGCTCGGTGTTGTAGGTATTATTGGTGCGACTATTGCCGTCAGATACATCTGTCGAGTCAATCTTGAAGAAGAGGAAAAGAAACTCGAGGCCGAAGAAGCCAAGAATCCTCATGAGAAGCCCTATCAGATGCATCTGAAAGTATCCAACAAGTATATCTGCGGTCACACGCTCATGCAGATTTCCGAATTTCTCCATCGCGACATCGTCTGCACACGTCTTCTTCACGACGGGCGCATCCTCATTCCCAATCGCGACACTGTTTTCGATCTTGACGACGAAGTATTGGTGGTTTGTGCTGAGGCTGATGCTGAAGCCATTCAGGCCTTCATTGGTCCGCTTATCGACCATCACTGGGACATTGAAGACACCAAACAGCCGATGGTTTCAAAACGAATCGTGGTAACCAATCCGAAGATGAATGGTAAGACCCTTGGCAAGATGCACTTCTCAAGCGTCTATGGAGTCAACGTCACGCGAATCACCCGTCAGGGCATTGACCTCTTTGCTTCACGCAATCACCATTTCCATGTTGGCGACCGCATTATGGTAGTAGGTCCTGAGGACAATGTGAATCGCGTTGCCGACTTGATGGGTAATAGCGTCAAGCGACTCGATGCTCCTAACATCGCTACCATTTTCATCGGTATCGTTGTCGGTATTCTCTTCGGTAGTCTTCCTATCGCTATTCCCGGAATGCCTGTTCCCCTGAAACTGGGTCTTGCTGGTGGACCACTCATCATTGCCATTCTGATTGGCCGATTCGGCTATCGCATGAAACTTGTCACCTATACGACCACTTCAGCCAACATGATGCTTCGCGAGATTGGACTTGTACTGTTCCTAGCGAGTGTCGGCATCAAGGCTGGTGCAGGTTTCTGGGACACAGTTATCTCTGGCGACGGTATTAAATATGTTTATACAGGTTTCCTGATTACCATCATACCTATTCTTATTGTCGGAACCATCGCTCGTCTGCGTTATAAGTTCGACTATTTCACGATAATGGGAATGCTCGCTGGTACCTACACTGATCCCCCCGCACTGGCCTATGCCAATGCGACTTGCTCACGTGAGGCTCCGGCAATTGGTTATTCAACCGTTTATCCTCTCAGCATGTTCCTTCGCATCTTCACCGCTCAGATTATTGTATTGTTCTGTTGCGGTGTGATGTAAGGAGGTACGTGGATACTCATTTCATTAAATCATCCCTAAAAACAACGAAAAAACTATGTTTGGACTAGGCATGCAAGAACTACTCGTCATTGCTTTCATCATCCTGCTGCTTTTCGGCGCTAAGAAGATCCCCGAACTCATGAGAGGACTTGGCAAAGGCATCAAGAATTTCAAGGACGGAATGAAGGATGTCAACGACGACCTGAAGGAACTCAACGACAAAAAGGACGAGAAGAACAAGGAGGTATGAGCAACGAAGCCGAGAGCAGAGACGAAATTGGTGTTCCGACCAATGACAACTCTGCCAATGGTAGCGTGACGGAATCCTTCTGGGATCATCTGGAAGAACTACGCTCACGTATCATCCGTTGCCTACTGGTGACGGTCGTGGTCGGCTGTGTGGCTTTTGTACTGAAGGAACAACTTTTCGACATCGTGCTGGCACCTCGCTCCAGCGAGTTTGTTACTTATCGACTTCTGGGGGTTGAACCTTTCAGTGTAGGACTAATGAACACGGGACTCACTGAGCAATTCATGATTCATCTGAAAACGGCACTCTATGCTGGTCTGCTCGTTGCCCTACCCTATGTTCTCTACGAAATTTTCGCCTTCGTCTCGCCAGCCCTCTATGACAATGAGCGCCGCTATGCTATTCAGATTGTAGGGTCGAGTTACGTGATGTTCACCATCGGCACACTCGTTAACTATTTTCTGATCTTCCCACTCACCGTCAGATTTCTCGGCACCTATCAGGTGAGTTCCGACGTAGCCAATATGCTCACGCTGCAATCCTATATGGACACGTTCATCACCATGAGCCTTGTCATTGGCGTCGTGTTTGAACTTCCTGTCGTCTGCTGGATTCTTGGACGCATGGGGCTTATCAACGGAACGATGATGCGCACCTATCGTCGACACGCCGTAGTGGTCATCCTCGTCATTGCTGCTATCATCACGCCAACCACCGATGCATTTACACTTGCAATTGTTGCCTTGCCCATCTGGCTCCTATACGAGGCCAGCATCTGGATAGTCCGCAATTAGTATACTTCAAAAAACTTTACCACCAACACAAACAAAAACTTCCAAACACCTAAAGAGAACAAAAACATTATGCTTAAGAAAATTAGAACCATCCTCGCATTGGTGTTCTTCATCTGCATCACGCTGCTATTCCTCGATTTCACGGGAACTGCCCATCGCTGGCTCTCGTGGATGGCAAAGGTGCAGTTTCTGCCTGCCATCATGGCACTCAATGCCGTTGTCGTCATCATTCTTCTTGCACTGACGCTCATCTTTGGCCGCATCTATTGTTCTGTGATTTGCCCGCTTGGCGTGTTCCAGGACATTATCGCCTGGTTCGGCAAACGCAGCAAGAAGAATCGCTACACCTATTCAAATGCTATCTCGTGGTTGCGCTATACCATGCTGGGCATCTTCGTTGTGGCTTTCTTTGCTGGTATCGGCAGCATTGTTCAACTGCTGGCGCCCTACTCTTCCTATGGACGTATCGCCACAACCATCTTCCAGCCTATTTGGAAACTCTGCAACAACGGTCTTGCCACCATCGCTGAGCACATCGACAGTTATGCGTTCTATTCTACCGACGTGCTCGTTCCATCCATCGGAACAGTGCTTGCAATTGCAGTCATCACATGTCTAGTGCTGTTTCCACTTGCCTGGAAGAATGGCCGCACCTATTGCAATACAATCTGTCCCGTAGGTACAGTGCTCTCATTCTTCTCTCGTTTCTCGCTCTTCAAGGTTCGCTTCGACGAAGAGAAGTGCCGCAACTGCTCGAAATGTACAAAGAACTGCAAGGCTGCCTGCATCGATTTCAAGACCCACAGCATCGACTATTCGCGTTGTGTTGTCTGTGGTGACTGCATCAGTCAGTGCAACTTTGGGGCCCTCACCTATGGTCTGAAGAAAAAGCCCAGCACCACAACCCAGAATCCTATCGAATCTAGTACAACTAGTCAATCTAGTATGTCAAGTGCGTCTAATATGTCTAATGCGTCTAATCAATCTTCTACGCCCGCCGAAGCCAGCGCCCCTGCTTCTACTTCACGCCGTTCGTTCCTGATTGCCTCTGCCGCTATTGCCACAACAGCAATGGCTCAGGAGAAGAAAAAGGTTGATGGCGGTCTCGCTGAGATTCAGGAGCGAGTAGCACCAACGCGCCAGACTCCTATCACGCCACCGGGTTCCATCTCTGCTAAGAATATGGAAACTCGCTGCACGGGTTGCCAACTCTGCGTGTCGGAATGTCCTAATCAAGTGCTGCGCCCGTCGACAGACCTGTTGCATGTGATGATGCCTACCATGAGTTACGAACTTGGCTATTGCCGACCCGAATGCAATCGTTGTTCTGAAGTTTGTCCTGCGGGAGCCATCAAGCCTCTGAAACTTGAGGACAAGGCCTCGACACAGATTGGCCACGCTGTCTGGATTAAGAAGAATTGCATTCCTCTGCGCGACGGAGTGGAATGTGGAAACTGTGCTCGTCACTGCCCCGTGGGAGCCATTGAGATGGTGCCTTCTGACCCTGACGACGAAGAGTCACCCTACGTACCCGCTGTCAATGAGAGCCGCTGCATCGGCTGTGGCGCTTGTGAGAACCTCTGCCCTGCACGACCGTTTGCCGCTATCTATGTAGAAGGCCACGAAGTGCATAAGGAAGTCTAGCCTAACGTCTTCAGAATCATAAGAAAGCAACTTAGAACTGACAACAACGACATAAAAGAAATCCAACATATGAACAATCATAAAGACAAACAATCGGAACAAAAGTCTCATCCGATTTCTCGCCGTTCGTTCCTGAAACTCTTCGGTGCGGGTGCCGTAGCCACTACGGCTGCGCTCGCAGGCTGCAAGAGCAAAACTCAGAAAGCCATTGAAGACGAATACAAACAACAGGTGGAACCGCCAAAGGGCAAGATGACTTATCGCAGCAATCCCAAAAACGGCGACAAGGTTTCTCTGCTCGGATATGGAATGATGCGACTTCCGACACTGCCCTCTAAAGAAGGCGAAGATCCTGAGTTCGATCAGGAGATGATTAACCGACAGGTTGACTATGCCATTGAGCATGGTCTTAACTATTTCGACACAAGTCCTGCCTATAGTCGTGGCCTTTCGGAGCGATGCACGGGCATTGCCCTTCATCGTCATAAACGCAGCGAATACTTCATCGCTACGAAACTCTCGAATTTCTCTCCCGAGACACAGACTCGTGAGGGCAGCATTCAGATGTACCACAACTCGATGAAGGAACTGCAGGTCGACTACATCGACTACTATCTTCTCCACAGTATTGGCGGTGGCGGAATGGACGCGTTCAACGCCCGCTATATGGACAATGGAATGCTCGACTATCTAGTTGAGGAACGCAGTGCCGGCCGCATTCGCAACATCGGCTTCTCCTATCATGGAGATGTAGAAGTGTTCGACACACTCCTTTCCTGGCACGACAAATACAAATGGGACTTCGTGCAGATTGAACTGAACTATCTCGACTGGGACTATGCCGACGAAATCAACGACCGAAATACCGACGCGAGTTATCTCTATGCCGAACTGCAAAAGCGCGGCATTCCTGCTGTTATCATGGAACCTCTACTTGGAGGGCGTCTGGCCAATGTGCCTCAGTTTGTTGCCAACGAACTGAAGGAGCGCGATCCGCAGAGCAGTGTGGCTTCATGGGCTTTCCGCTATGCTGGAACACCTGAGGGAGTGCTCACCGTGCTTTCCGGAATGACCTATATGGAGCATCTGAAGGACAATCTCCTCACCTATTGTCCGCTGAAGCCTCTCACCGAGGAGGAACAACGTTTCCTTGACGACGACATTGCCCGCAAACTGTTTTCAATGCAGAACATTCCCTGCAACGACTGCAAATACTGCATGCCTTGCCCCTATGGCATTGACATTCCCGCCATCTTCGTTCACTACAACAAGTGCAAGAACGATGGCTCGCTACCAACTGACGTCATGGACGAGAACTATGCGAAACTGCGCCGTCAATATCTGATTGGACTCGACCGCTCTGTTCCTAAATTGCGTCAGGCAAGTCATTGTATTGGTTGCGGACAATGCGAACCTCATTGCCCACAGAACATTCGCATTCCAAGGGAATTGCATAAGATTGACCAGTTCGTCGAAGACCTGAAGACTAACAAATCCTTCCTGGAGGCTCATCAGCCGAAAGAAGAGGGATAGTATTTCCTGAGACTACGAGACAATAAGACTACGTGTCTAAGAGACATTAAGAATTCTTTAACTAACAAGAGTTATATTCTAATAATGAAGGATATAACTCTTTTTGTTTTCTGAAAATAGGTCAATAGCAAACAGACTATTTCTTCTGACTTTAGTGACTTATTCTCGTAATAATAGAGAGCAATAATTCCGAGTGTAAAGAGCACGTGTTTCGACCATAGAGAGCACACCTTTCGACCATAGAAAGCACACCTTTTGACTATACAAAGGATACCTTTCGACTATAGAAAGCATACCTTTATAGGGGTATAAAGATATGCTCTGTATGGTAGAAAGGTATGCTCTCTAGGGTCTAAAGATATGCTTTATATAAACCTTAGAATTGCTCGAGAATTTGGATGCGCTCTTCCGTGGGTGGATGAGTGGAGAAAAGCGACGTGAAGAAGGAGCCGATACCAGAGGTCAGACTTTGAGGATGAACGATGAAAAGTTGTGCGATATCATCACGTCCTGTATCTTGCAAACCTGGATCATTTGAGATTTTGCGCAAAGCAGAAGCCAGTGCGAGTGGATTACCACAAAGTTCTGCGCCACCAGCATCTGCCATATACTCACGCTTGCGGGAGATGGCGAAACGAGTGAGGAGCGTGAAGAAATAAGCAATGGCCATACATACGAGCGCCACAATCATGATGAGGATGAGCGAAAGTCCTGTTCCTCGCCCGTCGCGGTCGCTGCTGTTGTATCTGCCGAACACCATTACGTTGTTCATCATTCGAGAAGAAACGCTCATCAGCGACGAGACTATACCGACAAAGATGATGCTGGTGATGAGCAGACGTGTATCGTGGTTACGAATATGAGTGAGTTCATGACCAATTACTCCTGCGAGTTCATCATCGGTAAGGCGATTCGCAAGACCTGTGGTCACTGTCACAGTGTAACTGTTCTGATCAATTCCGCTGGCAAACGCATTCAGTTGTTCATCGTCAACAACGTTTATCTTGGGCATTTCCATTCCACAAGTCATGCAAAGATTTTCCACAATGTTGTAGATGCGCGGATTCTCCTTGCGCTCAAGAGGTCGGGCTCCCACAGCACGACGAACCATTGCTGCATTGGAGAAATAGGCAATAGCAAACCAAATTGCCACACCGCCAACTACCCACGGCAACGAATGCAGGAAGTAGTAGTTCACCTGAGCGAAATCCACGTGCCGAATCTGGTTGCCATAGTCGTCGTAGTAGCCATTGCCCAAGTAACTTAACACGGCGAGGAACACCCATATCATTCCCAGAATGATGACGGGGAAAAGAATCAGCAACAAGATGCTTTTCATATTGTTGCGACTAATCTGTGTCTGAATGCCTACGTACTTCACGAGCAGAAATGATTAAAAATGCCGAGTCTCAGGCTACAGCGCCCATCCAAAGGACTAAGGCAGAAGCCTGAAACCGGCAAATATAATTTAGAACTTAATCTCAGGTGCCTTATCGAGGTCGGCGCGCTCTTCGTTAGAAACTTCGAACATCGGCTCCTTGTGGAATCCGAAGAAACTGGCAAAGATGTTCGACGGGAAGGTCTGAACGGCATTGTTCAACTCGCGAGTAGCAGTGTTGAAGTAACGACGTACGGCAGCGAGTTTGTTCTCGATGTCAGCAATCTCAGTCTGCAGTTGCAGGAAGTTCTGATTAGCCTTCAAATCAGGATAGGCTTCGAGCGAAATCTTCAGTCCCGAAAGCGCATTGGTCAGCGCATTCTCAGCCTCAATCTTTTCGTTGATACCTTTAGCGTTGATGGCTGCCGAACGAGCCTCAGTAACTCGTGTGAGCACCTCCTTCTCGTGCTCGGCATAGCCCTTCACAACGGCTACCAACTGCTGCACGAGATCATGACGCTGCTTCAACTGAACATCAATGTTGGCAAAAGCATTCTCACGATTATTACGGAGTTTTACGAGGTTGTTATAAATGCCTGCGGCCCACAACCCAAGCAGTACAACGACTGCAATGATAATAATAATCCAAGTCATAAGTCTTCAATGTTTTTAGGTTAATGATTGCTCATTTGGTGCAAAGATAATAAAATATGTGGATACGCCCAAACTTTTAGGATAATTTTATTTAAGATTCGGAGGTAACAATTATGATTTTTAGGAGGTCAGGAGTTCAGAGGTTGAGACGTTCAGGAGTTCAGAAGTTCAGGAGGTCAGGAGTTCAGACGTTAGCCAATACTGCTGCGAGTATCTCCAATTCGCGAACTCTTGATATTAATAAAACCTGTAACTCACATAGAAAACAAAAAGGACTGGCACAAAACCAGTCCTTCTCTGAAACACATTTCTTAAGTGAGCCTCTTGTCGGATTCGAACCAACGACCCCGAGATTACAAATCACGTGCTCTGGCCAACTGAGCTAAAGAGGCGGGTGGGCAAGCGGTCCGTATCGCGCCGCTACAACCTGCTACCCTTGCTGCGTTCCCACCCTGGGGGAATTCACAGGGAGCTGGCCGTACGGGACTTGCCCATGTTGTTTATTCATGCTTCACGTTTGAAAGCGGCTGCAAAGGTACAAAGAAAAGTTTGAAACTTCAAAGCAAAGCCGTCAAAGTTTATCAGATTTAACATTTATTTCATACCCTCGAACATTATTTTTACGTGTTTCGTGCGTTTTTCATCGAATTTTTGTAATTTTGTAGGCTGAATCATATGATAAATCCTTCAACACTCATACAACTAAAAGCATTTGCCCGTCAGGATGGATTGTTTCTCGGGCTGTATTGGACAGTGAGTTTCGCACTGACCATGATGATTCCCGAATCAGCCTTGGGCAGCCTGATGGCGCTCTCTACCCCATTCTTCATGGGTTGGCGGCTGTGTGCTTTCCGCGATAAGGCGCTCGACGGAGTCATCTCTTTCCGTCGAGGATTTGCCTATTGCGTCTACAGTGTTCTCTATGCATCGCTAGTATTTGCATTAGCACAATATATTTATTTCCGATTCCTCGACAACGGCAATTTCATGTCGATTATGAATAACGGCGTGAATGCGATTGAGGAGGTCTACAAACAGCAGAACATTGACACCAGCGAACTCCATAAGGCTGTAGAGTCGATGGGAAAGGTAACACCTATGGAATGGACGTTTGCCATCATGATGCAGAACATTTTCCTCGGGGCATTGCTGGGACTTCCGGTTGCTGCAGTTTGCACGAAAAAGGCATAAGTGAAACAGAAAAATTGAAAACAATAAAGATATGGACATTTCTATTGTAATTCCTCTTTATAACGAGGACGAATCGCTCAACGAACTCTTCACTTGGATAGACAAAGTGATGAAGGCCAACAACTTTTCCTATGAAGTTATTTTTGTTGACGACGGCTCAACTGATCATTCTTGGGAAATCATCGATGACTTGAGCCATCAGTCGCAGAACGTTCGAGGTATCTCTTTCCGCCGCAACTACGGCAAAAGCCCAGCCCTTTACTGCGGATTTAAAGAAGCACAGGGCGACGTTGTAATTACGATGGACGCCGACCTTCAGGACTCGCCCGACGAGATTCCTGAACTCCATCGCATGATTATGGTCGATGGCTACGACCTCGTGAGCGGCTACAAGCAGAAGCGCTACGATCCTCTGTCGAAGACACTTCCCACGAAACTTTTCAATGCTACGGCCAGAAAAGTGAGTGGTATCAAGAACCTGCACGACTTCAACTGTGGACTGAAAGCCTATCGCAAAGATGTCGTGAAGAACATTGAGGTCTACGGAGAAATGCACCGCTACATCCCGTATCTTGCCAAGAATGCTGGATTCGACAAGATTGGCGAGAAGGTGGTTCACCATCAGGCCCGCAAATATGGCTCATCGAAGTTCATGGGACTGAACCGCTTCGTGAATGGCTATCTCGACCTGCTTACGCTTTGGTTCCTCTCCACATTCGGCAAGAAGCCTATGCACGTGTTTGGTTTCCTCGGAACCATCATGTTCCTCATTGGTTTCTTCTCAGTGCTCGGACTGGGTATCGACAAACTCTGGTGTCTGGCCAACGACATTCCCCAGCGCCTGATTACCTCTTCGCCCTGGTTCTACATTGCACTGACAACGATGCTTATTGGAACACAACTGTTCCTTGCAGGATTCCTGGGTGATTTGATCAGTCGCTCGTCGCAAAATAGAAACGACTATCAGATTAAGGCAAAGATTTAAGAAATTGGAGTAACGCAATTGATATCAATAAGTTATATACGTTTCTATTCCCAGCAGAAAATATTTACGAGCAAGTAAACAAGGTAACTATGAAACAGACGAGAAGTAAGAAGAGACAGTGGATAGTAACAGCGAACGTTGTTACTTTGCTGCTTGGTTTCCTTGTGACAATTGCTTGCAGCAGCATAGACTGTCCGCTTAACAACCGAGTCTATGCGGTCTATAAACTCATGGGCGACGAAACCCCTCTGACAGACTCGCTGACGATTTCGACCATTAAGTTTGACCAAAGCGACACCGTGCTTCTCAACCGGGCTGTCAATGTGGACAGTTTCATGTTGCCCATTAGTTATCAGCGCCCAGAGGACGTGCTCTATTTTCGTCGGAGCAACGCCAATGGCTGGAGTGCAACTGATACCGTTAGAGTAAGGAAGAAGGACATTCCCCATTTTGAGGCCATCGACTGCAACCCCTCCTATTTCCATATCATTGAGCAAATCGAGCATACCCGACAAGCGATTGATTCTATCGTCATCATCAAAAATAAAGTGACTTATGACTCTACAGAGCCGCATCTATACATATATTTTAAGTCTCTTTCTGACTAGCATGCTCTTGGTGACGCCCTGCTCAGCGCAGTCGACCAAGAAGATGGTACCCCTGGCGAAGGATTCGATTTCCTTTTTCAGAGGTGTCGCCGCGATGGTCGACCTTGTTGGCCCGCTGCAGTTGGCGTTTGGAGATTATGGTCAGTATGAAGCGGCAGTGAGAGTCAACTTGAAGGATAAGTTTTTCCCAATTGCCGAAATCGGTTACGGAAAGGCTGACGCTGAAGACTTAGCAACCAAACTTTCCTACAAGACGAGTGCACCCTATGGTCGTATCGGTATGGACTTCAACTTACTGAAAGACAAGCACGCCCCTAACCGCGTTTACGGAGGTGTTCGCTACGCCTACACTAACTTCAAATTCGACTTGTTCTGTCCGGGCGTCACTGACCCGACTTGGGGAGAATCTGCCGAATTCAAGGCAAACGACGTGAAGTGCTATTACCACTGGCTGGAATTTGTCTTTGGTATCGACGCGAAGATCTGGGGCCCCGTCAGACTGGGATGGTCAGCACGTTACAAGCGCCGTCTATTTCACGAAGACGGTGGAATGGGACACTCGTGGTACGTACCCGGTTATGGCAAACAAGGCAACGCAAGACTTGGGGGTACGTTTAATGTCATTCTTGAGTTCTAACCAAATTCTTTAAGACATGAGCCGTAAACTCATCTGGCAAATTCCACTTCTGTTGTTTCTGATTGCAGGTACAATATTTATTGCCCGTCAGGAACGCACCAAACCCTACCAACGCAATCAGGGAAAAATCTTCGGAACATTCTATCATATCACCTACCAGTGCGAGAACGACCTGCAGAAGGAGATTGAAAACGAACTGATGAAGGTCGACAAGACCCTCTCGATGTTCAACGACTCTTCCATCATCTCACGCATTAATCGCAACGAGCAGACCGACCCGACCACTGAGGAAGGCAATATGTTTATGGAGGTGTTCCATCTGGCAATGAATATCTCTAAAGAGACCAAAGGCGCTTTCGACATCACTGTTGCCCCGTTGGTCAACGCGTGGGGTTTCGGCTTCAAAGAAGGCACTGAACCAACACCCAGTGTCGTTGACTCCATCCGGAAGTTTGTAGGATATGAGAAAGTGGAATTGACCGAGAATCCCAAACTCAAAATACGAAAGACTGACCCCAGAACGATGATGGACTGCTCCGCCATCGCCAAAGGATTTGGCTGCGATGTTGTTGCCCGATTCCTCCAGAAGAGAGACGTGAGCAACTACATGATAGAAATTGGTGGCGAGGTGGTTGCCAAAGGAACCAATGACAAAGGAGAACAATGGCGCATCGGTATTACGAAACCCACTGAAGATTCCACCAATCAGAATACCGAACTGCAAGGCATTCTCCGCCTTCCCACCACGAGCAAACATCTGCAGGCATTGGCCACGAGTGGAAACTATCGCAACTTCTACTATAAAGACGGTCAGCGATATGCCCACACCATCGACCCACGAACAGGAATGCCCGTTCAGCACAATATTCTCTCTGCTACCGTCGTTGCCAAGACTTGCGCAATTGCCGACGCTTACGCTACAGCCTTTATGGTGATGGGATTAGACGGTGCGAAAAAAGTGCTTGAAGCCCACGACGACCTGCAAGCCTATCTCATCTATTCTGACGAGAAAGGCGAATATGCCATTTGGAAATCAAAAGAACTGATGGTTGAAGAATGAACATTTACGACCGACTATCCCACCTTCCCATCTTTCAGGGAATGACAACGGACGACCTAACGACACTTGCCGGACAGACAAAATTTATTTTCCAGCGTTTCAGTGCAGGTGAAACGGTTATTCGGGAGGGAGATCCCTGTGGTCAGTTGTGTTCCCTCATGAGAGGAACGCTCATTGTTCAGACTGATGCCGACGACCACGGTTACACATTCTCAGAACTGATTGAAGCACCCGCTACGCTCCAACTCGAGCGTGCGTTCGGCTTTGGGCAACGCTATACAAGCACGTTCGTTGCTGCGACAGATTGCAACATCATGGTTCTCGACAAGTCAGAAATTCTGCATCTAACGGATGATTTCCTTGCAGTTCGCCTTAATCTTCTGAACATTCTTTCCACACAGCATCAGCGGTTGCTCAGAAGACAATGGCACCCACAACCCACCGAGATCAGCGAGCGCATCACTAAATTCATCGAAAGCCACAGTCTGAAGCCTTCTGGAAAGAAAATTCTCAAGATAAAAATGAAACGTTTAGCCTCTGAACTAAACACAAACCACATCTATATTTCAAACGCCCTCAACGAGATGCAGGAAAAGGGACTTGTCGTCTTGAGGCGCGGAATTATAGAGGTACCTGACCTTCGCCTGCTACTCCCATAGGCAAGCGGCTGCTACATGAAATAACTATAGTAGACAAAGCCCAAAACTGCTAGAAGGACTAAAAAGACAACCAACTTGATCATGCAACTAGTAACCTTCTTGACAACAAGCACCACTATAATCAAAGCAAGAAGTGCGAGCGCGTAGAAAACGAATTGATCACTCATAACGCGAAAAACTATTTAAAAATCTGACGAAATTGTGTTGGAATCATTGTTTGGAAATCCATTCTCTCATTGGTGATTGGATGCCAAAAGCAAAGCATGTAGGCATGAAGACACAACCGATGGATTGGGTCGTCACCATTGCCATATTTAGTATCACCGCAAACAGGATGCCCCATATCCTGCGAATGAACACGAATCTGATTCTTACGACCCGTTTCCAACTTGAATTCTACAAGAGAGTGTTCGGTCGTACGGTCCAGCACGTGAAAATGGGTAACGGCATACTTGCCCCCATTATCAACGGGCGATGAATAGGTGATGTAGGCGTGATTATCCTTCAACCAATTTGCAATCGTGCCCTCGTCCTCAACGATTTCTCCACTGACAACAGCCACATAGCGACGATCATAGACTATCTGATGCCAGTTGTGCTCAAGAATCTGCTCAGTCTCGATGTCCTTTGCGTAGACCATCAGTCCACTTGTATCGCGGTCGAGCCGATGAACGACATGAGCGCGGCACTTCTGACCAGACTTCTTGAAATAATCATCGAGCACGCTCTTCACATTCAGCGAGCGATGGCCCGCAGCCATTGACAAAATGCCAGGATTCTTCTCGATAACTACAAGCCAACGATCCTCGTAGACAATCTTGATATAGCGGCTCTTGAACTGATTGTTTCGCTTTGTCTGACTCACCGAAACCTTCATACCTGGTTTCAGCGGAAAGTCAAATTGCGTAATTATCTTTCCATTTACCTTGATTCCGCGTCCCTGCAGAGTCGCCTTAATCTTCGACTTCGAACCGGGCACGTGCTCGAGCAACCACTCAAGCAAGGGCTGCGCTTTGTCTACTTCGTAGCGATCGTAGTTATCCTGACCAAATCGGTTGTTATTCATGCTCTATTCTGAGAATTGCTTAATACGTTGTTCCTCACTCAACTTGCAAATGAGCAGCGTGTCATCTTTTAGCGCTACGATGCAATCATCAAGACCTTGCACTACGACCTTCTTGGCATCTGTAGCATGAATGATACAGTTGTGAGAATCGAACAATGAAATGTTTTCACCAATGAGAGAGTTGCCGTAAAGGTCGTGCTTGGTCTGAGCGAGCAGCGAACCCCATGTGCCCAAATCGCTCCAGCCAAAGTCAGCCGGACAGACGAAGATTTCCTCTGCCTTCTCCATAATAGCATAGTCTACGGAGATATTCTCACATTCGGGATAACGCTCATCAATGGCAGCCTGTTCCTTGTCAGTTCCGTACAATGGCAACATGCTTTCAAAGATTTTGCTCATTGAGGGCTGATAGATTCTGAAGGCATTGACGATTGTGCTGACACTCCAAATGAAAATACCAGCATTCCAGAAATAACTGTTTTGCTGAATATAGCGAATTGCGGTTGCAAGATCGGGTTTCTCGCGGAATGAATCCACGCGGTAGATTTCCTTATTACGAGGAGAACTGGTGCTCAAATCAGCCTGAATATATCCGTAGCCCGTCTCTGGTCTATTAGGTTTCATACCCAACGTGACAATCGCATCGGTCTCACTCGTGAACTTCATACACGAAGTAATCACGCGACGGAACTCATCCTCATTCGTCACAATATGGTCACTCGGCGTAACCACTATATTAGCCTTCGGATTCTTCGATTTAATACGCCAACTCACATAGGCGATGCATGGGGCTGTGTTGCGACGACAGGGCTCCAGCAGGATATTGCTCTTGGGAACCTCAGGCAATTGCCGACCAACGATTTCAGCATAACGCTGATTAGTAACAATCCAGACATTCTGTGGATCACAGATACCACGAAAACGATCATAGGTAAGCTGTAGCAGCGAACGGCCTACACCCAGCACATCAATAAACTGCTTGGGACGCTCGGCAGTGCTCATGGGCCAGAAACGGCTCCCTACTCCACCTGCCATGATAACCAAATGATTATTAGAATTTGTCATAACTGAAAAGGTTGATTAAAACCGCATATATGTATCTTTTTCCAAACTGCAAAGTTAAGAAAATAATCTGCAAAAAAAGAAAGTTATCGGAAAAAACGAACGAAAACCCTTAAAAAAGTGATAGAGAAAGGTCTATCGAGGATTGATTGTCTTTGTTTTCTTCATTTTCGCTTGCGCGTTCTTCCGCAAACTGAAGCATAAGTTGCTGACCTTCCTGATTGTCAAGATTCAGTTTGTAGACACCACGTGTCTCGGCTCTCACGATGAGCGAGGCTGCCGACTTTGAGTTGCGCTGAAGAAACTGCAACACGTAGTCGTGAACACTTTGAAAATCAATCGGAGTGAAGAGAGAATTACAGGCATTGAAGACGTGTCGCGAGATTTTCTGTACAGAAATTCCCGCACTCCCTGCTTCCGTTAGCACCTTCAATATTTCCTGATCGTAATTACTCAATGTCACACTCCAATTAAATGAAGCAAATAAAAAGAAGGCTGTAAATAGATTTCTCTAATTGCAGCCCTCTTCCTTTATCGTTGGGATTTACCTTATGCCAGAGCAACGAGATTGTTCTCTCCGGTCACCTTGCCCTCTTTGAAGAGCCAGCCAATTCCGAGGTAAACCTCTTCAGTCGAGATCTTTGCAGCCTTAGCAATCTGAGCTACGGTGAGAGCCTTCTCTGATGCTGCGAGAGCCTGATAAACGTCACCAGCCTTGAAACCTACGTTCTCAGCGTTGATTGCTACTTCTACTTTCTTTGCTGCTGCCTTCTTTGCAGGAGCCTTCTTCTCTGCTGCAGCCTTAGGAGCAGCCTTTGTTGTTGTTTTCTTTTCTGCCATAATTTTTTTACAAATTAATAAAATGTTATTCCTATTTAACAACCTTACTTAATTGTGCTGCAAAATTACGACAAATTACTGAGAATCAACTACCTGCACAGAAGAAACATCAAAAAACTACACATTTTCTTGACTTAAGTCAAGGCGTATCTGAAGTTCCTCTAATTGTTTGGGATCCAACTCACTAGGCGCGTCGAGCATCACATCACGACCAGAATTGTTCTTCGGGAATGCAATGCAGTCGCGGATAGAATCGAGACCTGCCATAATCGAGACGAAACGGTCCAGACCGAAAGCAAGACCTGCGTGAGGCGGTGCTCCATACTTGAACGCATTGATGAGGAAGCCGAACTGAGCCATTGCCCTCTCAGGCGTGAAGCCCAGAATCTCGAACATCTTCTCCTGAAGTTTTCCGTCATGAATACGCAGTGAGCCACCACCGACTTCGATACCGTTACAAACAAAGTCGTAGGCCACAGCACGAACCTTCTCGGGAGCAGTGTCAAGCAGAGGAATATCGTCGGGATTGGGCAGCGTAAATGGATGGTGAGTTGCCATCAGGCGCTGTTCCTCATCGCTCCACTCAAACAGTGGGAAGTCGACAATCCAGAGGCATTCGAAGCGATTCTTGTCGCGCAGACCAAGACGGTCGCCCATCTCCAGACGAAGCGTGCAGAGTTGCACACGAGTCTTGTTAGCCTTATCGCCACTGAGGATCAGTACAAGGTCACCATCTTTGGCTCCCATTGCTTCCTTCAGTTTCTGCCAGACCTCAGGCTCATAGAACTTATCAACCGACGACTTCACAGTTCCGTCCTCATTGAACTTCACATAGACCAAGCCCTTGGCTCCTACCTGCGGACGCTTCACGAACTCTGTGAGTTGGTCGAGTTGCTTGCGGGTGTAATTGGCGCAACCGGGCACGCAGATGCCACCAATGTATTCGGCTTCGTTGAACACGGGGAACGTACCGGTGCCCTTCAGCACGTCCATCAGTTCTACAAACTCCATTCCGAAACGAAGGTCGGGCTTGTCAGAACCAAATCGGCGCATAGCCTCGTGCCAAGTCATCTGCTGAAGTTTTGCGGGAAGATCTACACCACGAATCTCCTTAAACAGATAGCGGGCCATATCCTCGAAAATCTGAAGCACATCCTCCTGATCGGCAAACGACATCTCGCAGTCGATCTGTGTGAACTCAGGCTGACGATCAGCACGAAGGTCCTCATCGCGGAAGCACTTCGCAATCTGGAAATAACGGTCGAAACCCGATACCATCAGCAACTGCTTCAGGGTCTGAGGGCTCTGAGGCAGAGCATAGAACTGACCAGGATTCATGCGTGAAGGAACCACGAAATCGCGTGCACCTTCAGGAGTAGAACCAATAAGAATAGGTGTCTCTACCTCAATGAACTGACGTGAATCGAGGAAGTTGCGGATGAGGATTGTCATCTTATGGCGCAACTCTAGATTCTTGCGAACGCACGAACGACGCAGGTCCAGATAGCGATACTTCATGCGCAGTTCGTCGCCACCATCGGTATTATCTTCAATCGTGAAAGGAGGCGTCTGGCTCTCCGAAAGCACATTCAGTTCCGACACAAGAATCTCAATGTCGCCAGTAGGCATCTTGGCATTCTTCGACTGACGCTCGCTCACGGTACCTACCACCTGTACGCACCATTCACGACCCAGTTTGTTGGCACGTTCGCAGAGAGAAGCATCCTTCGACTCATCGAACACCAACTGAGTCAGACCATAACGGTCACGCAAATCCACAAATGTCATTCCACCCATCTTACGAGTGCGTTGCACCCATCCTGCCAGTTTAACTTCCTGGCCAGCATTGGAGAGACGAAGTTCTCCACAAGTATTTGTTCTATACATATTTTATTAATATAAGTTTTTCAAACCGCAAAATTACAACATTTTCATGAAATTGCCATAGGTTAAACCCACTTTTTAAGGCAAAATATTCATTTTAATCGTTATTATGTCTTAAAAAAACTACTAATTCTGACTTGTTTTTAAACTAAAGCATTAACTTTGC
Source organism: Prevotella sp. (assembly GCA_024697645.1). GTDB lineage: Bacteria > Bacteroidota > Bacteroidia > Bacteroidales > Bacteroidaceae > Prevotella. The sequence continues at coordinate 26,757 of JAILFH010000070.1, forward strand.
ATCTAAATTACAAAATACAACAAAAAAATAAGAAGATATGAAAAAAATGTTGTTTATGGCCGTTCTGCTCGTAGCATGCGTCAGTTTCGCATCTGCTCAGGAAAAACAGGCCCAGATCAAGTTCGAAAAAGTAACTCACAATTTTGGAGAGTTCTCAGAAAGCAGTCCCGTTCAGGAATGCATCTTTACCTTCACCAATCAGGGTGAAGCACCCCTGGTCATCAATCAGGCTGTAGCATCTTGCGGTTGCACCGTTCCCAACTACACGAAGGAACCCATCATGCCGGGTAAGAGCGGCTCTATCAAGGTGACTTATAATGGCAAGGGCAAGTTCCCCGGTCACTTCAAGAAGAGCATCACTGTTCGCACCAACGGAAAACCCGAGATGACACGTCTCTACATCGAGGGCACGATGAAGGCTGCTGAATAAAAACAAGAAACTGAGGGCACAGAAAACATTGCCCAGTCTAACAAAATCAAAACAGAAAAGACCTCTCAATCGGAGGTCTTTTCTTGTTATATGTATTTAAGAAGTTCTTTTAAAGAGGAGAATCTTCAAGTTCCCAACCTACTGCACTTGCACCCAGCACTGCAGCACTCGAACCTTCCAGACCGCTCACCAGGAACTTAGCCTTGCCCTTGAAAATCTTCAGGACGTTAGCGTCGTAGGCCTCCTGAATAGGCTTCATAATCAAATCGCCAGCCTTGGTCATACCTCCGAAGAAGATGAAAGCCTCAGGCGAAGAGAAGGCTGCAAAGTCAGCGCAAGCCTCACCCAGCATATGACCTGTGAACTCATAGATCTCGTTGGCCAGTTTGTCGCCCTTGCCAGCAGCGATACTTACATCGAGCGAAGTAATCTTTTCGGGATCAAGTTCGCGCAGAAGTGAAGGCTGTTCAGTGGTAGAGAGCAGTTCGCGAGCCGTGCGAGCAACACCCGTTGCCGAGCAATAAGTCTCCAGACAACCCTTACGGCCGCAGCCACAAGGACGTCCGTTTTCGCGTCTTACAATCACGTGTCCGAGTTCACCAGCAAAGCCGTCGCAACCATAGACCACCTGTCCGTTGATTACGATACCTGAACCTACACCCGTGCCCAGCGTAATGACGATGAAGTTCTTCATGTTGCGGGCAACACCATAGATCATCTCACCGATGGCTGCAGCGTTAGCGTCGTTGGTCAGAGCAACGGGAATGCCCAGACGCTCCTTGAACATGTCAGCCAGAGGCACAATGCCCGAATGACCCCACGAGAGGTTCGGAGCGAACTCAATCGTTCCCTTGTAGTAGTTTCCGTTGGGAGCGCCAATACCCATAGCCTTGATGGTCTCAATGCCTCCAACCTGATCGATAACTGGCTCAAGCGCTGTCACGCATGCGTCTACATAATCCTCTACTGTGTCATAGCCCTGAGTCTTGATGGCAGTTGTTGCCTTAATTTCACCACGGCTGTCGACAATACCAAACACAGAGTTTGTACCGCCCAGATCCAAACCGATTACATACGGTTTCAAAGTTTGTTGTGTATCCATACTTGGGTTTTTAAGTTATTTGTTATTGGATATGGTGCAAAGGTACGAAAAAGTTTTGATAGTTCCAAACTTTTTTTGTACCTTTGCAGTCGTTATGCCATTCCATATACCCATAAATATCCTTGACTTCATATTCAAGGGAATGCTCATCGGTATGATTGCTTCTGCTCCGATGGGACCTGTTGGCGTGCTGTGTGTTCAGCGCACGCTGAAGAAAGGTCGTTGGTATGGATTTGTGACAGGTGTCGGAGCCGCCGCCAGCGATATCATCTACGCTGGTATCACTGGTTTCGGTATGGCCTTCGTCATGGACTTTGTCAATAACCAGCAGACACGTTTCTATCTACAGATCATTGGCTCATTCATGTTGATGGCATTCGGCTGGTATACCTATCGCACTGATCCTACTAAGAACATGCATCAGTCGAGTTCCGACAAGGGAACGCTCACCTACAATGCTATTACGGCCTTCCTTGTCACCCTGTCGAACCCGCTCATCGTATTCCTCTTCATGGCACTCTACGCCCAGTTCGCATTTGTGCTCCCCAATCATCCGTTTGAGATGCTTGTCGGATTTGCGAGCATCGTGGGAGGAGCACTTCTGTGGTGGTGGGGACTCACGTGGCTTGTTGACAAGATTCGTTCGAAATTCGACGAACAAGGCATTAAAATCATCAATCAGATTATTGGCGTAGCGGTGATGATAGGCAGCATCATTATGTTGCTGGGCACTGTGACAAATCTCTTTAGATTGTTTTAATCATGTTTATTGCACAAGAACTTCGTAAAAAAAGTATTGCCGAATATCTGCTCTACATGTGGCAGGTTGAGGACATCATTCGTGCCTACGACTGCTCACTGTCGCGTCTGCGCCACGAGTACATCTCCCGCTTCGACTACGACGACGAGCAACTGGAGGATATGACCGACTGGTACGGCAATCTCGTCACGATGATGAATCAGGAAGGCAAGCGCGAGAGCGGCCATCTGCAAATCAATCAGGTTGTTCTCCAGCAGATGTCGGAACTGCACGCGCAACTTCTCAACAGCACCAAGTTCCCCTTCTACACCTCACAATATTATAAGGTGTTGCCTTTCATCGTCGAACTCCGCAATCGCGGCGACAAGGAGAAGGGCGAGATCGAGACTTGTCTCGATGCACTCTATGGCACCATGATGCTGCGACTGCAGAAGAAGGAGATCACTCCCAACACCGCTCATGCCATTAAGGAGATCACCACGCTGTTGGGTATGCTCAGCGACTACTATGAGAAAGACCGCACCGAAGGTCTGGAGTTTGAGTAAAGAGACTTATCGTAAATAATCATTCACGACAATGAATATATTGATTACTGGTTGCAATGGTCAGTTGGGCAACGAGATGCAACTGTTGGAGAAGGCCGACAGCACCAACACCTATTTTAATACTGACGTAGCCGAACTCGACATCACTGATGTGGGAGCCATCTACGAATTTGTCGAAGAACATCAGATTGACGGCATTGTGAACTGTGCCGCCTATACTGCCGTCGACAAGGCTGAGTCCAACGAGGAACTCTGCCAACTGCTGAATGCGGAGGCTCCTGCCTATCTGGCTTCGGCCATTGAGCGCAGAGGCGGCTGGATGATTCAGATTTCCACCGACTACGTGTTCGACGGAACCAACCACACGCCCTATCGCGAAGACGAGGACACTTGTCCGAACAGCGTCTATGGCCGCACGAAACTCGTTGGTGAGTTCAATGTGCTGAAACTCTGCCGTCGCTCAGTGGTCATCCGTACCGCTTGGCTCTACTCCACTTTCGGAGCCAACTTCGTGAAAACGATGATCCGATTGGGACAGGAACGTGAGGAACTGGGCGTCATCTTCGACCAGATTGGCACTCCGACCTACGCGCGCGACCTTGCCCGAGCCATTATGACCGTCATCTCGAAAGGCATTGAACCGGGCATCTACCACTTCACCAACGAAGGCGTTACGTCGTGGTACGATTTCACGTTGGCGATTCATCGCCTCGCTGGAATCCAGACTTGCAAAGTCCGTCCCCTTCACACCAGCGAATATCCAACGGCAGCAAAGCGTCCTGCCTATTCGGTGCTCGACAAGTCGAAGATCAAGCAGACCTACGGCATCGAGATTCCTCACTGGGAAACATCACTTAAAGAATGTATTGAACAATTATGAATCAAGAAATAGAACGCAGACGAACCTTCGCGATCATCTCGCATCCTGATGCCGGTAAGACCACACTGACTGAGAAATTCCTTCTCTTCGGCGGTCAGATTCAGGTGGCAGGTGCGGTGAAGAGCAACAAGATCAAGAAGACAGCCACTTCCGACTGGATGGACATTGAGAAGCAACGTGGTATCTCGGTGTCGACATCGGTTATGGAGTTCGACTATACTCCCGAAGGCTCCAGCATCGAATACAAGGTGAACATCCTCGACACTCCTGGTCACCAGGACTTCGCTGAGGACACCTATCGCACGCTGACGGCTGTCGACTCGGCCATCATCGTGGTCGACGGAGCCAAGGGTGTTGAGACCCAGACTCGCAAGTTGATGGAGGTTTGCCGCATGAGGCAGACTCCTGTCATCATCTTCATCAACAAGATGGACCGTGAGGGTCGTGATCCGTTCGATTTGCTCGACGAACTCGAACAGGAACTGAAGATCAAGGTTCGCCCACTGAGTTGGCCCATCAATCAGGGCGCGAAGTTCAAGGGGGTCTACAATATCTACGAGAAGAAACTCGACCTCTTCACGCCTGACAAGCAGCGCGTGACGGAGAAGGTGGAAGTCGACGTCGACAGCCCTGAACTCGATGAGCGTGTCGGCGAAAAGGATGCCGAGCAACTGCGCGAGGATCTGGAACTGGTCGATGGTGTCTATCCTGAGTTTGAGGTGGAGACCTATCGCTCAGCAGAGGTTGCACCCGTGTTCTTCGGTTCGGCGCTGAACAACTTCGGTGTTCAGGAACTGCTGAATTGCTTTGTGGAGATAGCCCCGAGTCCTCGTCCGACAAAGGCTGAGGAGCGTATGGTGGAACCCGACGAGGCAAAGTTCACGGGATTCATCTTCAAGATCACAGCCAATATCGACCCGAACCACCGTTCGTGCATCGCATTCTGCAAGGTCTGCAGCGGAAAATTCCAGCGCAATCAGCCCTATCTTCACATTCGTCAGGGGAAGACACTGCGTTTCTCCTCCCCCACCCAGTTCATGGCTCAGCGCAAATCGACCATCGACGAAGCGTGGGCTGGCGACATCGTGGGCTTGCCTGATACTGGTGGAACCTTCAAGATTGGCGACACGCTGACTGAGGGCGAAAATCTCCACTTCCGCGGTCTGCCTTCATTCTCACCTGAAATGTTCAAGTACATCGAGAACGACGACCCGATGAAGTCGAAGCAACTCGAGAAGGGCATCAACCAACTCATGGACGAAGGTGTGGCTCAGTTGTTTGTCAATCAGTTCAACAATCGCAAGATCATCGGTACTGTCGGCCAACTGCAGTTTGAGGTTATCCAGTATCGTTTGGAGAACGAATACAACGCCCGCTGCCGTTGGGAGCCGGTTCATCTGTATAAGGCTTGCTGGATTGAGGCCGACGACGAGAAGGAACTCGAAGCCTTCAAGAAGCGCAAATACCAATATATGGCGAAGGACAAGGAAGGTCGCGACGTCTTCCTCGCTGATTCTGGCTACGTACTCTCAATGGCCCAACAGGACTTTGAACACATCCGTTTCCACTTCACCAGCGAATTCTAAGCGAAAGGATTGAATTTGATTTCAAATCAAGAATTTAAGATTTGAGCGTTCCCCGTTAATCGGGGCCAAGACAAGGCGACGATTGAGTATCGTCGGTGAAGTCTTGGGGTGCAGCCTTCGGGTCGTGCAAGACTGGCGAAGCCTAAGTCGATGCAAGAACCGCTAAAGGCAAAGGGCGTAAGCCCAAGGGGACGAATAAAACAACGGAACTTTTGGAGCAGCGAATGCCATCAAGTTTACTAGTTTGGCTGAGTCGCGACAAAGTCGGCGGAGCCAAATAAACGAAAATAATCGGAAAACACGGATATTTATATTGATTGGGCATTGGGATAGCCCTTTGGGCTAGAAATCCTTCAAAAGTCGCTTCGCGAGAAATATACGGCGCTCTATATCGCGCCTTATTGCAGTTGAAAGTGACTCCCTCTAATTTTCCATTTTCAACTTTCCACTTTCCATTTGAAGTCGCGCCTTACTACAGTTGAAAGAGACTCCCTCTAATTTTCCATTTTCAACTTTCCACTTTCCATTTGAAGTCGCGCCTTATTACTGTTGAAAGTCGCACCCACGTATTCCCCTCCTTCGGGGAAGGAGGGGTGGAGCGTAGCGAGGGGCGAAGCGCGAGGAGGGAGCGATGAGGGGAGCCTGCGACGGGGGAGGTAGCGGTGTAATCAAAAAGCGGGCTGAAGGTCTAGGCAAGGCAAAGATTGATAATCTTTGACGCCGCCTAAGTGGTGCAGTTCTCGGCTGCTGCAAGACTGGCGAAGCCCAAGTCGACGCAGAAGGCGCTAAGAACAAAGGGGGTAGAACTCGCTCACACCCCAGGGCATCGCCCTGGGTATTGTGTTTTATGCATCCAGAGTCGCCCTACAGGGGCAAAAGATTTATTATTTTTCCAGTAAAGAGGCATTCATAACTCTTAACTATCAAATATCAAATCTCAACTATAATTAGTGCTTTTGCACTTTCAGCGCGACATTTTGTATTGGCATTTTAAAACCCAGGGCGTTGCCCTGGGCTATTTGCTTGCTGGGCTTTCAGCCCGCTTTTTTAATTACTCAAAACTGGCGCAACGCGCCAAATGTTTTCTTTTGTTTTCTTATGTTTTTAACTGTTTTCTAACGGCCGCCAACGGCGGAACATGTCCTCGTATCTGTAATCTGTGAATTGTGAATTGTGATCTGTAATCTGTGATTTGTGAATTGTGAATTGTGATTTGTAATTTGTAATTTGTGAATTGTGATCTGCTATTTGTCATTTGTTTCCATCGGCACACAGCACCAGCGGGAGACTTTGAGCATAACGCCGAGCCCGGGGACTTCCTTCAGCAGATAGTACTTCTTGTTCGAGCGGACGAGTTTTCCCGTAAGTCCCTTCAGAGGTCCATGCTTCACCATCACTGGAGTACCCGCCTTGAGTTTCGCCTCCTGATTGCTCACGTACTTCCGAAGTTCGATCTCCGGATTGCACATCATCATGAACTCCCTCATCTCGCGCGCAGGAATCTCGCAGTACTCACGGTTCTCGCGGCTCTTCGTCACCACACTCATCTTGAACTGCGACTCTGCCACCATCTTCCGAAGTTCCTCCTCAGTGGTCTTCTTCACGAAAACAAGATTCGACACCACGGGACGAAGCACATGCTTCACCTTCCCCTGAATCTCCACATCGACATAGTGCATGGGCACGAAATGCTCCATGCTCAAGTCCTCCAGCCACTGGCTCACTGCCTTATGTCGGGCGGAATAGAGCCTGATGGCGTACCAAGGGGTCTGGTCTTCTTGTACTTCTTGCACTTGTTCGTCCATGTGGTCCGTTTTTTATTCTCGTTCTGAAGGCGCAAAGATACAAAAAAGAATCAAGATGCACAATCTGTAGGCAAAGAATTTGTTTCGAAACCCGAATTTTCTCCTCCGACCTACAGATTATATCCTCACCTTCTCCGCCATCAGTCGCGCCAGATGGGCATCGTCATACATCGGGCACCGCCGCCAGCACGAGGAAGTTCCGAACCAGGGAATACAGCGACGAAGCGTTCATAATCCTCCATCTTCACTCGTTCGGCAATGATGTCCTCAGCATTCAGCACAGAGAATCCTGCTTTGTCGAGCGCGTCCACCGTATGCGTGTTCCGTCTGTATCCCATCACCTTTCCGTCGCCGAGCGCAAAGAAGTTCGCACCGCTGTGCCATTGTTCCCTCAACTGCACCCAGGGGTCACTGCCTCCGCAGAGCACTGGCTCGATGTCCCAGCCCAGTTGGCGCAGACCGTCGAGCATGTTCCCCACCCGATGATAACTTATCTGGCCATTGTCAATCTTGATGAGCGTCGTGTCCTTGTCCGCAAAGATTCCCTCCTTGCGAAGCATCGGTTCAAACGCCATACAGTGATGTTGGCTGAGGAACGTGAACACCATATCGAGATGGATGAACGACTCAGGCTTCATCGGCAGTTCCTGCACGAGGATATTGAAATGGTCGCGCTCCTTGGCAAACGTCTGTGCAAGATATTCTATTCCCTTCGGATTCGTCCTGATGCCCTGACCCACGCACAGCAAGTCGGGCGAAGCAATCTGAACATCGCCTCCCTCCGTACGTGCAGCAGGATCCCAGTCGATGGCGTTCAGCGTCTGTGCTCCGAAGAAGTGACGGAAGATGGACTCATAGATGAACGACTCCCGCTCGCGCACCTCAAAACTCATCGCATTGATTAGCACACGATTGTAGATAGTCGACGAAGCATCGCGCGTGAACACCAGATTATAGAGCGGATGCAGCAGATAGCGATTGTCCGAGCGGCCGTCCCACGTGGGATTCTCATAGCCTTCTATCAGCACCTCCGCCAGTTTTGCATCGTCCAGCGACCTCAGTTGTTCGGCCAGCGCATAGTCGCTCGGAGTCATTCCCGTCAGCCGCCGACGACCGTCGTGCCTGAGGCTCTCGCTCACCAGATAGGCTCTCACGGCCTGATCCTTCAGCAATTCCTGCAGGATGTCCTTCACGTAGTAGACCTTCGTCCAGCGTTCCAGCACACCGCAGAAATTCTCGTATTCAGCGTCTACAGTTGGCTTGTCGAGAATGTCGCTATAGAGCGCATTCGCTGCGTTCAGCGGCGTCATGCGTTCAATTTCCACACCTGGGCGTCTGAGCAGCACAGCCCTGAGCCTGCCCGTCTCTGAAGCGACATTCACTTCACAAGGTGCCGTTCTTTTATCTTCTGTGTTCATCACTGATTGTTCTTTTGGTCAATATTAATATTATTCGTTTGGGGAACTTTGCTCCGATTGAACTTAGTCTGGGCCAACTTTGAACCTTGAACTAGCCCGAAGGGCGTTGAACTAGGGCGAAGCCCGTTGAACCTTGAACTAGGGCGAAGCCCGTTGAACCTTGAACTAGGGCGAAGCCCGTTGAACCTTGAACTAGGGCGAAGCCCGTTGAACTTTGAACTAGGGCGTAGCCCGTTGAACTGCGACTTTGTCGCCAAACAATTCTGCCAGCATGCATCGTGCGCTGCCGCCTCCAGCCTTCTCAATGGCGCTGATGGCTGGTGCCACAATACGCACGTCCTGCTCGAGCGTTGTAATCTGTTCCATAGTGAGCGAGTGGAAGGCGGTCTGACTCATGATGAGGAGTTTCTCGCCTCTGTCATTCCTCAGTTCCAGCATATTACCCGCGAACTCATACATCTGCGCCAGACTGATGGCGACAATCTCCTTGCCACACTGCTGGAGATGTTCCACGAGTTGCCGACGCTGCTCCTCGTCCTTCACCGACTCGAGACAGACAACTGCAAAACGCGTTCCGATGTGCATCACCACATTCGTGTGATAGACCGCCATTCCGTTCTTGTCGGTGCTGTCGAACAGGAAGTAGTCGTACCCCATCTCGCGCGCCCATTCCCTGACGACGTCCTCATGCGTTCGGGGCGAACGACAGGCAAACGCCATCCGGTGTTCGCGATCGAGAATCAGCGAGCCCGTTCCTTCCAGAAACTTCCCCTCCTGCTCCCATCGCGTCAGGTCAATCATCTCCAGCGAATGCCCTATGGCAGAACCCATGAGTCCTTTCAGCAACTTGTCGCGCTCCAGTCGTCTGTTCGGCGCAAACATCGGATAGAGAACCAGTTTGCAAACGTCAGCGTCTGTCTCCACGTGCGTCGAAAAGCAGTTGTTGGGAAAAATGCTGTCGGGAGTCTGGGGCTCTGGCGTGTCCTGCAGCACCTCCACCCTGACACCGTTTTCGCGGAGCAAGGCCACGAAGTCGTCAAACTCCTGCGTTGCCCTCATCCCCGTCAGCCGGGCCTCCTCCTCAGAGGAGTCCTTCTGCTGAAAGGCATTGTTGCCCGCCGTTTCCTCATTGAACGCGAAACGCACGGGGCGCACCATCAATACATGCTGTGTAGTTTGCATTGTCGTTCCTCCTTTCCTATTCTATGCAGTCATTTCCTCAAACGTCTCACGAATGATGCCGATGGCCTCGCGCAGTTGCTCCTCATTGATCACCAATGGCGGAGCGAAGCGGATGATATGGTCGTGAGTAGGCTTCGCCAGCAGACCCTTCTCCATCATCCTGATGCAGATGTCCCAGGCAGTCTTGCCTGCAACGGGCTCGGTCACAATCGCATTCAGCAAACCTCTGCCGCGCACCTGCTTGATGAACGGTGAGTTGATCTTGCTAATCTCCTCACGGAACAACCTGCCCATTCGCTCGGCATTCTCCACGAGATGCTCGTCCTTCACCACCTTCAGTGCTTCCATCGCCACACGTGCTGCCAGTGGGAAGCCACCGAACGTAGAGCCGTGCTCGCCAGGCTGAATGTTCAGCATGATCTCGTCGTCGGCCAGACAGGCAGAGACGGGCAGAACACCACCGCCAAGCGCCTTGCCGAGCACCACGATGTCGGGACGGATTCCGTCGTGCTCCGAACAGAGCATACGTCCTGTACGGGCAATACCCGTCTGCACCTCATCGGCAATGAACAGCACATTGTGCTCATGACAGAGATCGAAGCAGCGCTTCAGGTAGCCGTCATCGGGCACGAAAACGCCAGCCTCACCCTGTATCGGCTCAGCGATGAATGCGCAGACCTCATCGCCATATTGGTCGAGTGCTTCCCGCAGTGCCTCTATATTATTATAAGGTACGCGCACGAAGCCAGGAGTCAGCGGACCATACTGGGCATAGGAACTCGGGTCGTCGCTCATCGTGATCACCGTCACCGTACGCCCGTGGAAGTTACCGCCACAGCAGATTATCTTTATCTTGTCGTTGGGAATACCCTTCTTCACGGCACCCCAGCGGCGAGCCAGTTTCAGTGCAGTCTCCACACCCTCGGCACCAGTGTTCATCGGCAGGATGCGGTCGTAGCCGAAATACTCGTGCATGAACTTCTCATACTCGCAGAGCGCCTCACTATAGAACGCGCGCGAAGTCAGACAGAGTTCGTCGGCCTGCTCCTTCAGCACCTTCACAATGCGAGGGTGACAATGACCCTGGTTCACTGCCGAATACGACGACAGAAAATCAAAGTAACGCTTACCTTCTACATCCCAGACAAAGACACCCTTTCCCTTGCTCAGCACAACGGGCAGCGGATGATAGTTATGGGCACCATAGTGTTCTTCGTAATCCATCAGCCGCTCACTGGCCGAAACCTTACAATCGTTTAGCGTATTAGCCATTTTTCTTTCATTTTAGTTAAACAATACCTTGATTGGGCAAATTTACAAATATTCTTGCAATTTTCTTGCATACACAGCACTAAAGATTGTTAATAAAAAGAGAATTTTTATTCTATATTCCTTCCTCCCACCTGCTGAGCCAGACGAAAAAACAACACATGGAGCCATCAGAATGATCACACACTTTCCATAAACGTATCCTTTGACCATAGAGAGCGCAGCTTGAAGCAAAAAGAAAGAGTATCTAAAAAAGCCCCCCAATCGGCGAAGCCGAAAAAGCCCCCCAAGCGCAAAGCGCAAAAATCGGTATATTTTTAGTTGTGAAAACAGGCGGTTGATGCACGTAGCACCAGCCGCCTTGTTTGTTAAGATTTCGGGAAGTTCTTGATCTTCAGGTCAATGCCGAGCAGAGTGGCGCAAAGCAACAGCATCTGGGCAATGAACCTTTGAGCATTCCCCATTGGGGAAGCGGCGTAAGCCGAAGGGGCTTCAGTTACGCTCTGTTCAGAATAGTTCAGAGCGGTTCAGATTGGTTATGAATGGTAACGCTACCTCCACCGTCGCAAAGCTCCCCTCATCGCTCCTTACTCGCGCTTCGCCCCTCGCTTCGCTATACCCCTCCTTCCCGAAGGAGGGGACAACTCACGCCAAACACGACGTAACTCCGAGCGTGGTCCCAATCGCAGTCAAAATCGCAATGAGCGTTTGTATGATGTATTTCCAAAATTCCTTCTTGTTCATGAGAATAAGTTTCTAAGTTTCAAAAATAGAGGAGAGAGGAGAGAGGAGAGAGAGAAGCCCTTCGGGCTGTTCAAAAGTTCAATCGGCTTCGCCTGTTCAAGGGTTCAAAGTTTTTTCTTTTTGCCCACAGATTACACAGATGAACACAGATTTTTCGATTTCACAGATTGGCGCTAACGCGGCCACGATTTTCAGAATCTATTAATTTGTCTTCTGTTGTTATGGTTGTCTTTTAAAAGATTTCCCGCGAAGCGGTGTTTGAAGGATTTCTAGCCCGCAGGGCTATCTCTTTCATCCTCTTTCTTTCTCCAAAATGTAAATAATTTTTACTGCCACTCTTTTTGCGCCTCTCCAAACTCCCTTCCCTTAAGGGAGGGGTTGGGGGTAGGCTTCATATATAGAGTACGTCTTTCTATGTTACAGAGCATGCTTCTGTACCTATATAAAGCACGTGTTTATACCCCTATAGAGGATGCCTTTCGATAGTCGAAAGGATGCTTCCGTATACTATAGAGCAATGCTCCCTGACCTACGGAGTATTACGCTCCGGGATCTAGAGCATTCCTTTCTTCCAGTTCACCTCAGAGGACCTACCCCCTTCCCTTTAGGTCTAGGCAAGTCGAAGATTGATAATCTTAGACGCCGCCTAAGTGGTGCTGCTCTCGGCTTGTGCAAGACCAATTATAGGTCGAAGCAGAAGTCGCTAAGAGCGAAGGTGGAAGGGGCTGGGGGTA
>JAILFH010000057.1 GCA_024697645.1 Prevotella sp.
ATCCTCTTGTGAATAGCAATTTTGCTAATTCAAACTTTTCCCCTTTTTCTCTTTTTCTCATGGAGAGCATCATCACACAATTGTCCCGGCAAGACGTCTGGGATGAGTTCATCGCTTATCGGCTGTTGAAAGGCCGTTTCACCTGGCATGAGTTCTATGAAGCCGATTGTTTCGTAGAGAGGGAACAGTATCTCCAGCTTGTACAAAAGCTGATGCAAGGCGAAGGTCTGGGCATGCCAACGAAGAAAATCATCAACAAAATGGGCACGGGCAAGAAGCGGGTGGTGTATAGCTTTGCGCCAGAGGAAATGATGGTGCTCAAGGTTATTGCCTTTAAACTCTATGACTACGACGGCTTTTTTGCCCCCAACTGCTATGCGTTCCGCCGAGGCATGAAGGTTCGCGATGCCGTCCTATACATCAACAACGCCATTGCGGAACAGAAGATGTGGGCATACAAAGTCGACATCCACGATTATTTCAATTCCATCTCCATCGACATTTTGCTCCCGATGCTCGAAGAGATGATGGCCGACGACCCTCTCCTCTATCGTTTCTTCAAAGAGATGTTGCTAAACGACTGCGCAGTTTATAACGGTGAGACGGTTCATGAAAGTCATGGTGTGATGGCAGGAACACCCACCTCCCCTTTCCTGGCCAATGTATATTTAAAAGAGGTGGACAAACACTTCCATGATGCAGGTGTCGTCTATGCCCGCTATTCCGATGACATCATTTTGTTCGCTCCCGACCTTGAGACACTTTTGGTATATAAGCAGCAAATCAAGGAATATCTGAAGCAATATCGGTTGGAAGTAAACCCTGACAAGGAACGAATCTATTCGCCCGACGAAGCCTACGAATTCCTCGGCTTCAAGTGCCACGGTCACAGCATAGACATCTCGGAAGCTGCCAAAAAGAAGATGAAAGTGAAAATCCGACGGGCGGCAAGAGCGCTTCTGCGCTGGCGCAACACGAAGCATGTTGAGCCCGAGAAGGCAATGAAGGGACTCATCAACCATTTCAATCGGAAATTCTTTGATACCGACGACGCTGATGCTCTCACTTGGTCAAGGTGGTTCTTCCCCGTCATCAACCAAACCAACGGCCTAAAGGAAATCGACCATTACCTCCAGCAGAACATCCGGTACCTCGCAACAGGGAAACACAGCAAAGCCAACTTCAGGACCGACTATGCCAAACTGAAACAACTGGGGTACAGGAGCTTAGTGAATGAATACTATGCCTACAAGAATGGTGCTGCCATGTAGGGACAGATTCTACATCGTTCCTATCAAAAACTTTGGCTTTTCTTTTGCATTTCGCTCACTTATTCGTATTTTTGCAGGGAAAAAGGGAAAAGAGTAATATAGCTATGCGGCATAAACTTCTACTTTTATGGCTGCTCCTTTTCATTTCGGGAGTGGCCGATGCACAAGTGACCATCCGTGGTCGAGTCATTGATTCGTCTGACAGCCAGCCTGTCATTGGAGCCACCGTGCGCGTCGTCGGCAACAAGAAATCGGCAGTGGTTACGAATATTGACGGGCAGTTCTCTATTGAGGTGCCCGACATGCAGGCCGAGGTGGAAGCCATTTTCATTGGTTTCCCCAATAAGCGAATGAAAGTTCAGCAAGACATGCTCATCGTCTTGGACGACGGTTATGCGGATGTCCCCCATCGTAAATTCCTCCGAATCGATCTGACCGACAACGATAAATCCAACCTTCATGCCATCAACGACCTTTCGTTCCGTTTCCTAAAGGCCGTCAACAAGCAGAAGAACATAGTGCTCTCGCCCTTGAGCATCACCTGTCTGCTCAGCATGACGAACAACGGAGCTGCTGGTCAGACGCAGAGCGAGGTCAGCCAACTCCTGGATTGCAAGCCGGAAACGGCCAATGCATTCTACAAGAAACTGATGCCCTACCTCACCGGCGACGGCGGCGGCTCGTGTTTCAGCATGGCCAATGCCCTATTTGTGAACCCCAAGTGGCCGTTGAAGGATGATTTCCGCCGTCAGGCGGTCGAGAACTATCAGGCATGGATCAGCAACAACCTTAATGTGAAGAGCGTGAACGCCTGGTGCAACAGCCAGACACGAGGCATGATACCCCAGATGGTCGACGAGATTGACCCCAGCACATTGCTCACTGCCCTGAACGCAGTCTACTTTGAGAGCCAATGGAGTGACATTTTTGATGCCGACGACACGCGCCAGAAAGACTTCACGCTGGCAAATGGAAAGTCAGTCAAGCTTCCGCTGATGCACCAAAAGCATCTTTTCCGCTATGGCGAAGGAAAAGGCTATTCGATGCTGACCATGCCCTACACGGATGGTTGCAGCATGGAAGTGCTGCTTCCCGATGAGGACAGCAGTCTCGACCGTCTGCTCAGCAGCATCAGCTACGACGAGTGCCAAGCCACATGGAAGAAGAGCACCACCTGCCGTGTCGACGTCTTGTTCCCACGCTTTGAGACCGAAGTGGAACTGCCGCTTATCCCTGTGATGCAGCAACTGGGCGTGCGTTCGATGTTCGATGCCCGCCGGGCCGACTATAGCCGGCTGGCACATGTCAAACCCGACGTGCCCGTCTACGTATCGGAGATGAAACAGAAGACTAAAATTGAAGTCAACGAGACCGGTACGAAAGCCGCCGCCGTAACCGAACAGACAATCATTGGCTATGGAACAGGGCGTCCACCTCTGTACCGCAACTGCACGTTCCATGCCACACGCCCATTCCTCTATATGATCAAAGACAACTTCACGGGTGCCATTCTATTCATAGGAACTTACTACGGAGAATAACCTGCATAACGAAATACTAAAATGGAAACAAACAAACTGAACATCAACCAATGGGCTGAGGAAGATCGACCGCGTGAGAAACTGCGCGATCAGGGAGCAAACAGCCTGAGTCCAGCCGAACTGCTGGCGATTCTGATTGGCTCGGGATCAACGCGCGAGACGGCCGTAGAACTGATGAAACGTGTGCTCAACGATTGCAATAACAATCTGAACACGCTGGGCAAGATGTCGATTCAAGAACTCTGTCAATACAACGGCATTGGCGAGGCAAAGGCCATCTCGATTCTTGCAGCCTGCGAACTCGGCAAGCGACGCCAGCGCGAGAAACCAGAAGAACGCTTCAAGGTAAACTCCTCTGCCGACATCTACAATTATATGCATTCCTTCATGCAAGACCTCGATGTCGAGGAGGCTTGGATCTTGCTGATGAATCAGAATTTCCGAATCATCAAGTCGGTCCGCATCTCGCATGGGGGCATCACGGAGACTGCCGTCGATGTTCGCGTCATCATGAAGGAAGCCATTCTTTCCAACGCTACAGTGCTGGCCCTTTGCCACAATCACCCATCAAACAACGCGCGGCCCAGTCGCGACGACGACCAACTGACGAATCGCGTGAAGGCAGCCTGCGAAACGATGCGCATACACTTCCTCGACCACGTGATAGTCTGCGACGGTCAATACTACAGTTATCAAGAGCAGGGGAGACTATAAGAAAAGCATTTTTAAGAAAAGCACTCCTTGAACTGGAGAAATCGAATAATTCTACTTCCGCCGATACTCCGACGGACTCATACCAACGTGCTCCTTGAAAAACCTTCCGAAGAACGACTGATTGGGAAAACTCATGTCGTTGGCTATTTCCTTGATGCTCTTTGTCGTATTTCGCAACAGAACTCGAATCTCGAGTGCCACATAGTTGTCAATCCATTCGTTGGGCGTGCGGCGGCTCACTTGCTTAACCGTCTCCGAAAGATACTTCGGCGAGATGCATAGTTGCTTCGCATACCAACTAACGCGTCGCTCTGTGCGGAAATTGGCTTCCACCAACTGCAGGAACTGCGTGAAGATGGCCTCTGCACGCGTCTGACGGCGGTCGCTGACGGATTGTATTCTGAAAATCACATTACTCATATCGTAGATCATCGTCATGAGCAATGACCTTACCAATTCTCGGCGGAAGTGATGACCCTGGTCGTCAATCTTTTGTTTCAGCATCCTGAAATAGTTCAGAAGCATGGAGGTTTCCTGCGGAGTGATATGACAGACAGGATGCGTTCGCGTGAAGAGGAACAACTGCGACAGTTCGTGCACGTCCTTCACGATTTCTCCGAAAAACTTCTCTGAAACCATAATGGCAATACCATTGCAGTCGCCCGAGAACAGATAATCGCCGGCCACCTGACCCTCGTTGACGATGATCATGTCGTTAGCCTTCACCGTGTGCATTTCAGTATCTACACTATAATGAATTGACCCATGCGTACAGAGCGCAAAGAACTTACACCTCATTCTTCGGGGTTTGTTGGGGATTGGCAGTTGTCCCAGTTTGTCAAAAAGCATCAAATCGTCATCAACGTTACTGCCACAGTAGACTTGTCTGGCTGTCTCGATACTAATATCGCCAATAAAAATCTGACTATCTCTCATGAATTCACATTTATATTCAAAGATTAATAATTGTCCTTTTGTTTGCCGCCTTTCGCAGCGACCACGAATTATCGCAGAAGTGTTTGCTTTCCCTTCTTCAGTTTCAGCGTCTTCTGCTGGCCGTTGAACATCACGGTGACCTTGCCATTCTGACTTGCCGTCAGCGCAGCCTCGACGACCTTTCCGTCGTTCCATTTCATCGCCACCTCAATGCCGCCGCGAGCCTTCAGTCCGCTTACCTCACCCGACTGCCAACTCTCAGGCAGCGCAGGCAGAAGTTCCAGTACGAACTGGGATTTCTGACCTCTTCCGCTCTTGGCCGTAGGCTCAGCAAGTCTGCTTTGCAGCAGCATCTCACAGACACCAGCCGTTCCGCCGAAGTTACCATCGATCTGGAAAGGCGGATGAGCGTCCATCAGATTCGGATAGGTTCCACCCGAACGGCGTCGGTCGGGGCCCTGATATTTGTCGGGCGACACGTAGGTCAGCAGTTTCTGATAGATATGGTAGGCCTGATCGGCTCTGTGCAGACGCGCCCAGAGATTGATGCGCCAGCCTGTAGACCAACCCGTAGTCTGGTCGCCCTTCTGAATGAGCGTCTGCTGGCAGGCTTTCGCAATGTCGGGCGTAGCGTTCAGCGTGATGTGCGAACCTGGGTAGAGGCCGATGAGATGACTCTGATGGCGATGATGCGGATCCCAGTCGCGCCAGTCGTAGTACCACTCGTTCAGGTCGCCGTCTTTTCCAATGGTGTAGGGATGCAGTCGGGGGAGAATGTCTTTCAGCGTCGGTTCAATCGTGTCGCCGCCCATGACTCTTGCAGCGCGAAGCGTGTTCCGGAACAACTCCTTCAGAATCGCCAAATCGGCAGTACCGCCGTAGCAGGTTGTCCCGTGATAGCCTTCAGGAGTGACGTATTCGTTCTCGGGCGACGTCGAAGGAGCAGTGATGAGTTCACCGGGCTTCTTCGGATTCTCCACGAGCCAGTCAATCATGAACTCCGATGCGCCCTTCATGAGCGGATAGGCTGTCTGACTAAGGAAATCGCCGTTCTGTGTGAAGAGATAGTGGTCCCAGAGATTCTGCGTGAGCCACGCAAGTCCCATGTTCCAGTTGCTCCACTCAGGACTCTCCCGCTTCTCGCCCACAGGATTGGTCATCGCCCAGATGTCACTGTTGTGGGAAGAGCAGAAGCCGCGCTTGATGCCATAATAATTGCGGGCCGTATAGCGACCATTTTCGGCCATAGCCTGCATGAAGGTCCAGAGCGGTTCGGTCATCTCGGGAAGATTGGCTACGTCGGCAGGCCAGTAGTTCTCCTCGAGATTGATGTTCACGGTGTAGTTTCCGTGCCAAGGTGCGTGGAGATGCGGATTCCAGAGTCCCTGCAGGTTGGCAGGCACGCCCTTTGTGCGCGAACTGCTGATGAGCAGATAGCGGCCATATTGCATATAGAGCGTCTCGAGATAGGACGAAGCAGCCGCTGTAGTCTTCCCATCGGTGTAATTCTTCAGCAGTTGGTCGGTCGGCATCGTCTGCCCCTCCGAAGTCTGCAGCGAAGGATTCAGACTCAGTTTCAGTCGGTTGAAGAACTGCCCATAGTCGGCCACATGACGCCCGACTACCTCGTCAAAGCGACAGTTCACCGTATGCCACGCGTCGTCGGTGGCTTGTTCGATATAGGGAGCGCCCTGCCTGACGGGATGCTTGTCGAAACCATTGAAAGACGTACGGTTGACAATATAGATGGTCAGTTCGCGGGCATTCCTCACCACAAGCGACGAGTCGGTCTGCGACACCTGAGCGTCCTCATCGGCCACTGCCCGCAGAATACTACAGAAATGTATCGTCTCCTGAGGGTCGCCAAGGGCGTGACCCATCATCATAATCTGCCCTGTGTTGCCCCGTACAGGCGACACCTTCGTCTGATGGGGAACAAGCGAACCAAACAGCAGTTCCTCACCGAAGCGACCTCCTTCTGCCTTCAAGTGAACCACAATAGCCTGATCGGGATGACTCACCAGATATTCCTTCCTGACGAGCGTCCCGCCCCTTCGATACTGATTCTTCGCAATGGCACTGTCGAGCGACAGCGAACGATAATAGTCGCTCCAGGGGTCGGCGTCGAGCGAGCGCAGGGTTAGCGTTCCCAGCGGCATATAGTCGCTGCAGTTTGGTCCCTGAATATGCAGTTGCAACGAGTCGGCAGTCATGTAGTCCTCATGCCAGAGTGCCTCGCGAATGGCTGGCAGCCACAAGTAGGCGTCGCGGTCCATCTCGCGGTCGTAGGGCCTTCCTGTCCAGAACGTGATGTCGTTCAGTTGCAAGACATCCTCATCGGGATTACCATAGACGAGAGCACCCAGCCGACCATTGCCAATGGGCAGCGATTCCTCGAAAAACTCTGCGGGACAATCGTACCAAAGGCGCATAGGCAACTGGTGGCAAGTCGCTGCTGACGTACCATCCCGATTCTCACTTCCAAACACAGCAACAGTCACCCACAGAACTGCCACAAATGAGAATAATCTTTTCATAACTCTGTCCATAGTATTCACGACTTTACCTATTATTGTATGTTTCTGAGTGCAAATATACATCTTTTTTTCTAATTCTCCAAATTTGCAGGTATCAATGTCGCCTTCTTGGGAAAAAAGTCCAGAAGGCTATTTTCTGTCGTTTTTCCTAAGAAATGAATGTCTTATGAGCAAAAAAACGCAACTTTTCTGTTTTTCGGATACGACAAAATGTTTCATTTATTTCTAAAAACTCAAAAAATTGAGCAATTGAGCAAAACTTGAAACAAAGGAAAACAAATCTGATACATTTCACAATATATCATTATGAAAAAATGGCTAAATTTGCAACGTGAAAGATAACTGTAGAAAGAAATGAATAATAGTGTTAGGTTAGAAAATACTTTTTAGTTTAGGTTAGTCTTAGCTACACAGTAATTTAGTTTTAGCTACTCAACAGTTAGTTTTTAGCTACGCAACGAAAGACGGATGGCCAGTGATGGTCGTCCGCTTCTTTTTTATCTAAGGGGCAAGGGACAGAGTTAAGAAGGTGCAAGTTTCAGGTTTTAAGTTTTAAGTCCAGAGTTCAGAGTTCAGAGTCCAAAGTTTAAAGTTTAAAGTTCAAAGTTCAAAGAGCAAAATCCAGAGTTCCAATTCTTTAGTTTCAAGTCAAAACTCTGAGGTTTCAAATTCCACGTTTGAAATTGAACCCCTATTTCCAAATTACTCACCCCCGAGTTCTTGAGTTTGCGATTCTGCTAGTTACTTGTAATCATAACTATCAACTCTCAACTGTCAATTATCAAATAAAAATTCAACTCTCAACTGTCAATTATCAAATAAAAATTCAACTCTCAACTATCAATTATCAACTATAAACTGTCACTGGTTGCAAAGAGACCGATGACTGCTCCGATGAAGCCTCCAGAAGTGGCTGTGCTCAACTGCCCACCATCTACGCCTACTGCAAGCGCCTTCCATTCGCCTGTTTCGCCCAACGAATAGAAGAATGAATAGTAGCGACCATCGGCCTCGACCTTCAGTCGCACTGCACCATCAGCCGAGGGCAGGAAGTAGGAACCGATGAGCACCTCACTCTTCTCCGTTCTCTTCAGAACGAGCGCAGGCCGTCCGTTGAGCAGAGTCTTGCCAAAAACGAAGTTGTATTCCTCGTTCTGGAATACGGTCATTCCCGCCAGATGCTTGTCGGAAGCTGGTGTAAAGGACAACTGGGTCTCTGCCGCAAAGGTCGTGTGCTGCTGGCGACAGAACAGCGCCGAGAGAGGTTTCCGCTGGTGCAGATTACCCTCCGACGGATGAATCGTCAGTCCTCGTTCTGTCAGCGTATAGGCTTTTGCTGGCGGATTGCGAAGGAAGAGCCAGCGAGGATTCAACTCCGACTTATCGAAGCGGTCCGTATAACTGAAATTACCCGTGAGCAGGTTCTCTGCAGGCGTGAGCCCAGACTTCTCCACCACTGCAGGCACAGCCTTCCCCTTCTCCAGAATCTCCGGCCATCCGTCCTTCCAAGTCACTGGCAGCAGATAGGTGTCGCGACCGGTATTATACATATCGCCCTCATAGGGTCTGCATCCGAGGAACACTGCCCACCACTCGCCTTTCTTCATCTGAACAATATCAGCGTGGCCCGTGCTGGTCACGATGTCGGGACGATCAGGATTCAGACCGCTGCGCTGCGTGAGAATCGGGTTCTGCGGACATTCCTCCCACGGTCCCATCGGCTTCTTCGAGCGGAAGATGACCTCCGAATGGTCGCTGCCCGTTCCGCCCTCAGCACACATCAGATAGTAGTATTTCCCGATATGATAGAGGTGGGGACCTTCAATCCAGACGGGATTCACAGTGACATGAGTACCACCGCGCACAATCTCCTTCGGCTCACCGATGATGCTGTCGCCCTCAACGTCGAACTCCAAGATTCTGATGGCGCGCTCGCCTTCATATTTCTCCTTCCCATAGACCGGTGCATTATGAACAATATAGGCCTTGCCGTCGCGATCAAAAAGGAACGAAGGGTCTATGCCGTCAATCTCGGGCAGATAGATGGGTTCGCTCCAGCCTGCGCGCAAGTCTTTGGTCTTCACATAGAAATTGCCCCGCCCCACGTTGGTCGTAATCATGTAGAACGTCTTGTTGCGCTCGTTGTAACTGATGTCGGGTGCATAGATTCCGCCCGACACCCACTGACCTTCGAGCGGCAACTGCGACTCGCGGTCGAGCACAAAGCCTATCTGCTGCCAGTTCACGAGGTCCTTGCTCTCGAAGATGGGCACACCTGGGAAGAACGAGAACGACGAGTTCACCAGATAGTAGGTGTCGCCCTTCTTGCAAATCGACGGGTCGGGGTAGTAGCCAGCCAGAATGGGGTTGAAGTACTCCCTACTCCTGTCAATTGTCTTGTTGAAACGAGCCTCGTTGCCCGCATACTTGAAATACGAAAACACAGCGTCCTGCGCCGAAGAAACTGTCACTGCGGCAGCCATCAACAGAGTTGTCATCATCCTTTTCATAGCCTTGTTGCTTTTTCTGCAAAGTTACACATTTATCTTTAAAAAACAACTTTCGCACAACTATCTTTTTTTATTAAAAATTCTTATTTCTTGCACGATGCAACATATTGAAAGAAATCTGCAACAAAACAGCGCCCTACATTGACGAAATCTGTGTATCTTTGCAACCGTAAGACAAATGACCAAATCAGAAACATTCAAAAACTAAAGAAAAAGTATGAAAGAGTATTTCCCGTTTATCGGTAAGGTTCCTTTTGAGGGAACAGAGAGCAAGAACGTGTTGGCATTCCACTATTACGAGCCTGAGCGCGTCGTGATGGGCAAGAAGATGAAGGACTGGCTGAAGTTCGCAATGGCCTGGTGGCACACACTCTGCCGCGCCAGCAGCGACCAGTTCGGTGGCGAGACCCGCGCCTACGAGTGGTATGAGGCCGACGACCCCGTACAGCGCGCCAAGGAGAAGATGGACGCAGGCTTCGAGTTTATGGACAAGTTGGGCATCAACTACTTCTGCTTCCACGATGTAGACCTCGTTGAGGAGGCCGACAACATCGCTGAGTATGAGGAGCGCATGAAGGTCATCACCGACTACGCCCTGGAGAAGATGAAGCAGTATCCCAACATCAAGTTGCTCTGGGGAACCGCCAATGTCTTCGGCAACAAGCGCTACATGAACGGTGCTGCCACCAATCCCGACTTCGACGTCGTCGCCCGTGCCGTCGTGCAGATTAAGAAC
>JAILFH010000026.1 GCA_024697645.1 Prevotella sp.
AGTACCATCATACTGCTCGAACTCCTTACCAGCGGCCCAGGAGATGTGAGGTCCCCAAGCCCACTCTGATGCATAGCCTCCATGCTGCTCAATCATAGAATACTTACCTTCGCTGTTGCGAGAATAGGACAGCGGATCCCAACGGCTTCCTGTTTCAGTATAGGTATCACCATAGAGGTTGTAACCGGCAAAAGCACCTTCGAGATATTCGTTCTGAAGGTCGGGCGACTTATAAACATTATCGATTCCAAAAGTCTGAGAGAAAGTAATACCGAGACCACGGCTTCTTCCGCCCTTCTTTGTGGTGATAACGACAGCACCGTTCAGACCGCGCGATCCGTACAGAGCCGTAGCAGCAGCACCTTTCAGCACTGATACACTTGCAAAGTCGTCAGGATTCAAGTTCTTCAGCTGGTTACCATAGTCATTGATGTTTGAATCCCAGTCAGCATCACCAGTGTTAGAACTTGGGTTGTCAAGAATCACTCCATCAACGACAAAGATAGGCTGATTGTTTTTCTGGCTCAGGGTAGAAGCACCACGTAACAGAATCTTTGTAGAACCGAACATACCACCATCTGATTGGTTGATTTCCAAACCTGCCACCTTACCCTGAAGAGCAGCTACAGGTGAGATGGTGTTAGCCTGCTTGATCTCGTCAGTCTTTACTTCGCTGACGGAATAGCCCAGTGCTTTAGCTTCACGCTTAATACCCAGAGCTGTTACAACAACCTCATTGAGGTCAGTTGCATTTTCACCCATCACCACTTCTACGTGTTGCCGATTACTAACAGCAATCTTCTTTGACTCGAAGCCAACGTAGGAGATGTTGAGGATAGCTTTTGGCGAGCACTTAATGGAGAAATCACCATTTACATCAGTGATAACACCACCTATCACGCCTTCTACTTGCACTGTTGCACCCACGACGGGTTCTCCTGTGGCATCCTTTACATTACCCTTCACTACAGTTTCCTGTGCGAAACCAACTGTTGCAAAGAGCATGAAAAGCATTGTCCAGAGAGCTCTACGCAAGAGCCCAATTTTTGAATTTTCCTTTTTCATTGCTTTTTAATTTAAGGATTGTTAAATGTTTGTAGGTTAGATATATAGTTGTTATAGTTCACTTTTTGCGGGTTTAGCGCCTGTCGGATGATACCTAATAGGCCTCAAAATTAGAAAAATTTTCCAAAAACACCATAATATTGTTAAACATTTTTCTTGCTATAAAGATTATTTAACATTTCAAAAAGTCATTTTTCTATAATTATTTTTGTTTTTTGGAAATAAATGTCTAAATTTGCAACATGGGAAATAGCCCCAGTTTCCAAATAGAATAAAATGCAGCCTGATTTGGGGCATGCAGGTTGTGATAGGAGGAATTGCTATGAAGAATGGAAGGAAAAAAGAAGATCAGGATTTCTTCGAGTATGACAACGTTTACAACATGGAGCAAGATGAACTCCGCGTAGATTTGGCTTCCGATACTTCTGTATGGTACAGTTGAAGCAACTGCTAAAATAAAGCAGGGGCGAGACATTCAGAAAAGGTCTCGTCCCTGTTTTATTTTTGTGCCAACTGAGATGCCTGCGATGTGATTTTGTCATTGGGTAATGTGGGTCTGTCTAAACTGGAAACTTTGCCTATGAGATGTTCCTATTGTTTTCGTCACAAACAAAGCATGTTTCCTTTTCCGCAAAAGAAATACTTCCAATCCAAGAGAGTTATGCTTTAGGCCTTATAAAGCAATACTCTATACCTTAGAAAGCAATGTTCTATACCTTATAAAGCATTGCTTTGGAACATACAAAGGTATGCTCTGTAGGGTAGAGAGGTGTGCTCTGTAGGGTAGTGGATTTGCTTTAAAAGGATGAGGGACGCGCTGTATAGAATTGAGCGATGTTAATTCTGTTACAAGAAAGAAAAGCAACAAGACCTACCGACCTACCATAACACCCTTCAAACGCCCTCCAGCAAAGGGTTTGAAGCATGGTAGGTGTTAACCGAAGACCTACTATACACCTACCATAGACCTACCATTAAAATGTCGTCAGGAGCATTTGCAAACGAAGAGAATTTTCCCAATGAGAATCTTTCTATATTCTTGGTTCTCAGGCTTTTAGGGGTTCCTTCCTATATTCTTGCCATTTTGAATTTTTCCTCTTTCCGATGGTAGGTCTATGGTAGGTCTATGGTAGGTGTGAAGAAAAGACCTACCATGCCCTCAGCCCTTTATTCATCGGGGTTTGCGAGGGGTCATGGTAGGTCGGTAGGTCTTTCTCGTTTTTTTATTATTCGAGAACAATCTCTGCGTCCTGAAGCAAAGGCGAACTAACCCGAACGCGGATGTTGCCGTTTTGTCCGTTCTGGAAATTGGCGCCTTCCTGGTTTTGCTGGCGTTGGTTGAAGTTCGGTCCCATTTGCATCATACCCGGTCCTTCCTGTACGTATGCAACCAAACGACCCTGATTGGCACGGCGATGAATGCCGCCGCGAAGAGGCACTGCGCCTGAAGTATCGCTCATGTTTCCGTTCTCAAGTCCGAGCAGATGACCGTTGCCCACAACCATACATGTGATGTCGTTGTCGGCCAGACGAACGAGATTGCCTTGCTCGTCGACGACTTCAATCGTGAGGATGTAGGTCTTTGCAGTCTTCTCGTCGGTGGCTACCGAGCCTTCACTCTTCTCCTGAGTGACGCGAAGCGCATAGGGGAGTCCAGAGGTGCGAATCTCGTAGGAAGCGGTTCCGCTTTCGGCACGCAGCGTACCGGGCTGATAGGCAATGTCCCAGTAGCGCACATTAGTGGTGCTGTCCAGTTTTGCCTCACCACCTACTGGCTGGCCGTTGAGCGATAGGCGAACGTCGGGCTGATTCGTGAAGCAAACTACACGAATCTGTTGACCGTCGCGGTAGTTCCAGGTGTCGGCGGCATAGGTAGAGATGAAGTTGTTGCGGCGGCCTTGTCTGCCTGCATTGCGGCCTCCGCGATTGTTGAGTGGGTAAGTACCGATGTAGACAACTGGCTTCTCGCTCCAGAGGGAGGCGCGATACCAGCCATTGGGCTTGCGCTGTGAGGCAAGGTCGATGAGTCCTGCCGATGAGCCGCGTGCAGGCCAGGCACCACTCTCACCAAGATAATCGGCACCCGTCCATAGGAATTGTCCGAAGATATGCTCATTGTCGCGAACGGCCTTCCATGCGGCCAGGTCGTGGCGGTTCTCTGAGCCATAGATGATGCGCTTTGGATATTTCGCATGGTCTTCGGCATAG
Organism: Prevotella sp.; assembly: GCA_024697645.1. Lineage (GTDB taxonomy): Bacteria > Bacteroidota > Bacteroidia > Bacteroidales > Bacteroidaceae > Prevotella. The sequence continues at coordinate 3,274 of JAILFH010000026.1, forward strand.
CGGCTTTCGGTGTAGTTATATCCCACTACATCAATGGCCTCTGGATATTCAGTCTGGTTCGACATCACCACACCTGCCAAGGCTCCAGTTACGGCACGTGAGTTGTCAATTCCGCGTACGATGGCCGAAAGTCGCTTCGCAATCTTTCCGATGCGCTCGGCGTTGGGCTGGTCAGGCTTGTAGCCTCCATACATCGGCTGGGTGAAGTCCTTGCCGTCGCCGTCGAGAATGGGATGTGAGTAAGGGTCGTTGGGATAGTCCACCTCGTTGCCAATCGACCAAAGGAAGACCGATGGATGGTTTCTGTCGCGGCGAACCATATCGGCTACGTCGCGGTCAATCCATTCTTCGAAGAAATCAAAAGTGCCCTCAAATCCGGGCTTTCCGCGATTCCAACCCTCCAGCCACTTGCGCTTGGGGAATTCCCATTCGTCGCTGGCCTCATCCATCACGAGGAACCCCAGTTCGTCGCAGAGGTCATAGAGGACGGGTGCCTGTGGGTTGTGGCTCATGCGAATGGCATTCACGCCAATCGACTTCAGTTCCTCCAGGCGATGACGCCAGACTTCGGCAGGAACAACGGCTCCCAGTACGCCAGCGTCGTGGTGCAGACAGACTCCCTTCACCTTCATCCACTTGTCGTTCAGGGCAAATCCGTGATTGGGGTCGAATGTCAGTGTGCGCAGGCCTGCTCGCATCAGACTTCTGTCGCCATTGCCGAGTCGCGTCTCTATATTATATAAATAGGTGTCGTCAAGATTCCAGCGATGAGGCTTTTTCACCGTCAGCGTGACAGTCTTTTTGCCGGGGCATCCGAGAGTGGCCTTTGCCCGAGCCACTTCCTTACCTGAGGCATCGGTCATGATGACTTCAGCCGGAATGCCCAGCGCGCCTTTGCCTTCGGTCTCGATGTCGACTTCCACAATGGCTTGCGAGTTCGATATTTTCTTCAGGCGCCAAGCCGAGCCCCACTGAGCCAGATGAGTCTCAGGAGCGCGAATCAGCCAGACGTCGCGATAGATGCCCGAGCCCGTATACCAGCGGGAGTCGGCATATTGTGAATGGTCGACGCGCACGGCCAGCACGTTGTCCTCGCCTTCCTTGTTCAGATAGGGTGTCATGTCGTAGAGGAACGAGGCGTAGCCATTGGGACGCTTGCCGAGTAGATGTCCGTTCAGATAAACCTCCGAGCGGTTGTAGACACCCTCAAAATAAATGAAAGTCTTCACAAAGTCGTCCTTTGCGGCAGGAGTGGCGAAATGCTTCCGATACCAGCCAATTCCGCCCGGCAGATAGCCGGTACAAGAGGCCAGATGTGGCGACATGACACCTTCAACCGACCAGTCGTGTGGCAGGTTCAAGCGGCGCCAGCGAGTATCTTCGAAGGCAACTTCTGCGGGTGTTGTCTTCGATGTCGTTGCGTCAGTGGATTCCAGATTGAAGAGCCATTGCTCATTGAAGCGCTCCGGCTGTCCAAATGATACTTGTGCGGTGGCCTGCATTGCCGACAAGGCGAGGACGACCACAAATAATAGTTTTCTGTTCATCATGTGTTGGTTTTTAGTTTTTTATTTATTGAGAGGGTTTGCTGATTTGAGAGGATTTACGATTTGGCAGAGAAAGGCGACATTTTCTTTAGTCTGATGCCTTATCATCTTTTATACATAAACCTTTACTTCCTGTCGTCCCCTCAGCACTTCGAGTGCGTTCAGGGCCAGTGCCTGCATCTCGTCCTCACCGGGATAGCAGTGAATGGGCGCGAGGAAACTGATGCGCTGACGAAGTCCGTTGATGATGTATTCCGAGCGGGCCAGACCACCAGTAAGCAGGATGGCATCAATGTTTCCGCAAAGCACGGCTCCTTCTGCCACGATGTTCTTGGCCAGGTGATAAATCATTGCGTCGACGATGAGTTTTGCGTGTGCGTCGCCATCAGCAATGCGCTGTTCGATGGCACGCATGTCGTTGCTTCCCAGATGGGCGATGAGGCCAGCCTGTCCGGCAACACGCTTCAGGAGTTGCTGCTCCGTGTATTTGCCCGAGAAGCAAAGACGGATGAGGTCGGCAGCAGGCAGACTTCCTGCACGCTCGGGCGAGAAAGGTCCTTCGCCGTCGAGGGCGTTATTGGCATCAACGGCGCGTCCGTGCTCGTGGGCAGCAACAGAGATTCCGCCGCCCAGATGGCAAATGATGAGGTTCATGTCCTCGTATTTCCGACCAATCTCCTTGGCAAATCGCTTGGCGATGGCGCGCTGATTCAGCGCATGCCAGATACAGATGCGGTTCATCAGCGGTGAACCCGAAATGCGGGCATAGTCGTTCAGTTCGTCAACGACACCCGGGTCGGCGATAAACGAGCGGCAACCCGGAATCTCCTGGGCAATGTCGTAGGCAATCAGACAGCCAAGATTGCAGGCATGATTGTGCATAGCGATTCCGCTATGAGTGTCGTCGAGCATCGTCTGATTGATTTCGTAGGTGCCACCGGCAATTGGCTTCACAAGTCCGCCTCGTCCGATGACGGCATCAAACTTCATGGGAATATCGTTGCGCTTCAGTTCGTCGATGACGAGTTGCTTGCGGATGGGGAACTCCTCAATGACGTCGTCGAACTGACTGAGTTCCTGCGCCGAATGCCGTATGGTGCGAAGCAGGATAGGCTTCTCGTCTTCGTAGACGGCAATCTTTGTGGATGTTGATCCAGGGTTAATGGCTAATATTTGCATGGTATTTTCATTTAAGGATTAGGCTTTCTTGGCAAGCATGGCAGCAAGGGCCAGCGAGTTGAACTTGCATCGCTTGGAGTCGGCACGCGAAGGCAACACTACAGGAACCATCGGCCCGACCAGCATGCCAGCCGTATCGCTATGGAAGAAAGTGATGGTCTTGTAGAAGGCATTGGCAGCCTCGATGTCGGGGAAGATAATGGCGTCGGACTCTCCCTCAAGCGGAGAGTTGATGCCCTTGATGCGAAGGCTCTCTGGCGAGATACTTGTCTTCAGGTCGAGTGGTCCGTCGACGATGCACGGTCCGAATTCTCCCTCTTCTGCCATCTTGATAATGTCGGGATAGCCCACGGTGAACGGGAAGAACTTCTCATTGATCTTCTCCGTGCAGTGGTTGAGGGCGATGCGTGGTTTTTCGATTCCCATCGCGTGGCAGAGTTCGGTCATATATCTGACTTGCTCGATGCGCTGTTCATGGGTGGGGTAGGGAATGACGGCTGCGTCGCTAAAGAAGAGCAGTTTGTCGTATTCCGACAACTTTGCGGCCGTGATATGAGTAAGCACTCGTCCGCGGGGGAGAATGCCTGTTTGCTTGTTCAGCACAACGTGCAGCAGATTGTCGGTATTGATGAGGCCCTTCATCAGGATGTCTACTTTTCCCTCGTGCACCAGTTCTACGGCACGCTGGGCAGCGCTGTCGGCATCAGCAGCATCCACGAAACTCACGTGTTCGCCACACTTCATGATGTCGGCATTCTTCTCCACTTCTTGCTGGCAGCCTACGAAGACAGCATCGATGAATCCGGCTTCCAATGCGTACTGCACAGCAACTTGAGAGTTATAGTCGGCGGCCCAGACAACAGCCACACGTCGGCGATCTTCCTGTTGCTTCAGGTGAGTCGCCATTGCTTCAAAATTCTTGATGGTTTCCATGTAGTTAGGTTTTTAAAGTATTTTTGTTTTTGACAATTTTTCCTATAGTTGATAGAAAGTCAGCCAGTTGGTGCTGTAGTTGTGTACCTTCGGGTGCATGATGTGTGCAACCCCTGCATTGTCCCGATACCAAGAGTAGTTCCAACCCTTTCCGGGTTGCAGGTAAATCGCATGCTTCATGCCATATCGCAGCAGGTTCTGGACAAAGAAGTTAAGGTCCTGCTGGCGACGACTTTCCGCAATGCACAACCGGCCGTCCTTCTCGCATAGAGCGCGAAATAGGTTCCTGCCTTTTACGTGTGCCTTGCAGTTGTAGCCCTTGTAGATGAGCATGATCTGGCTGAAAGCCATTCCGTTGGCGTCAGCAGCATGAGTGATGGAGTCGGTATTCACCGAAGGGATGAAGTTCCACTGTCCGTCGTGGAAAGTGAATGTTCCCGTATTTGCAGGACATTTATATCCCTTGTGGAAAACTCCACTGGCCACATGCTGACCGGCGATGTTGTCGTGACTGAACAAGTTCGAGCGTTCGCCTGTGAATGCAGCAGCCAGACACATCACCACACTTCCGTCGGAGAAATGAGGCATCTCCGCGCACACCAGATCGATGTACGTGAATTGGGGGAAGTAGACCATCAGGTTCTGCGTGGTGTCAATCTCCATGAGCGTTTCTTGAACAGTCTCCTGGGATGTGGTTTCTGCCACGCGTTGTTCGTCGCAGCCGACGAGAATCAACAGCCCCACCAGTAGGAACATCATCTGCCAATGTCTCATTTCTTTGCAAAGTTACGAAAAAGAAGGGAGAAAACGATGCAAAATTGATGAAAAATTTGTATCTTTGCCGAAAATATCTTAAAAAGCAAAAACTATCATGAAGCAAAGATTCCTACTTATTGCAGCGCTGGCTATGCTGACGACATCCGTATGGGCTGCACAGAAGATTGAACGCCCCAAACTCGTCGTTGGGCTTGTTGTTGACCAGATGCGCTGGGATTACCTCTATTATTACTATGAGGACTTCGTCGAAGGTGGTCTGAAAAGACTTGTCGACGAGGGTTATTCTTTCGAAAATACGATGATCAACTATGTGCCTACGGTGACCGCCGTCGGACATGCAAGTGTCTATACCGGTTCTTGTCCTGCCTTGCATGGAATCGCAGGAAACAACTTCTATGAGAACGGCGTAGAGCGCTATTGCTGCTCTGATACGACAGTGCGTTCGGTGGGTAGCGACTCGAAGGCAGGTCAGATGTCGCCTCGCAACATGTTGTCGAATACCATTGGCGACCAACTCCGTTTGAGCAACGACTTCAAGTCGCGTGTCTTTGGTGTGGCACTTAAGGATCGTGCTGCTATTCTGCCCGCAGGCCATTCAGCCAATGCGGCTTATTGGTACGACAACTCCGTAGGACATTTCATTTCGTCCACCTATTATATGGATGAACTTCCGAAATGGGTGCGCGAGTTCAACAAGCGAAATGGCACAAAGCCCGGTGAGGACCAGAAGATGAAGTCGGAAGGTGTCACAGTGACATTCAAGATGGCCGAATCATTGCTCGAGAACGAGCATCTCGGACAGGGCGACGTCACTGATATGCTCTGCGTGAGCATCTCTTCGACCGATGCAATTGCCCATCAGTATGGAACACGTGGTGCTCAGACCATTGACGCCTACAGACAACTCGACAGAGACTTGGCCCATTTCCTCACATTCCTCGACCGTCGCATCGGTCGCGGTCGCTATCTGCTCTTCCTCACTGCTGATCATGCTGGTGCTCACAATCCTAACTACTTGCGCCGCAACCATATCCCAGCAGGCGGCTGGAGCGCCAGTGGAACGGTGAAGGCCATCAATGAGAGACTTTTGGCTAAATATGGTGTCGACAAGTTGGCTTTGGCAAACTATGGCGACTTCATCTATCTGAACCATGAGGCTATTGAGAAGGCCGGACTCGACTTGCAGGAAGTGAAGCAGGAGGCTATTGCCGAGATTCATAAGAACGACAAGATACTCTGTGCCGTCGACTGCGAAAAGGCTGCTATCGCTCCCATTCCGAAACTCATCCGCGAGCGCATTGTCAACGGCTACAACCGACTCCGTTCGGGTGATATCTATTGTGTGCCCCGTTCGCAGATGTTCTCGTGGGAATTCAAGGACACTTATGAAGGCACAACCCATAGCGAGTGGAATCCTTACGATTCCCATATCCCCTTGGTATTCCTGGGCTGGCATGTGGAGCACGGGGCTTCGTCGGATCACGCAACCATAGTCGATATTGCAGCAACAGTTTGCGCAATGCTCCATATCCAGATGCCGAATGCCTGCATTGGCGACGCGTTGGACTTCTAGTGTATCGTTTTTCTGGCTATCTAGGCAAATTCAATGAAAGAGGCTCTACTTCACTATGTCTGGAAACATCGTCTTCTGCCTGTTGGTGATCTCATGACTACAGACGGGCAGTTGGTCGAAGTGGTCGACCCTGGTTTGCACAATCGCAATGCTGGTCCCGACTTCTTCAATGCGAAGGTGAAGGTCGGCGGAACGCTTTGGGTGGGCAATGTCGAGATTCACAATAGTTCGAGCGACTGGTATCAGCATGGACACGATCGTGATGCAGCCTACGACAATGTGGTGCTTCACGTGTGTGCTGTCATCGACCGCGACGACATCCTGACTGCTTCGGGTCGCCGATTGCCACAGGTGAAGATTAGTGTTCCGCCTGTCGTGCTCGACCATTACGAACAACTTATCCATACCGACAAGTATCCTCCCTGCTATCAGATTATTCCCTCGCTTTCGCCGTTGTTGGTTCATTCCTGGATGAGCGCGCTGCAGACTGAGCGACTGGAGCAGAAGACTGAGGCCATCAGCCGTCGAGTCGCCTTGTGCGATGGTTCCTGGGAGGCAGCCTATTTCACGACTCTCGCCCGCAATTTCGGTTTCGGCATCAATGGCGATGCTTTCGAGCAATGGGCTCTGAGCATTCCGCTTTCGGCAGTCGGTCATCATCGTGATGACTTATTCCAGGTGGAAGCCATATTCATGGGACAGGCGGGCTTGCTGTCGCCCGATAGTCTACTCGAACGCTACAGGGAAAATGCAATGGCCGAAGGCTATTTCACCCGACTGCGTAATGAATATCTCTATCTGCAGCATAAGTTCTCGCTGAAGCCCATCGACCACCATTTGTGGCGATTCCTGCGACTCCGTCCGCAAAACTTCCCTTACATCCGCATCTCCCAACTTGCCCAACTCTACTTCGGTTGTCGTGCCTCGCTGAGTCAGATTGTCGAATGCAAGTCTGTGAAGGAATTCCTCGAAGTGCTTGATACACAGGCAACTGAGTATTGGCAGACTCACTATGTCTTCGGAGCGGAGAGTACTCGCAGTAGCAAACGACTTTCAGCCGCATCGCGCAAACTCATCATTATTAATACGGTCGTTCCCGTTCTCTTCGCCTATGGCCGTCATAAGCGCGACGACCGACTTTGCGACCGAGCCTTCGACTTGCTGGAGGAACTTCAGGCGGAGAAGAATCACATCACGCAGATGTGGCAGGAGTGCGGTCTTAGTGTGACTACTGCTGGCGACTCTCAGGCGCTCATTCAACTTAAAAACGAATACTGCGACCGAAAGGATTGTCTTCGTTGCCGTATCGGTTTTGAATACCTGAAGCGGCAATAGTCGTAAGTTTGAACTCCCGAACTGCAAAATGGGCGAATGCTAAACTTGAATAAAAACAACTCTAAATAATGGACTCTACACCAAATTATTTCTTTTTGTCGCTGAAACTACTGGGTGCGTTAGGACTGCTCATCTACGGTATGCGAATGATGAGTAATGCGCTGCAGAAACTGGCTGGCTCGGGACTTCGTCATGTGCTCGCCCGAATGACTACCAACCGATTTATGGGCATGCTGACAGGTGCATTTGTCACCTGCGCCGTACAATCGTCATCGGCAACTACGGTAATGACGGTTTCGTTTGTCTCGGCGGGATTGCTTACGCTGGCTCAGGCCATTTCGGTCATCATGGGTGCGAATATCGGAACTACACTGACTGCGTGGATTATGTCACTTGGCTACAACGTCGATTTGACCAGTGTTGTCTATCCTGCATTCTTCGTGGGTATGGTGCTCATCTATAAGAAGCGCAACCGTTTTGTCGGCGATTTTCTCTTTGGTATAGCGTTCATGTTCCTCTCGCTGGTGTTGCTAAGTACGACTGGAAAGGAAATGGACCTCGAACACAATGAGGCAGTAGTGAACTTCTTTGCGTCGTTCGACACGAATAGTTATCTGACCATCATTTCCTTCTTGGCTATCGGAACGCTCATCACTTGTATCGTGCAGTCATCGGCTGCAGTGATGGCTATCACCATTCTGCTTTGTTCTACGGGCGTATTGCCCATCTATCTGGGCATTGCGTTGGTGATGGGTGAAAATATCGGAACGACCGCCACTGCCAATCTCGCCGCACTGGGCGCTAACACTCAGGCGCGAAGGGCTGCATTGGCTCATCTGCTATTCAATCTGTTTGGTGTGATTTGGGTGCTTTGTGTGTTCTATCCTTTCATCAATATGGTTTGTCGGCTCGTGGGTTATGACCCGACAGTTGCCGGACAAGCAGAAAAGTTGCCAGTGGTGCTTGCAATGTTCCACACTTGCTTCAACGTGACTAACACAGCCCTTCTGATTGGGTTCATCTCGCAACTGGAGCGTATCGTCTGCTGGCTGCTGCCAGAGAAGGAAAAGGCAGAGCAGGAGGAATTTCATCTTCAATATATTCAGGCTAATCTGGTGCAGACGCCTGAAATCTCGGTGCTGCAGGCACAAAAGGAAACTCGCGACTTTGGTCAGCGTGTACAAAGGATGTTCGCAATGACGCGCAACCTTTTTGAAGAGAAAGACGACAGCGCATTCGAGAATCTCTTTAGTCAGATTACGAATCAGGAGGACATCACCGACAAACTCGAGATTGGCATTGCCAATTATCTCGAACAAATCGGAATGGACCACATCAGTGACAAGACGAAGATGAAGGTGCGCCAGTTGATGCGAATGATTAGTGAACTGGAGAGCATCGGAGACGCTTGCTTCAAGTTCGCTCGCGCACTGAATCGACGCCACGAGTCGGGCATAGAGTTCAACGATGAACAAAACAAGACCATTCAGACGCTGCTGGACCTTTCCGATAAGGCGCTGACGGAGATGAATGTTGTGATTAGCGGCCGACGTGAGAATCTGAGCACGAAGAAGACTTATCAGATTGAGGATGAAATGACGCAGATGTGTATTGAACTGAAGGATGAGAACATTCGTGCCGTTTATGACCACGAGTACGATTACAACATCAGTTCCATCTATATCGACCTGATCAACGAATGCCAGAAACTCAGTGGCTATGTAGTGAATGTAGTGCAGGCAAGATTGGAGGAAAAGGCTTTAAAGTCGGCGTAGGAGATTTTTGAAATAGTTTTCAGAGAGGATTTCTTTTGTTTTAAAGAGGAAATCCTCTCTTGTTTTTAGGTAGGAACCTTTTCTTTGAGAGAGAATTGCTTTCGTAATAAGAGCACAATTTTTTCGATAATGTAGAGTAATCTTTTCGAGGATACAAAGCAATCCTTTTGACCATACAGAGCAGGTCTTTCGACCATACAGAGGATGCCTTTCGACCTTAGAAAGGATGTCTTTATATAGGTATAAAGGCATGCTCTCTAACCTCTAAAGCATTGCTTTCTAAGGTCCAAAGACGTGCTTTATATAAAAAGGTAAATCAGAGTTGGCAGATAGTACAATTTCCTTGCTTTCATAATTTGATTTTTGACGCATCGGGGAGAGAAGGTCTCCATCTGAAACCTGAAATAAAAAAACATCCACGAGCCTTCTTCTTTGGAAAGGAAGACTCGTGGATGGTGTCTGTTGAAATCTCTGCTGACTTAATTCGAAAAACAAAGATTGTGAAATTCTTTTCAGGAAGTATTTGGAAAACTATAGGAGTTTTCGGAGATTCTCCAAATCTTGCTCGGTGGTAGCCCAAGATGTGACGAAACGGCAAATCATGAGGGTTGGGTCATCGGGTGATGGTCCCCAGAGCGTGAAGTCGACGATTTTCTTGAGTTCGAGGGCGCGGTCGTGGGGCAGCAGAATGAATTGCTGGTTTGTAGGTGAATCCATATAGAACACCATTCCTGCCTCTTCCAGAATACGTTTGAGTTTCTCAGCCATAAGGATAGCGTGACGAGAGATGTCGAAATAGAGATTCTCCGAGAACAACGCATCGAACTGTACTCCGACTACACGACCCTTAGCCAGCAAGGCGCCGTGACGCTTCACATTGGAGAAGAAATACTTCGGGGCATTGCCGCGTGGGAAGACAACAGCCTCGCCACAAAGTGCGCCCACTTTCGTTCCACCTATATAGAATACGTCGCAGTGGCGGGCGAGCCATTGCAGCGAAATGTCGCTGGCCGACGACATCAGACCATAGCCCAGACGCGCACCATCGACAAACAACTGAAGACCATAGCGGCGACAAAGTTGCTGAATAGCGGTGATTTCCTCTGCGGTGTAGAGCGTACCCATTTCTGTGGGGTAAGTGATATAGACCATTCCCGGCTGAGCCACGTGGTCGCGGCTTTCGTCGTGTTCATAGACGTTGAGATAGTCGGCAAGTGTTTTAGGAAGGAGTTTGCCATTCGTACTCGGCAGTCCAATGACGCGGTGCCCACTTGCCTCTACGGCTCCAGCCTCATGCACGTTGATGTGGCCCGTTTCGGCACTGACGACCGCTTCGCAGGTAGCAAGGCATGAATCGATGATGGTGGCATTGGCTTGAGTTCCGCCCGAGAGGAAATAGACGTCGGCATCGGGACAACCGCATGCCTCGCGGATTTTCCGTCGTGCACTTTCGCTCCACTCGTCGAAACCATAGGTCAGGCTCGTGAGCGAATTGGTATCAATCAGATGTTGCAACACTTTTGGGTGTGCTCCGTTGTTATAGTCGCATTCGAAGGATAACATAGTTGGGAGTTTAGAATCTGTCGGTTTTATGATGAAAAGTTTAAAATTGGCATTGTCAGAGACTTTCGAGGATGCGCTTGAGGACAACCTGTGCGGAAATCTCACGGTTGGCTGCTTCGGGAATGACCAGACTCGTGGGCGCTTCAATGACGTCGTCGGTGACAATCATGTTGCGGCGCACGGGCAGACAATGCATGAAGAATGCATCGTTGGTTACAGCCATATGAGCAGTGTCAACGGTCCAGTGGGCCATCTTGTGGTAATCGTCCAATACTTTTCCGTAGTTCTCGGGCTGAGTCACACCAGGACAACTCCAGTTCTTCGCATAGATGAAGTCAGCACCTTCGAAGGCTTTCATCTGGTCGTATTCCACACGAGCATTGCCCACGAACAGCGGGTCGAGTTCGTAGCCTTCGGGTTGGGTCACTACGAAATCAACATCGGCAGCATTCATCCACTCTGCGAAAGAGTTGGGAACAGCCTGTGGCAACGCACGAGGATGAGGAGCCCAAGTAAGCACTACTTTCGGACGAGCCGAGCGCTTGTATTCCTCAATGGTGATGAGGTCGGCAAATGCCTGAAGAGGATGCACCGTTGCACTCTCCATAAAGAACACGGGTCGGCCAGAATACTTAACGAACTGATTGAGGATGGCTTCCTCATAATCGTCCTTACGACTATCGAAACGGGCGAAACTACGTACGCCAATCACGTCGCAATACTGCGCCATCACGGGAATTGCCTCCAGAAGGTGCTCGCTCTTGTCACCGTCCATGATAACGCCCCTCTCGGTCTCCAGTTTCCAGGCGCCTTGGTTCACGTCGAGCACGATAACGTTCATGCCCAGATTCATTGCTGCCTTCTGGGTAGAAAGGCGGGTGCGCAGAGAGTTGTTGAAGAAGATGAGCAGTGCCGTCTTGTTTCGTCCAAGGTTTTGCCACTGGAAACGGTCGCGCTTTACTTCCTGTGCTTCTGCGAGGGCGGCCTTCAGGTCGCCGATATCGGTTACATGTTGGAATATTCTCATTTTATTTTGGGTTTTGAATAATATTTTGAGTTTCGTTTATCTTTTTGGAGTAAAGGAGTTCCGAAGTTCAGGAGTTCCGAAATTCAGACATTAGTCCGTCTGTCTCCACTCAGGCTCGTGTCTGACCTTCACCCTCAATAATCCATTTATAGGTGGTCAGTTCTTCCAACGCCATAGGGCCACGGGCATGAAGTTTCTGGGTGCTGATACCAATCTCTGCCCCAAGTCCGAACTGAGCCCCATCAGTGAAACTTGTGGGTACGTTCCAATAGACACAGGCGGCATCAACTTCTGTCTGGAATCGGCGGGCTGTGACCTCGTTGTTGGTGATGATGCTCTCGCTGTGGCCACTGCCATAACGGGCGATATGGAGCAGGGCTTCGTCCAACGAACCCACAGTTCGAATAGCGAGTTTGTAGTCCATGAACTCCGTTCCGAACTTGTCGTCGGTAGCGGGTTCGAGATATGGATATTTGCCACTGAGCGCAGAAAATGCTTCCTCATCGGCATAGATGATGACCTGCTTCTCTGTCATTGGAGCCACAAGGTCGGGAAGGTCAGAGAGACGGTCGCGATGGATGATGAGACAGTCGAGTGCGTTGCAAACGCTGACGCGCCGCGTCTTGCCGTTGAATACGATATTGCGCCCCATTGACAAGTCGCCGTCGCAATCGAAATAGGTATTGACAACTCCCGCACCAGTTTCAATGACTGGTACGCGGGCATTGTCGCGAACGAAATCTATCAGTTTGCGACCACCACGGGGAATAACCAAGTCAATCTGTCCGACAGCATTGAGCATCTCAGAAGTATCCTCATGGGTAGCAGGCAGTAGCGTAACTGCTTCTGTGGGCAGTGAGAACCGCTGAAGTACCTTATGGATGAGATTTACTGCGGCGCGGTTGCTTTGATCAGCGTCCTTTCCACCTTTTAATATACAGGCATTACCACTCTTGAAACAGAGAGAGAAGACGTCGAACGTGACGTTGGGGCGGGCTTCATAGATGATGCCGATGACACCGAACGGAACACTGACACGATGGAGTCGTAGTTGATTGGGCAGTGTGCGAGCCTTGCTGACGTGACCTAACGGGGTCGGCAGCACAGCCACATTCCTCATATCGGCAGCAATGCCACGAAGACGTTCTTCTGAAAGTTGCAAACGATCGTAGAGCGGGTTGTTCTTATCCATGCGAGCCAAGTCGGCAGCATTAGCCTTAAGGAGCGATTCCTGCTGTTGACTGATGGCATCGGCCACAGCCAGCAATACTTCCTGACGACGCTCATCAGAGAGAAGTGCAAGGGAACGGGCGGCAGCGCGAGAGGCCGCAAAAGATGTGGAATTGTTCATCGGCTTGCCTTGAAATGGGTGAATGGAATAAGTTCGGGATGCCAGAGCAGGTCGGTGAGAATATTCTCCCGCTTGCCGTTTGCAATATAGGCATCAATGCCTTGTCGGGCCATTGTGGTGGCAGTCTGATATTTACTTTTCATGCCTCCTCGGCCAGCACTGCTCTTTTTGTTCTGAATATAGGAAGAGAGGTCGGTTTCGGGCTCCACCTCACGAATAATTTTGGCATCAGAAAGAGTTGGGTCGGCATCGTAGATACCATCGATGTTGGATAGGAGGATGAGCAGTTGGCACTGCATCATCTCGGCAATAAGACCAGAGAGTTCGTCGTTGTCGGTGAACATCAACTCCGTAATTGCGACAGTGTCGTTCTCGTTGACGATGGGCAGTACTCCATGAGAGAGCATTGCCGTCATGCATGACTGTTGGTTTTGTCGGTGAGGACCATCGACGAAATTCTCCTTCATCGTCAGCACTTGTCCCACATGAATACCATGATCGCGGAATAGTTCCACGTAGCGCCCCATGAGTTTTGCCTGCCCGACGGCACTGAACAATTGGCGCTGTTCCACCGAATCCATCTCAGCCTGTTCGCAGGTGGGCAGTTGCAACTCACTTCGACCGCTTGCTACGGCTCCCGAGGAGATGAGTATCACCTCGATTCCAGCCTTGCGCAGGTCGGCGATTTGGTCGACCAATGCAGACATACGGGTGAAGTCGAGCGTTCCGTCGGGGCGCGTCAACACGTTTGAACCTATCTTGACAGCAATTCTCATTTGGGCATAGATGCCATCAGGCCTTCAATGATGGAACTTGTGAATCCGTTGCGCTCCATTGCGTTGAGACCACGGATGGTAAGACCGGCAGGAGTTGTTACCTTGTCAATTTCTGACTCTGGGTGAGAACCTTCGAGGTCGAGCAGGCTTGCCGCTCCGTGCATGGTCTGGGCAACGATACGTTGTGCCTCGTCGGGACGGAATCCCAGGAGAACACCTCCCTGCGTATTGGCTCGGATATAGCGAAGCGCATAGGCAATGCCGCAGGAAGCAAGCACCAGTCCTGCATTCATCAGTCGCTCTTCTACCAGCATGGCATCGCCCAATTCGCGGAAGATGGCCAGCAGTTGCTCGTCTTGCTCAGGTGTTGCTCCTACTGACGAGAGGAACGTCATGCTCTGACAAGTGGCTATGGCGGTGTTGGGAATGAGGTAATAAAGTACGGGTGTCGAAGGAGATGAGGCATCTCGCTCTTCATCAGTCTTGCAGAACAGTTGTTGGAGTTTCTCCAATCCTACACCGCCGACCATAGAACAGACAATCTGCTTCCGATAGTCGAGCATAGGTTTCAATTGTTCGACGAGAGGTGGCAATTTCCAAGGCTTCACGGCCAGAACTACCACGTCTGCGCCTGTTACGCATTCGCGGTTGTCGGTGGTGATATGGATAAGCGGTTCCTTCTTCTTAATGGCCTCCAGTTTTGGGGCGCTCGTGTTGCTGAGGCAAATATCCTCGGTGCGCACGAGTGAGCCTTTAGCCAAGCCCAAGGCCACTGCACCACCGATGTTGCCTGCTCCTATGATGGCAAATTTCATACTGATGCTCGGTTCTTTTTTATTGATGATTGTCTTTTTCTCGGATTTCCACGCGGCGAATCTTACCGGAAATGGTCTTCGGCAGTTCGTCAACAAACTCAATGATGCGTGGATACTTATAGGGAGCAGTCACTTTCTTGACGTGCTGCTGCAGTTCCTTCACAAGGTCGTCGCCGGCTTTGTCTTTCCACTCACGACCCAATACCACTGTGGCTTTAACCACCATGCCTCGAATTTCATCAGGAACACCGGTGATGGCACATTCTACGACGGCAGGATGAGTCATCAGGGCTGATTCAACCTCGAACGGGCCAATGCGATAGCCTGAAGACTTAATGACATCGTCGATGCGACCCTCGAACCAATAGTATCCGTCCTGGTCGCGCCAAGCAACGTCACCCGTGTGGTAATAGCCATCGTACCAAGTGCGGCGAGTCTGCTCATCGTCGCGATAGTAGAATTTGAAAAGCCCCAGAGGTTTCTTCTTGTCAACGCGAATGACAATCTCGCCCTTTTCACCATCCTCACAAGGAGTTCCGTCTGGTTTGACAAGATGGATGTCGTATTGTGCGTTAGGCATTCCCATTGAACCTGGTTTTGGTGTCATCCAGGGCATGGTGCCTAAGGTCATCGTCGTTTCGGTCTGACCAAATCCTTCCATCAAGCGAATGCCCGTCTGGGCATAGAACTTGTCAAAGACGGCAGGATTGAGTGCCTCGCCTGCAGTTGTGCAATATTCGAGTGAAGAGAGGTCATAGCGAGAGAGGTCTTCACGAATCATGAAACGATAAATGGTGGGAGGAGCACAGAAAGAGGTGATGCGATATTTCTCAATCTGACGAAGCAAATTGTCGGCATTGAATTTCTCGTGGTCGTAGACAAACACGCAGGCGCCGGCAAACCACTGTCCGTAGAACTTACCCCAGACGGCTTTGCCCCAACCAGTATCAGCAACGGTCAGATGAATGCTGTGTTTCTTCAGGTTGTGCCAGAAGACACCTGTGGTGAGATGTCCAAGCGCGTAGAGGAAATCGTGAACGACCATCTTCGGCTCACCCGAGGTTCCACTGGTGAAATACATCAGCATGAAATCGTCGTTGGTATTGACGAAGTTGGGGCGATGGAACTCAGGCGCAGAGTTGATTTCGTCGTGCCAAGAGTGGAAGATGGGATTCTGGAGATCGCAATGCTGGGCGGTTTCGGGTCCAACAACGACGATGCTCTTGACGGTGGGACTTTCAGGCAATGCTTCCTTAATCTGTGACAGCACGTAGGAATCGTCTACACAGATGATGGCCTTTACCGAAGCGCGCTCGTTTCGGTATATGATATCTTTCTTTGTCAGCATATGAGTGGCTGGAATGACTACTGCGCCCAACTTATGAAGGGCAAGCATGGAAATCCACCATTCCAGTCGGCGCTTCAGGATAAGCATGACCATATCACCACGTCCAATACCCAACTGCTGCAGATAGGCAGCAGCCTGATCGCTCCGCTGTTTCAGGTCGGCAAAAGTCAATCTGATTTCTACGCCTTGTTCGTTTGTCCATAGCAAGGCAAGTTTATCGGGTTGTTCCTCAGCCCAGACGTCCATTACGTCGTAGGCGAAATTGAAGTTTTCAGGAACAATAAACTCAAAATTTTCATTATAATCGTCCACAGACGTGAACGAGGTCTTCCTTAAAAATCTTTCTACCATAAAACTATTCTTTGTTCACCAATGTTTTGTTTTTATTCTTCCTCCGCCATTAAAATGATAATCAGTCACATGTACTTTTCTAAAAAGGAGTTTCTTCTGAGCCAAATCGGAGAAGTGCCTGATGGCAATCAGTGTCTGTTTGGAAGGCGATACCCGTCTTCTGTAAGACTGATGGGAGGCTAATGTCGACACAAAAGGCACTGCACCAAAAGCACTAAGGCACGAGGAAAAAGATGAGAATGTTAGAAAATAATGGCAAGGAATCGCACTCGCTGATTGTTCAGAGCACGCATGCCATGAGGCTGGGTTGCATCAAAATATAAACTGTCGCCTTCGCCAAGTCTCAAAACCTTCGAGCCGATGGTAATCTCCATCTCTCCCTCAATGACCATATTGAACTCCTGACCCGAATGTGAATTCTTTTCACGGGGAGTGTCATCGGGTTTTGGTTCTACGGTCACGATGAAAGGATCGGCTTTTCTTCCGCGGAATCCACTTGCCAGACTCTCGTAGAGATAGGCGCTGCGGCGCTCCACGCGCTTGCCCTGTCCTTTACGAGTCAGGAAATAGGTGCTCATCTTTGGTTCTTCACCAAACATCAACACATCGAGTGAAATACCATATTCTTTGGCAATCTTCTGCAGATTGGCCACAGAAAGTTCTGCCTCGCCACGTTCCATTTTCTCATACTGGCTGACACTGATTCCACATAGTGCCGCCATTTCCTCAGGCTTGATATCGAGCACGTCGCGCAATCCGCTTAAGCGCTCGCCAATAAGTTTCAGTTGTTCATCCATATCGGTTATTTTTATGATATTTTGTTATCCAAGCCGCAAAGTTACTAATAATTTTTCGTTTTCCGGGCTTGTTGTCTCAAATATTTTTAATTCGCACGAATTTTATGCGTTCACGGCGCCAAGTGTATGTGATATAGACGTCGCCATTGGAACCCTGAATGATGGCAGGATAGGAATACTCGCTGATAGGGCTATCCTCAAGGGTGAGCAGGTGGCGCCAAGAGAGTCCATCGTCGCTGATGGCCACGCAGAGGGGAGTGCGAGGTGCACGATGTTCACCGGGTTGTGTGGCTGTGGGATTATAGACCAATAGATGGCGTCCGTCCTTTAGGGTGACAGCGTCTGTTCCGGAATTATTGTTGGGTAGTGATGTCAGGGAGACTGGAGTCCAAGTAAGGCCTTTGTCGCTGCTGAAACTCGTGGCGAGTCGGCCATTCTGGGAGCGACAGAGCACTTGCAGGCGTCCGTCGGCTAGTTTTAGGATACTGGGTTGAATGCATCCTATTGGCGAGAGTGTTCCCTGCTGATAGGTTTTCTCGGATTGTTCTGCCTCAATCGGGCCAATGCGAGACCACTGATGGGTATCGAGGTCATAGACTTCGAAATGGATTTTCCATCCACCTTTCTCTGTGCTGGAAGGACAAAGGAGACGACGCCCCATAAGAACAGGTTTGTTCTTGACAGGACCGAGGAATCCTTCGGGCAGAGGTTCTTTTTGTGACCAAGTGAATCCATTGTCGCTTGAACGCACATACCATCCCGTCCAATCCTGTACGAAGCGACCAATCTTATAGAACAGCCAGATTTCACCATCGGGCATTTGATAGAGGACGGGATTATAGCAGGCCTTTCGTCCTTTGTCTTCATCTTCAATGCCGGCAATACGGGCTAAATCGGATTCAGGCTGGAATGTGCCGTCGGCAATCACTACGGGTGCAGACCATTCGTTAGAGCCTTTTTTCTTCCTTGATGACCAGATTTTTACATCGGGATGGCCTTCATATTTTCCTCCAAACCAGGCAGCCAGCAAATCTCCATTCTGCAATTCGACGATAGTTGAAGCATGACAAGATGGGAATGGAGCAGAATCGTAGATAAATTCATGGTCAGTGAGGAGTCCACTCCGCAGAGGCATTTCTGATTCAAAGAAATAACTGCCAGAACCAATCTCTTTCATGCTGCCATCAGCCAAATAGACTTCGGCAGAGGTATTGGCAGGAATTTCTACTAACCAATTGACTTTTCGTCCAGATTTCTTCCACGAACTCCGAATCGTTCCATAAGGAGAATTGTAACTGGCATCGACAAAGAAGCAATCGGGAATAGAAAAATCTGGTTTCAGTTGGATGCGATGATAGGCGGTATCAGTCTGCAGGATTCCAGCCAGATACTGATAGCACCATGTGAGCAAATCGCCAAGAAGCATTACGTGGTTGCCACTATTCATAGCAGGATTAGCAGTGTCGCCGTTCCAAAGTTCCCAGATGGTCGTTGCGCCATGTTCAGCCATATAGCCCCAAGAAGGATAGGTCTTGGTCGTGGTCAGTCGCCAGGCTAAATCGCTGCGGCCATTGTCGCTAAGTGTACGTAATAGCCAGGAAATACCGATGACACCACATGACAGATGGCAATCGTTTTTTGTCGCGATGGTATTGACAAGATTTTTCATGACTACGTCGCGGCAACTGTCTGGAACCAAGTCAAAAGCCAATGGCAGTAGATTGGCAGTGGCAGTGTTGTTGTCGTAGATTGAACCGTTGAGGAAACGCTTGTTGAAGGCTTCTGTCATCTGGCTGGCCTGCTGCTCAAAGCGACTTGCTTCATCGGAAGTGCCTTGCTGTTGTGCATAATCATGCAATAATTGCAGAATATGGATGACGTAGGCAGTGGAAATGAGAGCACCATCGGTTTTTCGGTTGGGGTCTTCACTATGGATAAGTTCAAGACGTTCGGGCGGTACGCACCAGTCGCCATAGGTGTCCTTTGTGATGATTCCATCGGCATCACTATAGGTTTCTATGATATGGGCAATCCATTTCTTAATGGCAGGGTAACTCTCATCCATAGGCTGTTGGTTGCCAAATTGGCGCCAAAGCATTTCGCACGTGAAGGGTAGGGCAGCAGGCCATGTGATATTATCGCTGAAATAATTCCAGAAGGCAGGTGCTACATCTGGAATACAACCATCGGAACGTTGCGCATCGCAGATGTCGCGCATCCATTTTGCATAGAGACGCTCGTTGTTGAAAAGGAAACTTTCTCCGAGAGAGCCCATCGTCCTGTCACCAAGCCAAGGCATGCGTTCGTCGCGTTGGGGACAGTCGACAGGCATTCCGTGATAATTGCTGCGAATACCCCAACTTGCATTCTCAATAATGCGGTTGAGGGTAGAATCGGAGGTAACGATTTTCCCCGTTAAAGCCATTTCGTCGTTGACCGTCAGCACTTGGAAATCTGCGGCATCGATATCTTTAAGCCCCATTACCTCAACATAACGAAAACCATGGGTCACGAATGACGGTTGCCAGCGTGTATCATCTGTCTCCTTACCATTACAGACATAGATGTCCTCGCAGCGGGCGCTACGCAGGTTATCGGTGTAGAGAGCGGTGTCACCCAAGAGTCGTTCGGCAAAGCGGAGGCGAATGGTGTCGCCAGCCATTCCCGATGGATGGAAACTGACAACGCCGGAAATATTCTGGCCGATATCGAGAATGACAGAATTGGCGTTATGAGTAGTTATATGCCTTAACGAAGGCAATGTGCTTTCAGTGGCAGTTACGGGAGGAGCCATCTGTGGTCTTAGCGTGCCTGTAGGAATGGCGGAGCGTTCAGCCTGTTGCCATGCGGTATCGTCGTAGTCAACTTGAGTCCACCCTGTCAGTTCCTGACGGGAATCGTATTCTTCGCCATCGTATTCATTATTGGCACGGATGGGCCCATTAGCCGTCACGCGCCAAGTCTCGTCAGTTTTCCACGTTTCGCGAGTTCCGTCGGAATAATCTACGATGATGTTAACACGACATTTGGGATAACCAAACTGAGTGTTCTTGTAGGGTTTGTCTTGACGAATTGCATAAAAGTAGCCATTGCCCAACGACATACCAACAGCATTACGGGAGGAAAGAAGGGAGGTGACATCGTAGGTGTTGTAGAGAATGGTCTTTCGATAATCGGTAGGCATAGGGAGACGGGTGTTGGGATTCAGGCAGGTTCCATTGACATAGAACTCATAGTAACCCAAACCAGCGACATAAGCAGTGGCTCTCATCACGGAAACGCCTTCCTTTAGTGCGAATTCCTTGCGTAAATAGCGAGCAGCCAATCTGGAATGTTTGTCAGAATGTTCACCAGGCATCAACCTTTCAAGACCAATCCATCGGCCCTGCCAATCGCTTTCGTTGAGCAATCCAACACTGAAGGTCTGAGGTTCGCTCCAGGTTGTACGGCCTTTGTTGGTTTTCACCTGAATCTTCCACCATACTCGCTGTCCACTCTTTAATCTTGTACCTTCGTAAGGTATCCATAACTGCTGATGAGAAGTGGTCTCGCCTGAATCCCACAAATCACCTTTGTTTTGAGCAAGAAGTACTTCGGAAGAAGCAACAAGAATGCGATAGGATTCTTGTATGACTTGTTGTTGCTCCGATAGAATCTTCCAGGAAAAACGTGGTGTTTGAGTATCAATGCCAAGAGGATTGATCAGATTTTCGGTTGTCAGATTACTGACTTCTACTTTTGCTGCAAAAGAGTTGAGACCACAAAGAATAAGAATAAGGAAAAGATATCGGCGCATAGGAATGGATTGAAAGTAGACTATTTTTTGAATATCGCTCGGAAAACAAAAAGGAAGTGTTTCCAAAGTGTCATGGGAAGTCCATAGTGGTGTCTCATCACGTTGAATCGCTCCTGAAGTGAAGCCTGATGATTCTTGGTAGTCATACCTCCATCCAGATAGTTCACGATAACGGCACCAACGTGTTTCAGGGGTAGTTGCTGTTGCTCGGCTTCCTTCATAATCCGAATGCACCAGTCGACATCAGCACTAAATCTATAATTCAGATTGTAGAGAACGCGCTTCGCCAAATCAGTTCGGGCATAGAAAGCCTGATGACAGACGAGCATTCCGTTGCTGAATGAACGCCAGGATAGTCCTTCTTTAGGAGGATACAGGCGACGATAGCGCAGGAAACGCCCTGTCATGTCGACAATATCGGTATCACCATAGAGAACTCCAGGCAATTGCTCACCATCACCCACAGAACCAGCAATAAATTCGAGCGTATTCTCAGATGGAAGCACATCGCCTGCATTCAGAAAGACGATATAGTCTCCAGTGGCCATTCCAATGCCTTTGTTCATCGCATCGTAGAGCCCGCTGTCTGACTCTGAGACTACGATTATCTCGTGCTCAGTCTCAGCCTCATCACTTTCCGTCTGATAGGCACGTACAAGTTGAAGTGTTGAATCAGTTGACTTGCCATCAAGGATGAGATGCTCAACATAAGGATAAGTCTGATGACGAATACTGTCGAGTGTTCGTCCAACAACTGTTGCTGCGTTGAAAGTACAAGTGACAATTGAAAACTTTATCATCTCCTAAGCATTTATATTTTTAATCCTTCAAATCTTGACTTTGTTGATTCTGTGATGAAAAAACTCGGCCAATTATGTTTGATAGGACGTTCTACAATGTGAGTTGAGAACGCAGAATTTAGAAAATCTGATTGTAGGCCATTGCCTCGTGATAGACTTCCGTGTACTGAAGGGCAACCGCCTGTTCGGAATACTTGGTGTGAACTTTCCGAAGGGCTTGTTTTGCTAACGAATCGTGATCAGCCTCATTGAGAACCCAGTTGATGCCCCTTGCCAAATCGTCGATATCCTTATATTTAGCCACGTAGCCACAGATTCGATGTTCAATCATCTCAGGGATTCCGCCAACATTGAAACCAATACAAGGCACACCGCATGCCATCGCTTCCATAATAGTGTTGGGGAGATTTTCTGATAATGATGGCAACACAAAGAGATCGGCAGCATTATAGACATCGACGATGCGTTGAGTATCGCTGATATAGCCTAAAGGATAGGTAGGCATCTGGAACTTTCCGTCGAAGTCTTCTGCATGACCACCTAAAATAACGATTCCGGTCGTTTTTGCCATTTCTGGCTGTTTTTCTGTCAATTCCTTGCAGGCTTCCACAAGGTAGTTCATTCCTTTGTTTGCGTGAGTAACTCGTTGGGAGACAAACAACAGTAGCCGACCTTCAATAGGTAAGCCCAGACGCTGACGGGCAGCAACCTTGTCTTTGGGATAGAACACCCGCGTGTCAATGGGATTCGGGATGGTTGTAATCTGTTGGTTCTTCAGCAAGGCGCTTTTCTTGGCTTCGCCAGCCAGCCACTTGCTGCAGGCAACAAACCAAATATTACGACCACGCAACATAGCCTGTTTGCGTTTCCATACTTTTGCAGCCAAATCATTCTCACTGCCTTTTCCTGGCAGGTATTTGCATCGGCAGCATTGTGATTTGAAATTCTGGCAACCTAATGTAAGGTGGCAGATGGCAGTAGCGGGCCATACGTCGTGCATCGTCCAAACGACAGGTTTGCCCGAATCAAGAATCTTCCGAATATTTGTCAGGGACAACATTCCCTGATTGACCCAATGAAGGTGGATTACATCGGCTTCTTTAAACTCTCGCAAACGGGTGATGTCTGTTCCCGTATTGGCAATGTCGAGTTTGAAAAGATTCTTTCGTGAGAAATGGAGATGGAGGAAAATGCACCAACGCTCCCAAAGAAAACGCCATTGTTGGCGCCACGATTGTCGTAGTCCAACAACACTGACGTCGTCAGTCTGCTTGTCGCGAACAAGCATGCGAGCCTTGTCGCCGCTGTTGTTCAGGGCATCTTTCAAGCGGTGGGCTGCTACTGCGGCACCACCACTCTGCTCGCTTGTATTTACGATGAGAATTCTCACGCTGTTTTATCCTTTTGTCCTTAATTCTTATTTTGCCAAGTGGCGATAGTATTCGCAGGCAGCAAGGAGGAATGCTCCTGTACCAAAATTGGTCACCGACTTTTGGTTGACAACTTGTCCAGGAATAGCCTTCTCGCCTATAGGTTGCACATAACCTACCGTTCCATCAGGTTGCAGTGCAATTGTGGCCAGATATTCCCATGCCTTGTCGGCAACAGGCTGATATTTCTTAGCATCCAGAACTCCATTGTTAATGCCCCATTGCAAACCATAGCAGAATAATGCCGTACCAGAAGTCTCACGGCCTGGAGCCTGCTCAGGATCGAGCATTGAGCGTGTCCAGTAGCCTTCTTCCTGCTGACATGCAGCAACCGCAGCGGCTTGCTTCTTGTAGAATTCAACATACTGCTTACGATGCTTGTGTTTCTTTGGGAGATCCTTCAGCACTTTTGCAAAGGCTGCAAGCACCCAACCGTCACCACGAGCCCAGAAATCCTTCTTTCCGTTAGCCGTAGTATGTTTCGGATAGACATATTTGCCGTCACGGAAGTAGAGACCTGTTTCCTCATCGTACATGATAGAATTGGCAAATTCCCAGTTCTCGTGCATTTTGTTGAGA
This sequence comes from Prevotella sp., assembly GCA_024697645.1. Classification (GTDB taxonomy): domain Bacteria; phylum Bacteroidota; class Bacteroidia; order Bacteroidales; family Bacteroidaceae; genus Prevotella. The sequence continues at coordinate 27,026 of JAILFH010000026.1, forward strand.
TACTTCTCATCGCCAGTCAGTTTATACATCTTTGTCATGACAGGCATCACCATATAGAGGGCATCAGCCCACCACCAGAAATCAGCATCTTTGGAGTCAGCCTCGAATCCCATCACTTCGCGCGCGCGTTCAGTTTTATATTCAGCAGGGAAAACAGTATTCAAATCCAGATAGGTCTGGAAACAAATCTGCCAATCGCCGAAAAGCACGTGCTGCATAGACTCTCCGTACTGCTTGTATTTCCACTTCGATGAATCTTTTTCTCGTGCGCCCTGCCAGTGGTTTCTGTCAGCCCATTCCTTTGAATAGTTCAGCCACGACAGGTTCCCAAACGTGAAGAAAGCCTCCATGTTTCCGGTGTGATAGACAGCCGGATCCCAAAACGAACGTTCTTGCTCATGGTTCATCTGCCATGTGTTATTCACTTTGTATACAATGTCGCGAACCTCTTGTTTGGTCCACTCTTTTGACTGCACTGAAAGGGCGCAGATTATGGCTAATGCCAACAATACAGTTTTTCTCATTATCTTGTGATTTTTTATTTCTTTAAATTCAATTATCTTGTTTGCAATTTTTTACCACTTATCTCTTGTTTGAATGTCGTCACTCCAGCGATGGTCTTTCGGGAATGGTTTCCCGTTCCAGGCTTTCACCTGAGTCCACTCTTCAGCAGGGCAAGTCCAGAAATCGTGGCCGGCAGGTAGTCCAAGTGGCATGAAAGTCAATGATGCCATATAGAGCGAACCATTATTTGTGTACCAATCGGCTGTTCCTGGTTGCGAGCCGCAGAATCCAATGGTGAGATAACCACCTTCGTTGTAATTGTTCTGATAGTCCCACATACGATGAAGAACAGCAGTCAAAGCGGCACGTACCTGTCCATTGCTCAGGTCTTTTGGCAGGGTCTGATACCAAGCCATGAGTGCCAAGGGCTGCATTGCTGCTGTACGATAGGGCGTAGAACGTCCGATGACGGGGAAGGTTCCCCCGGGTGAAATGAATCGTTCGAGTATGATGGCAAATTTCTGGGCACGCTTCAGTTCGCGGTCCCAGTATTTCTTATAATCCAGACGGGTGTTGGCCTTTGCGTCGACCATAGCCTGCAGAGTTTCCAGATACATGGCGTGGAAAACATAACTGGTATAATAGTCAAAGGCAAACACGGGACCATCAGCATACCAACCGTCGCCCACATACCATTCTTCAACTTTACGGCAGGCAGTGTTCACACGGAATTCGTCGTACTCCGCACCAGCCTTGGCAAGGAAACTTTCAATCTCGGAAGAGAACAGGTACCAGTTGGTATAGGGTGGGTCAACACGGCGCAATTGTGTGAATTCCTCGAAATAGCGTTTCTTTGTTATGTCGTCAAGTGGCACCCATAAAGCCTCATAGGCACGAAGGAACGATTCTGCTACATATGCCGCATCTACCAAAGCCTGCCCATGTCCTCGCCAAGCAAGATAGTCCGGACTTGAAGGGTCGACTGCATTTTTATAGGCAGCCAATGCCCACTCACGCAACTGATGGCGTTGTTGACCTTCTGCTGTGTCATCATCAGGAAGTGATAGCCAAGGAGCAATGCCTGCCATTAGTCGGCCAAAGGTTTCCATGTAGGCAACCTTTTTAGAACGACCATCCCAATTGGGGCTGACTTCCAGTTGCATATTCTTCTGCAACTCACCCTTTGCCATATTCTCTAACACGGGTTGAGCCATTTTGTAAGCCTGTGAACACCAATACTCGCGGTCAGTCATCGGCTTTACCTTCTGCTTTTTCTTCGCCATTCCCGCAGCAGGAATAAGTAGAAGTAAAGTGACCCAAAGGGCTTTCATCAGGAATCTTTTCATGATAGTATTTATTTCTTGTTTGGTGATTTGGTACAAAATTACAAACTTTTTTTGAATTTAACAAATAATCGGGAAAAGAAGACCTTTAATCTGGTAATAGAAGTTTCCGATAGATTGCTATTGTTTCATCATGGATGATAGGCGGCAACAGCCTGCGAACAGGCCGATTCTCGCGAATTCTTTGTCGGATTTCGGAACTGCTGTAACGATAAAGGCGAGTATTGATGAGACAAACTGTAGGCGGTATTGTTTCAGCATTGATAGGCGAACCTTCCCGAGGATAAACAAGGATAGGATAGTTAGCCAGGATGTCGTCGGCATGGTACCATCGGTTGAAGGCCAGCCAGTTGTCGGCTCCAATGATGAGTGAGAATTCGTGTTCGGGATAGTCGCGGGAAAGAGCCTGAAGCGTGTCCCATGAATAAGATGGAATAGGTAAGTGGAATTCATAGTCGGACGCCACTAAATGAGGTTCCGCTGAAAGTGCCAAACGAGTAAGGTGGAGTCGCTGCTCGTCGTCGAGCAGGTCGGTAGCAGCCTGTTTGAAAGGATTCTGGGGCGTGACAAGAAACCACACTTCGTCAAGTTTGGTTTTTCGGAGAATCTGCTTAGCCAGAGCGATATGCCCCCGATGGATTGGGTTAAAGGAACCGCCGTAGATACCGATGTGCATAATTCAGGTTGCTAGTTTTAGGTCTATCCCATTTACTTGGTGCCAACGAGCATATTAAAAGTCAGCACCTATCAGGATTTCTATGAATCTTACTTTTTGTTCAGGAATTCCGAAACGATAGAGAATGCTTCTGCCTTGGCGACATCGAGGTCGTCGTTGACGAGAATGCGGTCGAATTGTGTGGCGAAGGTCATCTCGTATTCGGCTTTGGCCAGACGTTCTTCAATTGCCTCAGGAGTATCTGTTGCTCGTCCCAAAAGACGACGGCGCAGTTCTTCGACCGAAGGCGGTTGAATGAAAAGCGAAAGGGCTTCGTCTCCATAATGCTTCTTGATGTTGATACCACCTTTCACGTCCACATCGAACACAACATTCTGCCCTGCTTCCTGCTGACGAACTACCTGTTCCTTCAGAGTTCCGTAGAAGCGATCGTTGTAAACCTCTTCATACTCAAGAAATTCGTCGCGCTCAATCTTTGCACGAAATTCCTCGGGAGTAAGGAAGAAGTATTCAACTCCGTTCTTCTCCTGACCACGAGGAGCACGGCTGGTGCAAGAGATGGAGAATGCCAGTCGCAGTTCTGGATGTTCCTGCATGAGCCAGTTTACGATAGTTGATTTTCCGCTGCCCGATGGAGCACTGACAATAATCAGCCGACCACGATTCTTCTTTTTCTTTGCCATAGATTCTCTTTTATTTAATGAAAGAAATAGACAAAACTTTCCCAATTAAAGTGCATTCAGCACTTGTTCCTTGATTTGCTCCAACTCGTCTTTCATCATCACGACAAGATTCTGCATCTCGGCCAGATTCGACTTAGAACCCGTTGTGTTAATCTCGCGACCCATTTCCTGAGCGATGAACCCGAGTTTCTTGCCAACTCCATGACCTTCTTCGTTCATGGTCTCACGGAAATACTTCAGGTGGTTGGCCAGACGCTGTTTCTCCTCACTGATGTCGAGTTTTTCGATATAGTAAATGAGTTCCTGCTCAAGACGGTTTTTGTCATAGTCTACCTCTGGTATTCCTTTGAGTCCCTCAATGATGCGCTGACGAATCTTCTCCACACGCGATTTCTCGTAAGGCTCAATCTGTTCCATCAGTGCTGCAATATTGTTGATTTTCTCAGTGAATTTCTTCTGTAAGGCAGCCCCTTCCTGACGGCGGAACTCTGCCAATTGCTGAAGCGCTTCTTCAATGGCTTTACTAGCGGCAGCCCATTCTTCATCGTCGAGGACTTCGGCTTCAGTGCGGGTGGTGACATCGGGCAAGCGCATGATAGTTTGCAACCAGTCTTGTGGTTCAGGAATGCCTGTCTGAGCCACGATAGCCTTCAACTGCTGATAATAATTCTCAACAATGGCAGTATTGATGGGGGTGGCATCAGTGCCAGCATCTTTTTCAATCCAGATGGCGAATTCCACTTTTCCGCGTTCAACACTCTTCGCAACCATTTGGCGAATTTCCATTTCCTTCTCACGATAGAGTGGTGCAATACGCGTAGACAGGTCGAGTTGCTTGGAGTTGAGCGACTTCACTTCAACGTTGATTTTCTTCTCTTTGTAGGTTACAATTGCCTTGCCGTAACCCGTCATTGATAGTATCATAATAGTTTTTATTCGTTAAATTTCTGCAAAAGTACTAATTTCCCACGAAAAATCCGTAAATTTGCACGTTAATTAAGACGAAATTACGAAAAATGTCGAGTATATTGCATATTGAAACGAGCACTGACGTGTGTTCTGTAGCCATTAGCAAAGACGGAGTCTGCCTTTTTGAACGCGTAGACCATGAAGGGCATAATCATGCCGTCAAAGCAGGCGTATTCGTCGATGAGGCCTTGTCTTATGCTGATGCTCAGTTGATGGATCTCGATGCTGTGGCCGTGAGTTGTGGTCCTGGTAGTTACACAGGATTACGAGTTGGCGTCTCTATGGCAAAAGGCGTTTGCTACGGTCGAAACTTGCCACTTATTAGTGTGCCCACGCTGAAGTTGCTCTGTGTTCCAGTACTTTTGCGGGAGAAGGTGAAAGAAGAGGATGCTCTTTTGTGTCCGATGATTGATGCTCGCCGTATGGAGGTCTACGCTCAGTTGTTCGACCGTTCTCTCCGTGAAATAAGACCCACGCAGGCAGATGTAGTTGATGCTGATACCTATCGGCAGTGGCTTGATGAACGTCCAGTTTACTTCTTTGGCAATGGTGCGGCGAAGTGCATGGAAACTATCAATCATCCAAATGGCCATCTGATAGAGGGTGTTGACCCTCTGGCGCGCTGGATGTTCCCATTGGCCGAACGCAAGTTCTTTGGACAAGAGTTTGAGGACGTTGCCTATTTCGTGCCATTCTATTTGAAAGACTTTGTGGCAAAAATGCCGAAGAAGTTGCTGTAATAATTTATACTCAGAAAAATTTGAAAATCCATAAATAATGAACATCGAAGGATTAGACTACAACACCCAACGTGAGCGGCTCGTACTTCCTGAATACGGACGCGAGATACAGCGCATGGTCGATCATGCTGTGTCGCTCCCAGACAAGAATGAGCGACAGCGCTGTGCTGAAACTATCGTGAATATCATGGATCGTATGTTTCCGCAAAACAGGCAGAATGCTGACTATAAGCATAAACTTTGGGACCATCTGGCTTTGATGTCTGATTTCAAGTTAGACATTGACTGGCCTTTTGACGTGCAGCAGGCACATCAGATTACATCGAAGCCCGAGCCTCTTGCCTATCCGATGCAGGACAATCCTGTGCGCCATTATGGCAGTATGGTCTTTGAGTTGTTCGAACAACTGAAGAACATGCCGGCAGGAGACGAACGTGATGAACTTGTGCGTATTACTGCTAATCAGATGAAACGCAACCTCATGCAGTGGAGCCACGGTTCGTCTGATGACGAGAAGGTTGCAAGCGATCTCGCTCGTTTCACAGACGGCGTTATCCAACTCGATCTCTCAACGTTTAAGTTTGACAAGATTGATTTTAGGGAGGTAGAACCCAAAACGAAAAAGAAAAAGCGCTAAGGATTTCTTTGTGCTCCATTCTTGAAGGTTTTGAATCATCACATTATGGGATTTCAAGGTGAATCAATCTGCACTAACGGCAATCTCTTTTTTATTATAGGAGAAAAATACCGCAGGTGTACAATTTGTAAATCTATAAAATCTGAAATAAGTGGAATCATTCATCATTGAAGGCGGACGACAACTCAGTGGGTGCATTACCCCACAGGGCGCAAAAAACGAAGCCCTGCAGGTGATAAGTGCCACTCTGCTTACTAGCGACAAGGTTCGCATAAAGAACATTCCTGACATCCTCGACGTAAACAACCTCATCAAGTTGCTCAAGGATATGGGCGTATATGTGAAGCGGAATGCAGATCACGATTATACGTTTCAGGCTGTAGAGTTGAACCTCGATTATCTGCAGAGCGACGAATTTGTGCGGAAATGCGCATCTTTGCGTGGCTCGGTGCTCACCATTGGCCCTTTGCTTGGGCGCTTTGGCAAGGCAGTCATTGCAGAGCCTGGTGGAGATAAGATTGGCCGCCGAAGACTTGATACACACTTCTTGGGATTCAAGCATCTTGGTGCTAAATTCGTACACGAAGAAGAGCGTAATGTCTACAACATCGAGGCGAAGAAACTGAAAGGTTGCTACATGTTGCTCGATGAGGCTTCAATCACTGGTACGGCTAATGTTATCATGGCCTCAGTGATGGCTGAGGGAACGACAACCATTTATAATGCAGCCTGCGAACCTTACATCCAGCAACTCTGTCATTTGCTCAATGCAATGGGCGCACAGATTTCTGGAATTGCTTCCAATTTGCTCACTATCGTTGGCGTGAAGCAATTGCATGGTGCTGAGCACACGATTCTGCCTGATATGATTGAAGTTGGTTCGTTTATAGGTATGGCGGCTATGGTGGGCGACGGTATTACTATTAAGAATGTGTCGCTTAGAAATCTGGGAATTATCCCTGATGCCTTCCGACGTCTGGGAATCAAAATCAAGGAAGATGGCGATGACCTTTTCATTCCGCGTCAGCCACATTACGCAGTGGAGTCTTTTATTGACGGAACGATGATGACCTTTGCCGATGCCCCTTGGCCTGGACTTACGCCCGACCTGCTTTCCGTCTTACTCGTTGTCGCTACTCAGGCTCGCGGAACTGTGCTTATCCATCAGAAAATGTTCGAGAGTCGTCTATTCTTTGTGGATAAACTCATCGACATGGGTGCACAGATTATCCTCTGCGATCCTCATCGTGCTGTTGTGGTAGGTCACGACCGGAAAATCAGATTGCGTGCTGGCCGTATGACCAGTCCTGATATTCGAGCCGGTATTGCCTTGCTGATTGCTGCCCTTTCGGCAAATGGTACCAGCCGCATTGCAAATATTGCACAGATTGACCGAGGCTATGAGGATATTGAAAATCGTCTCAACGCCCTTGGTGCCAAAATCACTCGTATAGATGATTAAGCAAGAAGACGTTTTTCAGATTGGTCGCATCGGAAAACCGCATGGTGTGAAAGGTGAGGTGTCATTTCATTTCACCGATGACGTCTTTGACCGAGTTGAGTCGGAATATCTTATTCTTGAAGTAGACGGGATTCTTGTGCCATTCTTTATGGAGGAATATCGTTTTCGCAGTGATGAGACGGTGCTTGTGCATTTCTGCGACGTAGATACACAAGAACGAGCACGCGAACTCACGGGTTGCCCGGTTTTCTTCCTGCGCAGTGAGGTTCCTGTAGATGATGACGAACTCACCTGGGCTCAAATCATTGGCTTCTCAATCCTTGATGATGCTAAAGGCACCGAGGTAGGAACTCTTGCATCTGTCGATGACTCCACAATTAATACCCTTTTTGAAATACAAACGCCCGAGGGACAAAGCGTCTTGTTGCCGGCAAATGATGACCTTATTACTGATATTGACACCGAGGCACGGACCATCAGCCTGATCATTCCTGATGGGCTACTCGAGTTGTAAAGATAAACGAAAGAATAGAAAATTATGAACTCAATATGCATTCTTGGTTCTACTGGTTCGATTGGAACTCAGGCGCTTGACGTTATTTCTCAGCATCCTGATTGCTATGAGGTCTATGCCCTCACGGCAAACAATCGCGTAGAATTACTGGCACAGCAGGCCCGTCAGTTTAATCCTGCTGCTGTAGTCATTGCCAATGAGGCTCGTTATGACGAACTGAAGGAACTCCTTGCCGATCGCCCCGATATTAAGATTTATGCTGGTGCGAAGGCCCTTTGCGACATTGTTGAGGCAGGTCCCATTGATATGGTCCTTACGGCGATGGTTGGATTTTCGGGTTTAGAACCTACGATTCATGCCATTCGTGCAAGGAAGAAGATTTGTCTGGCCAATAAGGAGACACTTGTTGTGGCAGGAGAACTCATTTGTCAGTTGGCGGGTGAATTCCACGTTCCCATTCTTCCTGTCGATAGCGAACATTCTGCCATTTTCCAAAGCCTCGTAGGCGAGGGAGATAATGAAATAGAAAAGATTCTTCTCACTTGTTCGGGAGGTCCGTTCCGGAAATTCACGAAAGAACAATTGCAGACTGTCACCGCTGCCGATGCGCTGAAACATCCTACTTGGGATATGGGCGCTAAAATCACGATTGATTCCGCAACGCTTATGAACAAAGGATTTGAGGTAATGGAAGCGCGTTGGCTTTTTGGTGTTCCTGCCGAGAAAATCCAGGTTCTCATTCATCCACAATCGATAGTCCATTCTGCAGTGCAGTTTGTTGATGGTTCTGTGAAGGCACAACTTGGTGTTCCTGATATGCGACTACCAATTCAATATGCATTCTCTTTCCCGGAGCGAATCCATCTGAATGGTCCTCGTCTTGACTTGTTCAAGAGCCACGATCTGGAGTTTTTGGAACCCGATGTCGAGAAGTTTCGTTGCCTAAAGTTGGCATTCGAGGCTATTGATAGAGGCGGAAACATGCCTTGCATCGTCAATGCGGCCAATGAGATTGTTAATGAAGCATTCCGTCATAATCGTTGCTCTTTCCCGCAGATGGCCGACATTATTGGAGAAACTATGCAGCGTGCTTCGTTTAGTGCAACACCTACGCTCGAGACTTATCTCCAAACCGATTGTGAGGCTCGACGCATCGCATCAGAATTGCTTCCACAATAGAATAAAAAGCAGGGTGACTATACGCAAATAGTCACCCTGTTACCTTATTTATCTATATAGGCAATTACCTTTTGCTCTTTTTAGTCCTTGTCTTTTGTTCGATATAAAATCAGCAAAGTGTTGATACTCAACGGTTTCCTCTTTGCTCGGCTATTTATGTGTTCCGTAAAGTTCCTGCAATACACCCAGCGATTTCAGTTCGGGGAAATTCGGAACGTGTAGTCGATAATAGGTCAAGATTGTCTCAACACAACGTTGACGTTCTTCGCGCGTAAGATGAAAGAGGTGCATCGTCTTGTAAGTCATGCGCATCAATACTCCTATGCGGGCTGAATCTTCGGCGCCCAGAAAGTCGGGATGTAAAGGCACTGTGTTAGAGAAAGAACCATTACGAAGGTCGAAATAGGCACCTTCTCGATAGTCTTCAAGATTGGGGAAAAATCCTATAAACCTTGATAGCCGCATCATGAAAACCAGATGGAAATTGGCTACTGATCCCGATTGGGTGTCGAGCCATTCAATGCTACTCGAAACATACTCGAAAAGAGGTTCGTTCTGCTGCTCATCACGGGTCGCATACAAGAGAAATTCAGCCAGAAACAGTGCTACGGCAAGTTTCTCCGCATTAAAAGGAAGAGTGGCCCAGGGCATTGCCATTCTGACATCACGAAGTCGCTGAAGGTTCGACTTCTGATGGTAGTCAACCTCCAGTTCAAGTTGAGTCAGTGGTTGGAAAAACTGCTTCTTCAACTTGCCTTTCTGCGTCGACGGCATTCGGCAGAGAAATGACATTCGGCCAAGTTCGGACGTGAGCATGTCTACAATCATCTGCCGCTCTCCGTATCTGATTGAATGGAGCACGATGGCTCGCGTTTTCGTGAGCATAGCACGCCAAAATTACTAAAAAATCTTCATTTACGAAAAATTTTTATCATAAAACTTGCACAATTAGCAAAAAAGCAGTACCTTTGCACCCACTTTTGTGAACGTTTGAAAAAGCGTGATTCCGAAATCGGAAGAATTGCAACCCGAACAATCACAGCAGGCTGGTCCCTTCGTCTATCGGTTAGGACGAGAGATTTTCATTCTCTAAAGAGGAGTTCGACTCTCCTAGGGACTACAAACAGGGAATCCGTCATCTACGCAGCGATGCGTTACCAGCAAGAACGTTGGAAATCGGTGGCGGAGGATTTTTTTGAATGAAAATAGGCTTCTTTTTGGGAGCAATCTCACAAGATCCACATTCATTCAAATAATCCGCCCAGGGCAGCCCTCAAAAGCGCAAGACCCATAGGCTTCCGCGAAAACTAAATCAATAACAATTCTTAAAATCAAAAGAAAATGGCAAATCACAAATCATCACTGAAGAGAATTCGTCAGACTCAGACTCGTAAAGAGCGTAACCACTACTATGCAAAGACTATGCGCAATGCAGTGCGCAAGTTGCGTGCTACCACTGAGAAGGAAGAAGCAGTAAAGCAGTTCCCCGTGGTACAGAAGATGCTTGACAAGTTGGCTAAGACCAACATCATCCACAAGAACAAGGCTGCTAACTTGAAGTCGAGCCTTGCTAAGCACATCAGCAAGTTGGGCTAAAAGTCTGATTTTTATACCCATACAAAGGCCGCTTTCCGCATAGGATAGTGGCCTTTTTTCTTGTCTGCTGAAAATTTCAAAGAAAACCCTAATTTTACACATTTTTTAAGAATGAAATATTTTCATATTTCATAGATTTTTAGTATCTTTGCACGTAATTACAAGCGAACAAAAAAATGTCAGAAAATCAGAACACCGTAAACAACTATTCAGCAAGTAATATTCAAGTGCTAGAAGGCCTTGAGGCTGTGCGTAAGCGTCCTGCTATGTATATTGGCGACATCAGCGAGAAGGGTCTTCATCATCTGGTCAACGAAACCGTCGACAACTCTATTGACGAGGCTATGGCCGGCTATTGTAAGAATATCGAAGTCACCATTAATGAAGATAACTCTATCACAGTCCTTGACGATGGTCGAGGAATTCCTGTCGATGAGCATGAGAAGATGCACAAGTCGGCCCTTGAAGTGGTCATGACAGTGCTCCACGCAGGTGGTAAGTTCGACAAGGGATCCTACAAGGTGTCGGGCGGACTTCATGGTGTAGGTGTGTCTTGTGTGAATGCCCTGTCGAGCCACATGCTCTCTCAGGTGTTCCGCAATGGTCATATCTATCAGCAGGAATACGAAAAGGGAAAGCCGCTCTACGACGTGAAGATCGTGGGTGACACCGACAAGACAGGTACTCGTCAGCAGTTCTGGCCAGATCCTACTATATTTACCTCAGTGGTCTATCAGTGGGACATCATCGCACGTCGTATGCGTGAATTGGCCTATTTGAATGCTGGTATTACAATCCATCTCATTGATCTTCGCAAGGACGAGGAGGGCAAGACTCGTGAGGAGACTTTCCACGCCAAGGACGGACTGAAGGAATTTGTACGCTATATCGACCGCCATCGTACCCATCTCGTCGATGATGTCATCTATCTGAAGACAGAGAAGCAGGGAATTCCCATCGAGGTGGCTATCATGTACAATACCGACTATTCTGAGAATATTCACTCTTACGTCAACAATATCAACACCATTGAGGGTGGTACCCACCTGACAGGTTTCCGTATGGCCCTGACTCGCACATTGAAGGCTTATGCTGATCAGGAGCCAACGATTTCGAAGCAGATTGAGAAGGCAAAGATTGAGATTGCTGGTGAGGACTTCCGTGAAGGTCTGACGGCTGTTATCTCTGTGAAGGTTGCTGAACCCCAGTTCGAAGGTCAGACGAAGACCAAATTGGGTAACTCAGAGGTCACAGGTGCCGTTCAGCAGGCTGTAGGTGAGGCTCTTTCTTACTATCTTGAGGAGCATCCGAAAGAGGCTAAGCAGATTTGTGAGAAGGTTGTGCTTGCCGCTACTGCTCGTATCGCAGCCCGTAAGGCTCGTGAGAGCGTACAGCGCAAAAACCCGATGTCGGGTGGTGGACTTCCTGGTAAACTCGCTGACTGCTCCAATAAGGACCCGAAGGAGTGCGAGATCTTCCTCGTCGAGGGTGACTCTGCAGGTGGGTCTGCCAAGCAGGGCCGTGATCGCCACTTCCAGGCTATTCTTCCGTTGCGTGGTAAGATTCTGAACGTCGAGAAGGTTCAGTGGCACCGCGTATTCGAGGCTGAGTCTGTAATGAACATTATTCAATCAATCGGTGTACGTTTCGGAGTTGATGGCGAAGGCGACCGCGAGGCCAATATTGACAAACTGCGCTACGATAAGATTATCATCATGACCGACGCCGATGTCGATGGTTCTCACATCGACACCCTTATCATGACACTCTTCTATCGCTTTATGCCGCAAGTTATTCAGGGAGGCCATCTCTACATTGCTACTCCGCCACTCTACAAGTGCACTTACAAGAAGTTTAGCGAATACTGCTACACTGAGCAGCAGCGCCAGACCTTCATTGATAAGTATGTGGCAGGTGACGAAAATGCTGCAGCCCTTCACACTCAGCGTTACAAAGGTCTTGGTGAGATGAACCCCGAGCAACTTTGGGAAACCACAATGGATCCTACAAACCGTCTGCTCAAGCAGGTGACCATCGAGAACGCCGCAGAGGCTGATGAGATCTTCTCAATGCTTATGGGCGACGATGTAGAACCTCGCCGCGAGTTCATTGAGGCAAACGCAACTTACGCAAATATTGACGCTTAAAATCATTTGGAACCTATTCTTTTGGTAGTGCAAGCGTTGCCAGAACCAAGAAATTAGTATAGTTCCAATCATTCAATAACGCGGGCAGTCATCATTGATGGCTGCCCGTGCTGTTTTTGTATAGTCAATTTTCTGCCTTTTCATCGTTATTTTTCTTTTTTGGTGTCAAGAATGTAGTATTTTTTCGCTTTTTGAATTGCATTTTAATTTGCCATAAATATGTGTTGATTATCAATGAGTTACGAAAATGTATGTTCCAAATATTCAAATTATTTGGGTTGAGGTTATTCCAAATATTCAATTTTTTGTACTAAATTGACAAGAAGGTTTATGGAAAATGTCGTAAATTTGCACCGTAAATCTAAAACAAACCGCTAATGGAATCATCGGATTCCGCGCTCCGTTTATCGGGGTAACCTGGTATTACATGTAGAGATGGACATATTTATAATTCAGGCTACTCACCAATATTAAATAGAGCCAATAGAGTTTTGTATTCATTCACAGTGATGTAAGTGAACACATGGTAAACGGAGCTTTTGAAAAATCCCTGACTTCCTAGGAAGTCAGGGATTACTTGTTTCTCTCCGTTTCGCTTTCCATATGAATGGAAAAGACTCTTTCCATCAAGGGAAAAGGCAACTTTTTCCTCATAATTATATAAAGCATGTCTTTAGACCTTACAGAGCAATGCTTTGTACCATAGAGAGCATGCCTTTATACCTATATAAAGGCATCCTTTCTATAGTCGAAAGTCATGCTCTCTATGGTCAAAAGGTATGCTCTGTATAGTCGAGAGGATAACTCTGTATGGTCGTGGGGATAACTCTGTATGGTCGTGGGGATAACTTTGAATAATCAAGAGGTTAACTTTGGGTAATCGGGATGCAAACTCCGTATGTTCGTGAGAATAATGTTGAACAACAGGAATGGCCTTTATGCATAGTTCTCATGTGTTGGAATGTTCCAAAAACAGGTCAATATCTTCAAAAACATTGATTCTCTAAACTAAAATGCCTAAGCCAAAAGGTGATAAGTGCCACCTGCCATCGTCCTTACAACGCCTTTCATTTCGAGCGAGAAGAGAATTGCAGCCATTCTTCCGACAGGAATGCCGCTCTGAACACTCAGTACGTTGATTTGCTGATCATTTTGTCGTTGCAGAACGTCTACGACCTGCTGTTCTTCCGCCGTGAGTTCCGGGAATAGTTGGCGCTCAATACCTTTTTGATGGGCGGTTGAAAGTTCTGCATCACTCTGCCAACCTAATGCTACGACTAAATCGTTGGCAGATGTAATGAGTGCAGCACCATTATCACGGATGAGCAGATTGCACCCTTCGCTATAGGGAGCACCAACGGCACCAGGGAAAGCAAACACGTCGCGATGATAGTCTGTAGCGATGCGGGTGGTGATAAGTCCGCCTCCGTGGGCAGCGCTCTCAACCAAAATGGTCGCATCAGCCATTCCTGCCACTATTCGGTTTCGACGCACGAAGTTTTGTTTGTCGATATGTGAATGAGTTGTATATTCGGTTATCAAACCACCGTGTTTGAGCATTTCGTCTGCTGTCGACTGGTGCCGAGTCGGGTAGAGCGTATCAAGTCCGTGAGCCAAAACGCCCACTGTTTCGTAACCATTGGAAAGGGCTTCCCGATGAGCACAAATGTCAACTCCATAGGCAAGTCCGCTCACAATGAGCACTTCTGGGCAACGCTGACGAAGTTCTGAGACAAAGCGGCGAATCAGGTCCTGACCATATGGCGTAACGTGTCGAGTGCCCACGATGCTGATGACACGCTTCTGATTGAGATTGGCCGAACCTTTGTAATACAATACCAGTGGCGCATCCGGGCACTCCTGAAGTCGAGTCGGGTAACGCGCATCGTTCATCACAAGTGGTTCAATGTCGAGCGCCTCCATCTGCCGCATTTCCTCTTCGGCGAAATGAATGGCCTCACTTGTGTGGGTGAATGATTCTACCAATCGGTCGGAAGCATCAGGAATCAGCGAGCGAATATCATTTGAATGTGCCAAAATCTCTGTGGCAGAACCCACACGACGAAATAACTCGTGCTGATTCGCGAGAGTCAGGTAGTTGATGCGAGTGAGCGCAATGGCACTAATGATTTCTTGCTGATTCATAAAAGAGTCACACGGTTTAAGATTATTCTATCTGCAAAAATACATAAAAAATATGTATCGGCAAAAGATTCTTCACAAAAAGGTTTTAGGAAAATTATCTTGAATGATGGATTGAAAGCATTTTCTGATTCGCCCGTGACAAAAACTTGTTCTCTTTTGACGAATTAGTTCTTTACTGCTCTTTTCCCTTGAAGTCTTCCATCTGCTGGAAACGCTGACGAATGGTCTGTCGAGCGCGGAAGATGTTGACTTTTACCTGCTCCTCACTGATATTGAGAATGTTAGCAATGTCCTTGTAGGGTTTTCCTTCAATGTCTCTCAACTGAACACAAGAGCGTTGTTTTTCTGGCAAGGAGTTAATGATTTGCTGTACGAGTTCAATGCGATTCTGACTGACAACGTGGTCGAAAGGAGTAATATTATTGCCCGTTCCTTCCATTAGCGAAAATGTCTCATCGTCGAGAGAAGCATGCTGGTTGTCGAGTCGTTTCAGGTGATCAAGTGAAAGATTTCGGCAAATCGTCATCGTGAAAGCCTCGATATTCTCAATGTTGTTCCATTGCTCGCGGCGGGCCCACACTTTGAGCATAGTCTCCTGCACGACATCTTCTGCCTCCTCGCGACTCTGCAAAATACGCAGTGCAAGGCGGAAGAGCGCATCTTTCAGCGGCAAAATGTCTGTGCGGAAATTGACCATATGCTAATCTCTCAATTCTAAACTCTCAACGTTCAACTCTCAATTCTCTACAATCTTCGTCCCGTGCTCACCAAGCAAATCTGTGGAATGGGTAATGAGGACTTGGCTGACACCAGCCTGTGTGGCGGCAAGTGCATTCTCTATCTTTGGCAACATTCCGCCTGATATGACCCCATCTTTAACAAACTGCTCGAAACTTTCGCGAGTGATTGAAGGAATTACACTATTGTCATCATCAGCATCGCGAAGCACGCCGGTTTTTTCAAAACAATAGACCAACGTCACCTCATATCCATAAGACGCCATAGCCTTTGCTACTTCAGAGGCAATGGTGTCTGCGTTGGTATTGAGCATCAGACCTTCTCCATTATGGGTTAATGGTGCCATCACCAGAGTGGTTCCACTCTCGATGAAACCGGCAATTTTTGCAGCATTTACTTTGTCAACGTCGCCCACGAATCCATAATCAATGGCTGCCTGACGTCGATGAGAGCGAATGCAGTCGGCATCGGCTCCGGTAAGTCCGATAGCATCAACGCCCAAAGACTGAAGACGTGCCACAAGGGTTTTATTGACAAGACCTCCATAGACCATCGTCACCACTTCAAGCATAGCAGCATCAGTTATGCGACGACCACCGACCATTTGTGTTTCAATACCCAGTTTTGAAGCAATTGCCGTCGCTCTACGGCCACCGCCATGAACAAGAATCTTCCTTCCTTCGATGGCTGCAAAGTCCTTAAGAAGCCGTTCGAGTTGGTTATCGTCTTCAACTACGGCTCCTCCCACTTTGATGATTGTCAGTTTTTCAGTCTTCATTTGATTTCTATGCTGTGCTGATGAGTTACACCTAACTAAATAAAGCGAATTTCACAAACTTGTGAATCACAAACTTGTGAAATTGCCTTTTCCCATAAACATCCCGAGGCTTCAAGTAACGCTTTGTCGCTACATTGAAACGTCTCCTTCTTTCCTATTCCAGATAAGTATATCCGTAGAGACCAGAGCGATAGTTGGAAAGGAACTCCTTGCCCTCTTCAAGCGAGATGACTCCTTGTTTGACGCTCTTCGTCACCCAGCGTTCGAGTTGGCGAACCAGTTTCTTCGGGTCGTACTGAACATAGTCGAGAACCTCCTCAACGGTTTCTCCATCGAAGATTTGGTCGATGTGATAATGACCGTCCTTTACAGAGATGTGGGCAGCATTGGTATCGCCAAACAAATTATGCATATCTCCGAGAATCTCTTGATAGGCTCCCACAAGGAACACGCCGAGATAATAGTCCTCGTTTTTCTTTAACTGATGAACGGGTAGCACGTGTCCAATGTGGCGAGAAGTCACGAAGTTGGCAATCTTTCCATCGCTGTCACAAGTAATGTCCTGCAAGGTGGCGTTGCGTGTGGGTCGCTCATTCAGTCGCTGAATAGGAACAATTGGGAACAATTGGTCAATGGCCCAAGAGTCAGGCAGTGACTGGAACAAGGAGAAGTTGCAGAAATACTTGTCGGCCAACAACTTGTCGAGTTTGCGCAGTTCTTCAGGAACATGCTTCTGCGATTTGCCCAATACGTTGATTTCGCGGCAAACACTCCAGAACATGGACTCAATTTCGGCACGTGTCTTTAGGTCGATGAGACCGTGTGAGAATAGTTCAAGTGCCTCTTCGCGGATTGCTTCTGCGTCGTGCCAGTCTTCCATCATCGAGCGCGAATTCAGGTTGTCCCAGATTTGGTAAAGTTCCTTCACCAACTGGTGATCGCTCTCCTTTGCCTCAAACTCCTCGGGCATTTCGGGCAGCGTTGCTGTTTCGAGTACGTCGATAACAAGCACTGAGTGATGAGCCGTGAGTGAGCGTCCGCTTTCGGTGATGATGTTGGGGTGGGGGATTTCGTTCTTGTCGGAAGCATCAACGAACTGATAGATACAGTCATTGACATATTCCTGAATGGAATAGTTCACCGAACTCTCACTCGAAGACGAACGCGTTCCGTCGTAGTCAACGCCCAGACCACCGCCACAATCGACGAAGTCGACATTGTAGCCCATCTTGTGAAGTTGCACATAGAATTGTGCGGCCTCGCGTAAGGCTGTCTGAATGCGGCGAATCTTAGTAATCTGCGAACCAATATGGAAGTGGATGAGTCGCAGACAATCGTGCATATCCTTATCTTCGAGCATCTGAAGTGCTTTCAGCAGTTCTGCCGAAGTCAGTCCAAACTTTGAAGCATCGCCTCCACTCTCTTCCCATTTTCCGGAACCACTCGATGCAAGTTTAATGCGAATGCCAAGATTGGGCTTCACACCGAGTTTCTTCGCTGCGCGGGCAATGATGTCCAGTTCGTTCAGTTTCTCTACAACAATAAAGATGCGCTTACCCATTTTCTGAGCCAGCAGGGCCAATTCAATATACGACTGGTCCTTATAGCCATTACAGATGATAAGCGAATCGCTTTGGCATTGTACGGCGATGACAGCATGGAGTTCTGGTTTTGAGCCTGCTTCCAGTCCGAGATTGAACTTACGGCCGTGAGAGATGATTTCCTCAACAACTGGTTGCACCTGATTCACCTTGATAGGATAGATGATGAAGTTTTCACCTTTGTATCCATATTCTTCCTTGGCTTTGATAAAGCACGATGATGTCTTCTCGATACGGTTGTCGAGAATGTCGGGGAATCGAAGCAGTACGGGGGGCGTAACGTCACGAAGGGCCAGTTCGTCCATCACTTCGCGCAAGTCAATCTGCGTCTGGTCCTTGCAGGGCGTAACGTAGATATTTCCCTCTTCGTTCACACCAAAATACGAAGTACCCCAACCGTTCAGGTTGTAGAGTTCCTTCGAGTCTTCAATCGTCCATTTCTTCATTGTCAGTAGGGCCCCGTTGGGGAATAATGGGTTTTGTGATTTGATTGAGAATTAAGTGAGCAGGCAAAGTTACAAAATAAAAATCGGATTTCCAACATTTCTCTCCCTAAAAAGTTGATACACAACAAAAAAAGTCGGTGTGTTATCTTGAATGTCGAGATTGAATGGATTATTTGTACAACGAAATGCTTTGAGAGTAAATATAGTAAATGGGAAAATGCTTTCAGTTCTGATAAAAAATGTCGTCAGGATTCTTCGCAGAAATAATGTCAATATAAAAAAACCTCAGGGAATCAAATTTCTCTGAGGATTCTATATTTAAACACCAAGTTCGTGGCGAATTTGATTGACAGTGATGGCAATCTTGTCGAAATTGTCCATCAGATTGACATCAATGATATGTCGCGCTTGTGAGTAGTATTTCTCACGCTCTTGAAGTTGATTATCAATGAATTCCGCCACCTCTTCTGGAGTCTTGTTCAATAATAGCGGGCGAACACCTTTTCCCATTTTCAGATGCTTATGGAGAACTTCGGGTGTTGCCTTCAGATAAATGGTTTCTGCTTGCTGATTCATATATTCCATGTTGTCGAAGAAGCAGGGAGTTCCGCCACCACAGGAAATGATGACGTTCTCAAATTCTGCCACTTCGTGCAGCATGTTGTGCTCAATGGTCCGGAATCCCTCCTCGCCTCGCTCGTCGAAGATTTCCTTCACGGTCTTGCGCATGCGAGTGGTAATATACCAATCCAGGTCATAGAACGTCAGGCCGAGCGCCTTTGCAAGTTCTTTGCCTACAGTGGTTTTGCCGGCTCCCATATAGCCAATGAGAATAATACGAATCATTGCTGCTAATTGTTCCGGTTCTTATTTCTTCACAATCTTCATGGCCTCCTCGAAAGTGAGTTCGGCAGCACGAGCATGCATAGCCTTTGGAAGTCGGTAGTTCTTACCGTCGTAAGCAATGTAAGGACCGTAGCGACCGTTGAGAACTTCCAGTTTCGGATCTTCACTGAAAGACTTCAGATGGCGCTGCTGGTCTTCCTTACGCTTGTCTTCAATAAGGGCAATTGCTTCCTCGAGCGTGACGGTCATGGGGTCGGAACCTTTTGGAAGCGACACGTATTTCTTCTCATGAAGGATGTACGGACCAAAGCGGCCGGCGCCAATCACCACCTCACTTCCCTCGAACTGGCCAACAGTTCTCGGAAGTTTGAACAGTGAAAGGGCTTCCTCGAGCGTGAGAGAATCCATTGATTTTTCCTTTGGAAGTTGGGCAAAGCGAGGCTTTTCTGCATCGTCAGCCGAACCAATCTGAACTACGGGACCAAAACGGCCAATTTTTACGAATACAGGTTTCTGAGTCTTCGGGTCGATTCCGATCTGGCGCTCGCCAGCCTTATGTTCAGAACGTGCGCTGATAACCTTTTCCACTGTTGGTGCGAACTTCTTATAGAAGTCGTGCATCATCTTGTTCCACTCAGTCTTGCCTTCGGCAATCTTATCGAAATCCTGCTCTACGCGGGCGGTGAAGTTATAGTCCATGATGTCGGGGAAGTTCTCCATCAGGAAGTCGTTCACGACGATTCCGATGTCGGTTGGCAGCAATTTGCCCTTCTCCGATCCAGCCATTTCCTTCTTCGTCTTCGTGCTGATCTTCGTACCTTTCAACGTGTCAATAGTGAACTGACGCTCTTCGCCTTTCTTGTCGCCCTTTGTCACGTATTCACGCTGTTGAATGGTTGAAATGGTCGGAGCGTAAGTTGAAGGACGACCAATACCCAGTTCCTCAAGTTTGTGGACAAGCGATGCTTCTGTATAGCGGATGGGGCCTTGGCTGAAGCGCTCTGTTGCGGTAATCTCCTGGCGCTGCAACACGTCGCCCTTCTTGACTGAAGGCAACAGATTGACTTCTTGATCCTCGTTCTGCTCATCATCGGTCGATTCGTGGTAAACTTTCAAGAAACCGTCGAATTTCACAACCTCACCACTGGCAATGAAGATAGAGTCAAGCGTCTCACCCTGTCCCTTGTTGATATTGATTTCAATGGTTGTCTTCTCCAGTTCGGCATCTGCCATCTGCGAAGCAGCAGTGCGCTTCCAGATGAGTTCATAGAGGCGGCGCTCCTGGGCTGTACCTTCTATTTCCTGCTTGTTCATATAGGTCGGACGGATGGCTTCGTGGGCTTCCTGAGCACCCTTTGAATGAGTCTGGAAATTGCGGGGACGGCTATATTCCTCACCATAAAGGCGGGTAATCTCCTCCTTGCTCGTGCCAATACAGAGCGACGAGAGGTTCACGGAGTCAGTACGCATATAGGTAATGTGTCCGCTTTCATAGAGTCGCTGAGCCACCATCATCGTCTGTGAAACTGTGAAACCAAGTTTGCGGGCAGCCTCCTGTTGTAAGGTTGAAGTTGTGAAAGGAGGCGCAGGCATGCGCTTCATGGGCTTCTTCGTGACGCTCTTCACGGTGAATTCTGCATCCTGACATTGCTCGAGGAAGGCCAGAGCCTCTTCGTGAGTCTTGAAGCGGGTATTCAGTTGGCAGTCCAGTAACGAATTGCCAATCACCATTTTTGCACTCACGTGGAAATAAGGTTCGCTCTTGAACCCCTGAATCTCGCGTTCGCGTTCAACAATCAGACGTACGGCAACGCTCTGAACGCGGCCTGCCGAAAGGGCGGGCTTCACCTTGCGCCAAAGCACGGGAGAAAGTTTGAATCCCACAAGTCGGTCCAATACGCGACGTGCCTGTTGGGCATTTACGAGGTCCATGTTCAAATGGCGAGGATGCTCAATGGCTTCCAGAATTGCCGACTTCGTTATCTCATGAAAGACGATACGGTTTGTTTTCTCCTCATCGAGACCGAGCACTTCGCAAAGGTGCCACGAAATGGCTTCTCCCTCGCGGTCTTCATCACTTGCGAGCCAGATCTTCTCTGCCTTCTTCGACTGCTGCTTCAGTTCGCTGACGAGTTTCTTCTTCTCCTCGGGTATCTCATAATCGGGCAGCAACGTGTCATCGTCAATGCTGATTTCTTTTTTCTTCAGGTCGCGAATGTGTCCATAACTGGACATCACCTTGAAGTCTTTGCCCAGAAAACGCTCAATCGTTTTGGCCTTTGCCGGGCTCTCTACAATCACTAAATTCTTTTGCATATTGTTCTGTAGCACTATTTCTTTTCAGGCAGAATTCTGAACGCTGCCTGTGTTATACGATTCATTTAGGGCGCAAAAGTACAGAAAACTTTTGCTTACACCTTATTATATAGTAGTTTTTTTAGTTTTTTTAAGATTTCTCGGTTTCGTGTAGTTATCTTGAGTGAGCGAATTGAAGAAAATTATTTGCGTTCAAATCTATGAAGAAAAATCTCCACTGCTTTTCGAATGGAATTCAGTCCGAAGGCTTCTGGTCGCAACTCGTTAATAGGAATCCACATCAATTCGGCAGCATCGTCCATTGCGTGAGCCGCCTGTTCCACGTTTTTGCTTCCGTCTGCCGTTTCAACTTCACAGCGATAGAACATATCCATCGTTGGAATCTCCAAACCACTATAAACGTAGCGGTTGGGTAGAGAGAAGAGAAATTCCGTGCGTGTAACACGAAGACCTGTCTCCTCTAAAACTTCACGCGCTACACCTTCTTCCGAAGTCTCGTCCATATCCGAGAATCCTCCTGGCAAGTCGAGCGTTCCCTTTGCGGGTTCCTTACCCCGACGTGCTACAAGAAGTTTTTCTATAAGTTCTGTCTCTGTGCCAGAGGTGCTCACGATAAACGCTGCCGTTGCCGCACTTGGATTCAGATAATAAGTGAACCCACAGGCATTGCAACGTTTACTCTTGAAATTGTTTACGTAGAACTCGCTACTGCCACAAACAGGACAAAACTGGAATTTATCTAATGGATGTTTCATCTTGATCTTGATTATTTGCTGCAAAAGTACGAATAAATCGGGGATTATTTGAATATTTCGGTAAGAATTATTTGTGAATCAATCTTGGGGCGCAATGGTCAATGTGGATAGGAATGGTTTCAGTTACCATATTATTTTGTGTGATGCGCACGCGTACGACGCAGGCTTCAGTGTTCAAAGGCTTTTGCTGATCGAAAATGAAGTTTCCTATGCTGTAATAAATCTTTTTCCCTTTGTAATCTTCTATTGTTTGCAGGCAGTGAGGGTGATGCCCAATAAGGACATCTGCGCCTGCATCAATGAGAGAATGTGCTTCCAATCGCTGTTGTGGCAGAGGCTTCTGCATATGTTCACCTCCCCAATGCAAAGTGACGATGACAACTGCGGTGGAATCGGACTTTTTGAGCGTTCGCACACGATTGAGCAACGAGTCAAATGGTTCCTGACTAACACTTTCTCGGTCGGGAAGATAGGCAAAACTCTCTAATGGCAAACGATTGCTGGCAAGTAGATAAACAGGGCGACCACTTTTCACTTCTTTATCAGTCGAAGCGGCTATTGGAAGAGTTGTTAGCAGCAAAGGCTTTGCGGCTGCCGTCATCGTGGAATCGGCTCCAATTGGTATCAGTCCTGCCCGCAGGATGTTTTGTCGCGTATCTCTTAATCCTTGTCGTCCTTGGTCAACACTGTGATTATTGGCAAGGTTCAGATGGGTGAATCCATAAGACCGAAGACTGTCAAGCCATTGGGGCTCACCTCGAAAGACATAGCGTTTGAAAGCGGGTTGGTGAATTGTAGTTGCTGGACACTCCAAATTGCCTACGACGATATCTACTGAACGTAAAAAAACGGCGGTTTCATCGGGAATAACCTGATGCATACCACCATAATCCAGATATGGTTTCACCCCACGGTCGAGCAGGATGTCACCAGTGAAAATAATGTCCAGCGTGTCATCTCTTTCCGATGGCACGCCGAACGCTTGTATTGTCAGTAGGCTAACAGCCAGAACTGTAAAAGAACGTCTCATTGTCTTGTAATTCACCATTGACAGGAACAATGATTTCTTGCATCCAGTCGGGTTCTCCCATTCGAGGACGTTGCTTCAGCAAATCTTGCCATTCTTCATCGGTTAAACGCTGTTCAGTCATTGGACGATGGAATTCACGATAGGAGAATACTGCTCCACGTGTGAGATAGCGGTCACCATCGATGTCAACAACAACGTAAATCTCATAAGCAGGTCCTGTGGCGCCATAGAGTATCGACTTGTTGGGATTGTTGTCGCCATTGGCTGTATAGACATCGGCAACGCAGGCAATGCTTTTGTCGGGACCTTGCACGTTGTCCCATCCGTCAAGAAATTGGTCAGGCTCACGAATGAGGTCGAGCGAAATGTTCTCAATGGTGCTTCCGATAATTTCTATCTGGTTGTATTCCTCATCGGTTAGATTGCTAAATGGCCCTATTTCCTTGCGGCTGACACTCAGCAGGAATTCAGCCAGTTCGCTGATGCGTTCACCCGTTGAAATCAGTTTGTTGGTCTTCAGATTGTACTTCGCCATAAATTCTTCAAGGGCAATATTCAAGGAAACGGCTCGCTTCCAGAAGTTAATATTCGGCTCTACATAGCCTTTTACCACTGGCGATGGCGGACCTCCCGCACCACATTCGGCTGCAAACGGCTGCTTTGCATAGAGGATTGCGTCGTGCTTCAGTTCAGCCCATGATGCTAATGCGGTGTTCAGATTTTTCTTTGCCCACTGGTCTGTACGCATGAAGGCTGGCAATTGGTTCTCGTTTTCATCATAGATGTTGAAACGATGATAATAGGTGGTGTCCTGAAGTGTCTTTAACGCCAACATCCATCGGTTGCTCAGCGTTTCCTGCCAGTCAATCTCCTGCATGCGGGCCTTCATCTTGGTCAGCATAGGCATAAACTCCGACCATGCGTCCTGCACGTGCAGTTCTCCTGTCAGAATCTGTTCTGCAATTCCTGCCTTCATCGTGGCAAACACATCGAGTCCACTCGGTGCTGCGCGATGAGTTGGGTCGTTCTTTGCGTCAATCATCTCGTTCATCACCTCTCCATCGGGCGTATAGCGCTGGGGCATCAGATTGATTTTCACGTGGCTTGTGCGCTCGAACTTTGGACGGATTCGAGTCTGTTTTTCGCCCATTTCATCGAGAGTTTTTTGCAATGCAGCCATAGCCTTTTTGTTCTTCAACAGTTTTTCTAACGGAAGTCCTACTTTTTGGATTTCGTCGTAAACCTGAAGAATCGTCAGATTGTCGGGCTTTCCGAAAAGGAAGGTCATGGGTTCGAACAACTGGTCGTATATCTGGCGAAGTTCATTGTCGCAACCGATTTCGTTAGCCAAGATGATGGCATTCCTCAGTTGTGCGGGCTTATCAGTACCGAAAGGAACATGCTGCAGCCACATCATTGCACGGAAATAGCGACCGAGCGTATCATTACGGGTGTAGTGGCCACGTGGTCGGAACAGTGAGTAGCCGAACTTTGCATTCTTGTAGTCGAGAAATTCTGACATATTGTCTTCAGAACGGGTAATATTGGCGATTTCATCGAGAATCTGCTGTTCATATTCCTTGTCGACAATCTGTGGTTCCTTGCCAGTGATGAGAGACTCGGCAATTGTGAAATAGGCACGATTCCAACCTGTAGTGCGCCCTTTCATGGCCTTACAGAACTTCTCCACAGCCTGACTCAGTCCGTTCTGTTCCATCTCGCGCACCATACAGTCGAAATAGAGGTGGAAGAGTTGCAGGTAGATGTCGGTAGTGACAAATGAAGGGAAGTCAACATAGTCGTTCTTCTCATACACATGGAAGAGTTGGGCAAGTGGTCCAGGTACGATGGCGAAACTGTTGCGTCCGAGCGACTCCTCAAGTTTGTCCATCGATTCCAACTGGAATGGATTCAGGATGTTGTCAACGCGGAAACGCCAACCTTCAGGCATATTGTTTCCACCCTTCCATCTCAGATTTTCTTCGCGATTGATGATTCTCTTGATGAACTTACGCTCCTGGGGAGTGAGTTTCACATGCTGTCCATAATCGGTGTATCCACTGAAAAACATCCAGTCGTTCTCGTCGGGTGCCATCTTTTCCTCAGGCAGGTCATAAGAGTTCCAGACCAGCGAGTCGTACCACGATGTCTGTGAGAAAATGTGGCGCAAATCAGCATCCTTCAGGACGAAGCCTTGTCTGGCAGCAAAGGCATTACGCAAAACACGGAGTTCAGCCAAAGAAAGGCGGCTAATATCCATATTGGTGTCAATCGGCTTGATGAATTGCTCCACATCTAGATGATTCTTTCCAGGCAGATAGACGTGCTTGTTTGTTTGCTGTGCATTAGCGCTGATGCTCAGAAGCAGTGTCAGTGCGGTCAAGATGAAATTTTTCATATGCTTTATCTTTCTGGTTAATTTTCTTTTCGATGAAATGGTCGAAAACCATTCCAAAACCTTCCCACCGGTAATCGGAGATAGTATAAGTTCCGTCCTTTCCTGTTTCGAGGGCACGAATTGTTCCACATCCTTCATTCCTCGCTCCTCCTTCATCGTTCCTCGTTCCTCGAGATTCAATGAATCTGAAATCCTCGAGATGCCCTCCGAGTTTTGATCCCATCCAAAGCGGTCGAATCAGTCCGTTGTAGTTCTTGAAAATGAATAAACGGCGGCCAAAGTCCCGATGAAACCGCGTTTTTTTGATGACTCCGACCATTGCCTCTTCGCTTCCGTTCCCATTCACATCGCCCACCTGAAACTGATAGACAGGGTAGGGAAGTTGCCATCGGTCAGTCGTGGAATCGGTCGTTAGCACAAGATAACTAACCGAGTCGTTGACGGTTTCCATGCTGAAAGTCTGCGCATTCGCGGTCAGAACGAACAGCAGTAAGGGGATGACCAAAAGTTTTTTCAGCATTAACAATTAGTTCCGGTCCTTTCGTAAGGAATATATTCACTTCCCCGCTAAGATAAGGGAAGGACTGAGCGGCTCTTATAGGAGCGACTGAATCTCGGCGTCGAGGTCCTTGATCTGAGAATCGCGCTTGTCGAGGTCGCTGTTGCGACCAACGAGGAAGAACGTCGGTATCGACTGAATGTTGTACGACATCAGATACTCGCTCTGAACTCCACGCTCGTCGCGAACACAAATCCAAGGCAGGGCAGCCGTCTGAGTCTTCCAGAAATGCTCATCCGGGTCGAGCGACACCTGGAATATTTCAAGTCCCTGTGCGTGATATTTGTTGTAGATTTCGCGCAGTTGCATGATGCGCTCCGTGCTACCTTCAGCGGCAAACACGTGGAAGTCGAGCAGCACCACCTTACCCTTCAGTTCGGTCAGACGACGCTGACGGCCCTTGTTGTCGGGAAGATTCACGTCAATCACGTTCGACACATTCACCACGTTCGGGTCAATGTTTGCAAGTTGATTGTTCTGCAGGATTCGCACGTTCTTCATGCCTTCGATAGCAATATTGTGAAGGTTTGTTCCTCGTTCAGCCTTCGGATAATAAGTGTCCCACGAAGTTGCAACGGCAGCAAACACCTTCACGTCATCCTCCGACGAACGGGGATTGAAGATGAGCGACTCCATTTGTCCCAGACGGACTGTCTGGAACAGTGCAAAGTAGGAATAGGCACGCATCGGCTCGCGGAAAATGTACTGAAGTTTCACATTGTTCTTATATGTATTCAGCACGCTCTCCACGCTATCGCGAACAGCCTCTACACCCAGGTCGGGAGCAGCCACAATTGCGTCGATGCGACGCTGTAGATCCATCTGCTGCAGGGCGAGATCCTTAATTTTGGCACACTCGTCAGATCCCTTAACATCATAGACAGCCGACATCGTGGGATATTGCGCATTCACCTCAATCTGTTCGGTGGAGTCGACGGCCAGATTGATAATCTGACCAGCAATGCGCAATCTATAGAATTCAGGAGCCTCGGGGTCAGCGCCACTAAAAGAGAAGTGCCCCGTCTCGCTCAACTTCACGCTGTCGATAGCCACTGGGCCTGCCAGACTCATATGCTCCAGATAGAGCGTGGAGTCGTCGGCCTCGGTGATTGTTCCGCTGATGTTGAAACTTTTGCCTGTACACGAACTGATGATGAGCACGGCAGCCACAGCCGTCATGCCTCCGAAAATTCTGTTGATAAACTGTTTCATGTCAATCAATGTAACTGTTTTGCCTGCAAAAGTACTAAAAAAGATTGAAGAAACGAACATTATTCAATCTTTTTTCCTAACTTTGCACGCACATAGCGATTTTATACATGAACAATTTAAACATAGAAACAACATGGAAAAACTGAACAAACCCGCAATTCTGGTCGTTGATATGCTCAATGACTTCGTAACTGGTGCACTGGCATGCGATCGTGGAAAGGCTATCGTTCCTGCTACTGCTGAACTTCTTGACGCTGCCCGCGCCGCAGGAGTACCCGTTATCTTCTGTAATGATGCCCATCTGCCTGGTATCGACCGCGAACTCATCATCTGGGGCGACCACGCTATTGCTGGTACTAAGGGCGCCGAGGTGATTCCCGAACTGAAACTTTCTGACAAAGACTATGTCGTTCCCAAGCGCCGCTATAGTGGTTTCTTCCAGACCGACCTCGACATTCTGCTCAAGGAACTCGGCGTGAAGACTGTCATCATGACCGGTCTGCATGCTCACATGTGCGTTCGTCACACTTCTGCCGACGCTTTCTGCCTGGGTTATGACGTTGTCGTTGCCAAGCAGGCTACCGATTCGTTCACCGAGGAAGACTACCTGAACGGACTCGCTTACCTGAAGACTTGCTATGGTGCTGACGCCTATTCCAACGAGGAACTTATCGCAGCCTTCTAAGTCAGGGAATTCTATCAGAGTAGCCCCTCGCGGGCGCGCAAATCATTAAAAAACAATAATAATGTGGCTAAATACTTGTGATTTAGCCATATTTTGTGTAATTTTGCGCGGCTTAATGAAAGTCAACGACAATTTTTTAGATGTTTTATAGAAAAAAGTAAAGTTTTTAGATGAACGTAATTACAAAAAGTGTTCAGTTGTCTGATGGAAGAACCATCACAATTGAAACCGGAAAAGTGGCAAAACAGGCCGACGGAAGCGTTGTTCTCCGCATGAACAACACCGTGCTCCTCGCCACTGTTTGCGCCGCAAAAGATGCAGTCCCTGGAACAGATTTCATGCCTTTGCAGGTTGATTATCGCGAGCAGTACAGTGCTGCCGGTCGTTTCCCTGGTGGATTCACCAAGCGTGAAGGTAAGGCAGGCGACAATGAGATTCTCACCAGTCGCCTCGTAGACCGCGTGCTGCGCCCTCTCTTCCCCAGCAACTATCATGCTGAGGTGTTTGTCAACGTGATGCTGCTTTCTGCCGACGGTGTAGATCAGCCCGATGCTCTTGCTGGTTTTGCCGCCTCTGCTGCTCTGGCATGTTCAGACATACCTTTCGAATGCCCCATTAGTGAAGTGCGTGTAGCACGTATTAATGGTGAATACGTAATCAATCCTACCTTCGAGCAGATGAAGCAGGCCGATATGGACATCATGGTCGGTGCTTCTGCTGATAACATCATGATGGTGGAAGGTGAGATGAAGGAGGTTTCTGAGCAGGATTTGCTCGGTGCTCTTAAGGCCGCTATGGATGCTATCAAGCCCATGTGCGAGTTGCAGACCGAACTTTCGAAGGAACTTGGTACCGACGTGAAGCGTGAATACGACCACGAGGTGAACGACGAGGAACTTCGCGAGCAGATGTCGAAGGAGTGCTATCAGCCCGCATACGACATCACGAAGCAGGCTCTTGAGAAGCACGCTCGTGCAGAGGCTTTCGAGAAGGTTCTTGAGGACTTCAAGGAGGCTTATGCCGCTGCTCACGCCGATCTCACCGAGGACGAACTCGAGGAGAAATATGCAATGATGGACCGCTACTACCACGACGTGGAGCGCGACGCTATGCGCCGTTGCATCCTTGACGAGGGTATTCGTCTCGATGGTCGTAAGACCGACGAGATTCGTCCGATCTGGTGTGAGGTTAGCCCTCTGCCCATGCCTCACGGAAGCAGTATCTTCACTCGTGGTGAGACACAGAGTCTCTCTACCTGCACACTCGGTACGAAACTCGACGAGAAACTTGTTGACGACGTGCTCGATCGTGGCTACATGAAGTTCCTGCTCCATTATAACTTCCCCCCGTTCTGCACGGGTGAGGCAAAGGCTCAGCGCGGTGTTGGTCGTCGTGAGATTGGTCACGGTCATCTGGCTTGGCGCGCTCTGAAGGACATGATTCCTGAAGACTTCCCCTATACCGTTCGTCTGGTTAGCCAGATTCTTGAGTCGAATGGTTCAAGTTCAATGGCAACAGTTTGTGCTGGTACGCTGGCTCTGATGGACGCAGGTGTTCCCATGAAGAAGCCTGTTTCGGGTATTGCAATGGGTCTTATCAAGAATCCTGGTGAAGATAAGTACGCTGTGCTCAGCGATATTCTCGGCGATGAGGACCACCTGGGCGATATGGACTTCAAGACCACTGGTACAAAGGATGGTCTGACAGCCACACAGATGGATATCAAGTGCGATGGTCTGTCGTTCGATATTCTTGAGAAGGCTCTTATGCAGGCTAAGGCCGGTCGTGAGCACATCCTCGGTTGCATCACTGACACAATGGCTGAACCTCGTGCCGAACTGAAGCCCCACGTACCTCGTATCGAGGCCTTCGAGATTCCGAAGGAGTTCATCGGTGCTGTTATTGGCCCGGGCGGAAAGATCATCCAGCAGATGCAGGAAGAGACTGGCGCTACCATCACAATCGATGAGGCTGACGGCGTAGGTAAGGTGCAGGTTAGTGCTCCCAATAAGGACGCTATCGATGCTGCCGTTCGCAAGATTAAGGCTATCGTTGCTGTTCCTGAAGTAGGCGAGGTCTACGAGGGTACTGTTCGCAGCATCATGCCTTATGGTTGCTTCGTTGAGATTATGCCTGGTAAGGACGGACTGCTCCATATCTCTGAGATTGACTGGAAGCGTCTTGAGACAGTTGAGGAAGCAGGTCTGAAGGAAGGCGACAAGATTAATGTGAAGTTGCTTGAAATCGACCCGAAGACTGGTAAGTACAAACTCTCTCACCGCGTGCTCATCCCGAAACCAGAGGGATATGTTGAGCGTGAGCGTCGTCCTCGTGGCGAGCGTGGTGAACGCGGAGACCGCAACGAGCGTCGTAATGATCGTCGTAACGACCGCCGTGATGACCGTCGTGGAAACGATCGTCGTCAGCAGCGCAACGACAACCACGAGAATCGTAATGAGAATCACGATAACCACCACGAGCAGCCTGCTCAGCAGCCCGCTGCCAATCAGGAACCTCGTGACCTCAGTGAGGCTCTCGATAGCGCATTCGACCTGTAAATCCTGATGCTATTCGCTTGTCGGATAGTTATCAAATAGCAAATATTCAACAATGGCTGGCCTTGTGTCAGCCATTGTTTTTTGTTGTCCGATTGGGAAAGTTCTCGGTTGCTTCCAAAGTAAATTCATAAAGATTCCTATTTTCATTTGCCAATTTCTTACTTCCCATATCAATTCTCTGGATTGTCCAAAACATTTTTTCAGATTATGTAAAGCATTTCAATTGATTATGTAAAGCATGTATTTCGACCCTATAGAGCATATCTTTTGACCTTAGAAAGGATGCCTTTCTATGGTAGAGAGCATGTCTTTATATACCTACGGAGGATAGTTTTCTAAGGTACAGAGCATATCTCTCTATAGTCTAGAGGATGCCTTTGTATGTTTTTACGATATTTTCTAGTTTTTCCTGCAAAGTTTTCACTTTCAGAGTCTGTTGGAAAGGATAATTTTTGGGAGGAAATTTTCTAAGGAAAAAGTTTTTTTGAAAAAGACCTACCGACCTACCATAACCCCTCGCAAACCCCGATGAATAAAGGGATTGAGGCACGGTAGGTCTTTTTCAACACCTACCATAGACCTACCATGTTTAAAAGTAAAAAAGTGAAAGAGTAAAGAAGTAAATTTAACGGAAGATACTGGGGCAAATTCGTTGGAAATCAGAGGCTTATGAAATAAATGGGTGGAAGATGGCTCTTGGTTCAGCAAGGTTTCAGACTGCTTGTTCTATGGTAGGTCTATGGTAGGTGTATGGTAGGTCTTCTCTGAACACCTACCATGCTTGAAACCCTTTGCCAGAGGGCGTTTGCGAGGGGTTATGGTAGGTCGGTAGGTCTTTTATGAAAATAAAGTAAAATGTAGAATGAGCATTGAAAGATGTGGAAGTGAAGTATTCTTTTTCCGTCTAACAAACTGAACAAAAAAATGGGAGAGCCGATGACTCGCTCGGTCGTCGGCCCTCCACAAACATAGTTTGTTATGAAAAATTTGAGAGAAATTGAAACTTCACAGTTTCTGTTTTACTAAACATTGATTTATAGAGAAAGCATAGAAATATCATTCAATGATAGTCGAACCCTCCACGTCAGGAAGTTTAGTTCCTTCAGTGCTCACGCCGATTGGCGTAATAACAGCGGGCTGGGTCTTCAGATTGCTCTGCTGCATCGTGTCGATAGTCGTTGAGTCAACACCCAGTGCAACATTGACGCCTTCACCCTGCTGTTCGGTTCCTGCCATCTGCATTTCATCGTCCTTCTGCTGGAAGGGAACCTGTGCGGCCTGACCCAGCGTAAGGATAATAGCAACAACAGCGGCTGCGCGGAAGAGCGGCATCAAGCGCTGACGCATCGAAATCGTGCGGGCCTTGACAACCTTCTTCTCATTCTTCGTCTCATCCTTCTCGTCAATCATGGCGAGGATGCGCTCGTCGAAGTCGCTGCCTAATACGTCCGACTGCTTTTCCGTATGCTCGTAGACGAACAATGGGCGATACTGCTCCAGTTCAGCCGGAATATCAATCTGGCTGAAGAAGGCCCGCAGAATTTCCTCTTCTTCGAGAGTGGTCTGCGCAACCCAGTAGCGCTCTAGCAGTTGGTCGATGTACTTGTAGTCCATTTTGGAATTATTATTCGAAGGTTTCTATGGGTTGGGAACATTTCCCACCTAGTACCCTCTTACTAAACATACGACGACTCAAAAAGACTGAAAGTTACAAATCTGTCCGTTAAAGAAGGTTAAATCGAAGACGCTTCTTATAAGTTTCTGATTGCAGATAAAGAAGTAGATTTTCTTATTTGCGGCAGACCATATTATTTATCGTGATAGCCTTTATAATAGATAAGGTGGCAGCCAGAAAACTATCTGACTGCCACCTTCTATGGCTATTGAATCTTCTTTTGTTCTATAAAGTTGACGACATGTTTTTCGCTCTTGTCTTATTTGCAGAGTTGACAACCTTCGCAATGACTGAGTTCACGGCGGAATCGCTTGTCGACGAGATAGCGGAGACGGTCGCGAAGGGGTTCAAGTGCGATATTGTCGATCACTTCCGTGACGAAAGCCTGCTGAAGGAGCAGACGGGCTTCGCGCTCGCTGATGCCACGCTGACGCATGTAGAACAAGGCAGCGTCGTTGAGTTGACCCACTGTGGATCCATGCGAGCACTTCACGTCGTCGGCATAGATCTCGAGCATCGGCTGGGTATACATGCGGGCAGCGGCGCTTGCGCAAAGATTCTGATTGCGCATCTCCGATGAAGTCTTCTGTGCTCCGTGTTTCACGAGTACTCGTCCGGCAAAAGCACCAGTGGAGTCATCGTCGAGAACATATTTGTAGAGTTCATGGCTTGTGCACTGTGGCACGTGATGCGTGATGAGCGTGTTGTTGTCAATGTGCTGCTGCTTGTCGCCAATTACGCAACCTCCCAGCCAGCATTCAGCACCTTCGCCTTTCAAGTCGACATCAACGCGGTTGCGGGTCGTGCCATTATGAAGTGTAATGACATTGTGGCGAAGACGGCTATCGCGTTGTTGTTCAGCATAGAGATTGCTCACGCGGATGTTCTTCGCATGAGTCTCTTCGAGGCAATAGAGGTCGAGTTGAGCCCCTTCGCCCACATAAGCCTCAATGACCTGAGTGGTGAGGAAAAGGTTGTCGTCGGCAGCATGATCGCAGAAGAGCAATTTTGCTTCAGCCCCTTCTTCGAGAATGATGAGCACGCGGCGGTTCACCATGAACGGGAGGCTTTCCTGCGATGGGTTCTTCAGAATGTTGATGACCTGAATGGCCTTGTCTACTTTAGCGCCACGAGGCACATAGACCAGCAGACCATCTTGTGCGAGCATCGTGTTGAGCGCTGTTGCTGCATCATCAGCGGTATTAGCAATTTGTGCGTAGAGACGCTTCAGAGTCGCGGAAATGGGTGAGTCCGTTGAGGAATGGTCACGAAGAGAACCAATGATAACTCCCTCGGGCAGCAGACTTGCAGCCGGGCGTCGGTTCGCTATGTCGTAGAACGCATCGTTAACTACGAAATAGAGTAGGGTGGAAAGATTGGGCACGTCGCATTTGAACGCGTCGTAGGGATTGACGGGAATCTCGAAGCGATTGAGGTTCAATCCGTAATCCGGTGCGAACAGTTCGTCGATATTGGTGTATTTGTAGCGTTCCACTTTGCGCGAAGGAAACCCCAGACGCTTGAAATCGTCGAACGCACGTTGGCGCACGGCGTTCATCACATCTGAAGAATGACTGCAGATGAGAGAGTGGCACTGCTCAAAGAGTTCTATATATTGTTTCTCGGCATTCATTGTTGATGGTAGTTCGTGAGGGTCAGCGATCAATGGTTTCCTTAATCCAGTCGTAGCCGCGGTCCTGAATCTCCTTTGCTAATTCCGGACCGGCGGTCTTGACGATGCGTCCCTGATAGAGCACATGAACCACGTCGGGCCGAATCATTTCGAGCAAACGGTCGTAGTGAGTGATGACGATGCAGGATGTCTGCGGGGTGCGCAGTTTGTTTACGCCTTCAGCCACAATGCGCATCGCGTCGACATCGAGTCCGGAATCGGTCTCGTCGAGGATAGCGAGTGTTGGTTCGAGCATAGCCATCTGGAAAATCTCATTGCGTTTCTTCTCACCTCCGCTGAATCCCTCATTGACGGAGCGGCGCGTGAACTTTGAGTCGAGTTCTACTATCTGGCGTTTCTCGTTCATCAGCTTGATGAACTCAGAGGCTTTCAGCTCGGGCAGTCCCTGAGCCTTGCGCTTCTCGTTGACGGCAGCCTTTAGGAAATTCGTCATCGACACACCGGGAATCTCCACAGGATATTGGAACGAGAGGAACAACCCTTCATGGGCGCGCTCCTCGGGCTTCATCTCCAGAAGATTCTTGCCGTTGTACCATGCTTCTCCCTCGGTGACCTCATAGAGAGGATTGCCCACGAGCACGGCCGAAAGCGTTGACTTACCAGAGCCGTTCGGGCCCATGATGGCATGCGTCTCACCATCGCGAATGACGAGATTAATGCCCTTCAGTATTTCTTTGCCAGCAATGGTGGCATGCAGATTCTTTACTTCTAACACCTTATTTATATTTACGATTTGATGATTTACGATTTCATTTTTAGGAGTGGAGGAGTATAGGAGTGGAGGAGTGTAGACGACACTCTTTGTGGCTCCCCTCCTATCCTACAGTTCCTTCCAGCGAGACACTGAGGAGTTTCTGGGCCTCAACGGCAAACTCCATAGGTAGTTTGTTGAGTACCTCCTTGGCATAGCCGTTCACGATGAGTCCAACGGCCTGCTCCGTGGGGATGCCACGCTGGTTGCAGTAGAACAGCTGGTCTTCGGAAATCTTCGACGTCGTGGCCTCGTGTTCAAAGATGGCCGTGGGGTTGTGCACGTCCATGTAGGGGAATGTGTGGGCGCCGCAGTCGGAGCCCAGCAGCAGCGAGTCGCAGGAGGAGTAGTTGCGGGCGTTCTCAGCTTTCGCTGTGGCACGGACCAAGCCACGATAGGAGTTCTGCGAGTGGCCTGCCGAGATACCTTTTGAGATGATGGTGCTCTTGGTGTTGCGCCCCATGTGAATCATCTTCGTACCGGTGTCGGCCTCCTGGTAGTTGTTGGTCACGGCAACGGAATAGAACTCGGCAACGCTGTTGTCGCCGCGGAGCACACACGAGGGATATTTCCACGTGATGGCCGAGCCCGTCTCCACTTGTGTCCACGAGAGCTTTGAGTCTACGCCGCGCAAATCGCCACGCTTCGTCACGAGGTTCAGCACGCCTCCACGGCCGTTCTCATCGCCGGGATACCAGTTTTGCACCGTGGAGTACTTCACCTCGGCGCGATCGTTGACAATGATTTCAACGATGGCGGCATGCAACTGGTTCTCGTCGCGCATCGGAGCCGTGCAGC
The DNA here is from genome assembly GCA_024697645.1 of Prevotella sp. Lineage (GTDB taxonomy): Bacteria > Bacteroidota > Bacteroidia > Bacteroidales > Bacteroidaceae > Prevotella. The sequence continues at coordinate 62,460 of JAILFH010000026.1, forward strand.
CTTCGAGGTAAGAGACGTACGAGTCG
>JAILFH010000107.1 GCA_024697645.1 Prevotella sp.
TCGAGTCCGACAATCTTGAAACCCGAGGCACCACCACGAAATCGAATGCAAAATTAGAGTGATGCAAGCTCCAAGAAGAAAATCGCATCAACAACCAGCCATTTCTGCCCTCACATTTCAAAATAGGTTCTAACGAAGAGGGCAATTAGAACCAACAATTCACAAAACACCTTTTACATCTATCTCCGAAGAGTGTTAGATGATGGTAAAATGACTTTTGATAAGGCAAAACTCGTAATATCGCATAAAAAAGGGGACGCCTATGCAAGTTGAAATGATTTTCTTTCGAAAAAGTGATTTATTTTCACTACCTTTGTGCCATAAAAATCGAATGAAATGGAAGATATAAATCGTATCAAAGTTGTATTGGTAGAGAAAAAACGTACCAATAAATGGCTTGCGGAGCAAATGGGTGTCAAGCCCTCCACTGTTTCTAAATGGTGTACAAATTCCTCTCAGCCAGATGTTGCAAGTCTACTAAAGATAGCAGACTTATTAGAAGTCGACATTAAGGAACTGATAGTTCGGGAGTATAAATCTTATATAGAAAAGGTGAATTCCCTTATTACTCAATAATGTGATAGCGAATAGAATATGGCAAAGAAAAAGAACGAGAATACAACCTCGATTGGTTTTGAAGAGGTGATATGGCGAGCTGCCGACAAACTGCGTGGCAACCTGAATGCCTCGGAGTATGAAGGCGTGGTGCTCGGTCTTATATTCCTGAAGTACATCAGCGACAAATTTGAAGTGAAGTTTAAAGAACTGTCGGAAGATGAGTATGCTGATGTAGAGGATAAGGACGAGTATGAAGCAGACGGTGTGTTCTTTGTGCCACAGGAAGCGCGATGGAACATCATCAGCATTTCGGCTCATACGCCTGAAATTGGTCGAATAATCGACGACGCACTACAGGCGATTGAGCGTGAAAACCCAAAGTTGAAGGGTGTGCTACCTGGCAACTATGCCCGTCCAGAGCTGGACAAACGCCGTCTGGGTGATGTGGTTGACCTCTTCTCTAACATCGAGATGTATGCCTCCGGCGAAGAGAAAGACCTGTTAGGTCGCGTCTATGAATACTGCTTGCAGAAGTTTGCTTCAATGGAAGGCAAGAATGCTGGAGAGTTCTATACCCCCAGTTGCATTGTTCGTACCATCGTTGAGATATTGAAACCCTTCCAAGGCCGTGTCTATGACCCATGCTGCGGTTCTGGAGGTATGTTCGTACAGAGTGCCAAGTTTATCAAGAACCACCAGAAAGAACTGTCGGGCATCAGCGTGTATGGTCAGGAGGCCAACCCGTCCACATGGAAGATGGCGCACATGAATGTAGCCATCCGTGGGCTGGAGGCCAACCTCGGACAATCGTATGCCGACACGTTCTTCAATGACCAGCACCCCACTTTGAAGGCCGACTTCATCATGGCAAACCCACCTTTCAATCTCAGCGACTGGGGAGCAGACAAGCTTGAGAAAGACCAGCGTTGGAAGTTTGGACTGCCGCCAGCCGGCAATGCCAACTTTGCATGGATGCAGCACATGATTCATCACCTTTCGCCAACGGGTCGCATCGGCCTGGTGCTGGCCAACGGTGCCTTGTCATCTCAGACAGGCGGTGAAGGTGACATCCGTCAGCGCATCATTGAGGCCGATTTAGTAGAGGGCATTATCGCCCTGCCGTCGCAGTTGTTCTACTCTACAGGCATCCCCGTATCACTCTGGTTCCTGACACGCAACAAACAACAGCCGGGCAAGACGCTCTTCATCGATGCCCGACAAATGGGCACGATGGTGACCCGTGCCGTGCGAGAGTTGCAGCAAGAAGACATCGCCCGAATCGCTGAGACATTCGATCAGTTCCGTAATGGTACGCTTGAAGACGAGAAGGGCTTCTGTGCGGTACGCTCTATTGAGGACATCAAGGCGCAGGACTTCATTCTCACACCTGGCCGCTATGTGGGTATAGCCGAGCAAGAAGACGACGGAGAACCGTTTGAGGACAAGATGAAACGGCTGACCTCGGAACTGAGCGGTCTCTTTGAGCAGAGTCACCAGTTAGAGGATGAGATCAGAAAACAACTGGGTAGCATCGGCTTCAAGATTTGAGCGCAAAACATATTCTTCGCTATTATCGTAAAACAACATAATATCGGAGAACAATGAAAGAGAAACTAATTTTAGAAATCAGCAATGCAATGGCAGGAATTCTGAGTGTTGAACAATTAGCGAAACTGAATGGCGTACTGCTGAAGTCCATCAGCAAGTACACCGTCAGCATGGGCGAGCAACAGGCACCGTCGTTGGCTACATCCAACGATACACTGTTGAAGGCCTTCCTCTCTGCCAAGCAAGTAGAGGGATGCAGCCAGCCCACCATTCGTTATTATCGCAACACTATCAAGCTGCTTGCTGATAACATGCCCATGCGGTTTACCGACTACACCACCGAGGACATCAGGGCATATTTGGCTGTTTTTCAGCAAAAGCACAATGCCAGCAAGGTAACGGTTGACAATGTGCGACGCATCTTTTCATCGTTTTTCTCCTGGCTTGAAGAGGAGGACTTCATTTTGAAGAATCCCGTGCGACGCATTCACAAGGTGAAGACAGGTACACAAGTTCGTGAGGTGCTTTCCGACGAGTCGTTGGAGAGCATTCGTGACACTTGCACCCGTTCACGCGACCTGGCTATGGTTGACCTTCTGGCATCTACAGGTATGCGTGTCGGCGAGTTGGTGAAACTCAATCGCGAGGACATTAACTTCACGGAGCGAGAATGTGTGGTGTTCGGCAAGGGCAACAAGCAACGCATCGTCTATTTCAATGCCCGTGCCAAAATCCATCTCCAGCAGTACCTGAATGAGCGAAGCGACCAGAACGAGGCTCTGTTTGTGTCGCTCAACAATCCGCAGAAACGGTTGCAAATCTCGGGCGTGGAGGTACGGCTACGGAAGATTGGCAGAGAGGCCAACGTACCGCGAGTGCATCCACACAAGTTCCGTCGCACATTGGCGACGATGGCTATTGATAAGGGAATGCCCGTCGAACAAGTGCAGAAACTCTTAGGACATGTGAAGATAGACACCACCATGCACTATGCGATGGTGAGTCAAAACAACGTAAAACTTTCTCATCGACGTTTCATCAGTTGAGCCAACGGCAAAAGGCTTTGCTGAGAGGACGCTATGAGCAGAACAATGAATATGTAAATTCTCATTTATAGAACAATATGAAACTATTTTCAGAACGTTATAATTACACAAAGGCTTCAGATGTGATTATCAGAGAAAAAATCACACCTGAAATTCAGAATGCCATCTGCTCATGCTATGACAGATTATCGC